>JBAWBG010000347.1:0-4668 GCA_049589695.1 Candidatus Sulfotelmatobacter sp. | reverse complement strand
CCCGCACAGCAGGAGCGACCTCTTATGAAAACTTTCTTCCGCTGTCTTCCCGGATGTGCCTTCGCGGCCCTCTTCTGCCTCTCGTCGGCGTTGGCGCAAACCGTTACCGGCTCGATCACTGGTGAGGTAACCGACCCAAGCGGAGCTCTGGTGGCAGGCGCGAACGTTACCGCGGAAAACACTGCGACCGGGGTGGAGACTTCCGCCAAAACGAACGCAGCGGGCGTGTACACGATCCGCTTTTTGCCGATCGGCACTTATACGGTGACCATCGAGGCGACTGGGTTCAGCAAAAAGACGGTTCCCGCTTTTGCGCTTGAGATCGACCAGACTGCAAAGTTCAACGTCCGGCTGGAGATTGGGAACTCTGTTACGGTGGTGGTGCAGTCGGACATTCATCCCATCCTCGATACCAGCGATGCGACGCTGGGAAATACGCTCTCCACGCACGAGATCGAGAACATCCCATTGAATGGCCGCAACTTCTCGTCGCTCACGCTCTTCGAGCCCGGCGCCGTCGATACCGATCCAACCGGCATGATTGGAAACAACGCGATCGAGCGCGATACCTACAATAGCGGCATAGCAGCGATCAATGGCAATCGCGAGCAGGGAAACAACTACACCATCGAAGGCGCCGAGAACAACGAGCCGCAGAATAACCTGATCGCTTATAATCCCGCGCCAGATGCTATTGCGGAAGTGCGCGTAATCTCGGCGAACGCCAATGCCACCTATGGAAACGCCAATGGCGGCGACATTGTCACCATTCTGAAATCTGGGAGCAACCGCTACCATGGCTCGCTCTACGACTTGCTGGAGAACCAGAATCTCGACGCCAACGCCTGGGCCAATGGATTAACGAACAGCCCCATAACCCGCTATACCCAGAACATTTTTGGCGGCACTTTTGGCGGACCTATCGTGAAGAACAAGCTCTTCTTTTTTGGAGACTACGAAGGCATCCGCAGGCATACAGCGCAACCACTGCAGCAAGCCAGTGTCCTCACTCCGGAGATGCTCAAGGGAAATTTCTCGGCCCTCACTGCGCAAGGGATCCAGCTTTATGACACGCAAAATAATTTTGCTCCATTTTTGAATAACCAGGTGCCGGTGGTGAATCCGCTGGCCCAGTTCCTTGCTGCAAATCCCACTCTTTACCCGGCCCCTAATCGAACGCCCCAGGATGGATTGATTGAGAATAATTACGTGGGTCCGCAAAACAGCTTCGTGACAGACAATCAGGAAGATTTCAAAGTCGATTGGACGATTAATGCTGCGAACAAAATCAATGGTTTTTACTCGCAAGGCACGGGCAGCGACTTTACTTCAGCCATAATCCCTATATCCTTCCCCGCGCACAACACGTACCCGACGAAGATCGGGGGCGCAAGCTGGGTCCACACCTTCTCACCGAGCATCATCAACGAAGCTCGCTTCGGCTTCACGCGCGTTCGCTGGAACAACGGCGTGCCCAGTGACCCAACTGGCCAGTTCGGCCTGACCGGCGACTCGAAAGTCGGCATACCGTTTGGCACGCAGCAATACGTGGGTTTCACTGGGCAGAAGTTCAGCAATAATGCCAGCTACATCGGGACCAATGCCAACCCGCAAGTTTTCACCGACAATACTTTTAACTACTACGACAACCTTACATGGCAGCGCGGACGGCACTTGTTCACAATGGGTGGTCAGGCGACCCGCTACCAGCAAAACTATCTCAACTCCGGCAACGTTGGATTCCTGGGGCAATTTAACTACACTGGCGTCTACTCCGAAAATCTAAATGCGTCGAATGGTCCGGGATACGGTCCGGCGGACTTCGTTCTTGGTCGAATCTTCAATACTCAGCTCGCGTCCCCCCTCGGCAATGTAGGCAATCGCCAATGGCGTCTCGCAGGCTACTTTCAGGACGACTTTAAAATGTCGTCCAAACTCACACTGAATCTTGGACTGCGCTACGAGTTCGATCAGCCGTGGTACGAACAGAACAACAAAACAGCCAACGTTCTGCCCAATGGGACAGTGGAATACGCAGGCCACGTCCCCGCGCTGGCGGTTCCGGGCTCGATCGTATGCCCCA
This sequence comes from Candidatus Sulfotelmatobacter sp., assembly GCA_049589695.1. Classification (GTDB taxonomy): domain Bacteria; phylum Acidobacteriota; class Terriglobia; order Terriglobales; family Acidobacteriaceae; genus Sulfotelmatobacter. The sequence goes on along the minus strand of JBAWBG010000347.1, from coordinate 2,585 downwards.
CCCGCGCCTGCTATAACGCCAACTACAAACAGATCATGCCGCGTCTGGGCTTTGCCTACCAACTGAATCCCAACACGGTGATTCGCGGCGGCTATGGCATAACCAGCTTCTTTGAAGGCTATTCTTTCAATCAGCGCCTGACTTCCAGTCCTCCTTTTTCCCTGTCAATCAACACAAATGCCTCTAGTCCGACGAACACTTCAGGGGGTACGCCGTTTACGGTTGCAAATGCGTTCAGTCAGCCGCTCGGCATTAACAACTCGACCTACTCTGTTTGGCCGCAGAATAACCAGCCAGCGTATATCCAGCAATACAACCTTACCGTCGAGCGTGCGCTTACCAACGAACTGTCACTGAGTGTGGGATATCACGGACAGGATGGTGATCATCTCGCAGACTACCGCGATGGCAATCAACTGACCCTGGCGCAAGCGCCTGGTGCTTACGCAATCATTAATAATCCGAACCTTCAAGGGTGCGGTTCACGGTTCCCGACTGCGCTTCAGTCGCCCTATTATTCGCTGGTAGGAGAGTGCAATGCGGTCTTGATCACCGAGTCTGAAGCCCGGATGAATTACAACTCCGGCCAGGTAACTTTGCGCCAGAGAACTCATTACGGCCTCGAGTACACGCTCAACTACACCCTGGCAAAATCCTTAACGAATTCCTCCGGAAACTATGCCGTGGGGGCGTTGTCCAACGCCAGTTGGAACGGAGACACGTTTCAGAACGGTTACGACGAAATAGCCGATTGGGGGCCTTCGGCAATCGATGTTCGCCAGAGTTTGAACTTCGTGGGTGTCTATGACCTTCCCTATGGCCGTGGCCGGACCTATGGCAGCAGTGCAAAAGCTCCAGTCGACGCCGTGCTTGGAGGCTGGAAAGTCTCAACCTCTGCCATACTCTATTCCGGCTTTCCGGTTACGATTTTCGGACAAAATAACAACCAGGCGATGAATGCCTATGGGTTTAATCGGGCAAATCAATACCGCAAGATGGTCATCCGACATCGCTCTCTAACGAACTGGTGGGGAACGGATCCGTCGGCCACACCTTGTCTTCAGGCTGGAATCGATGATGGAACATGCGCGTACGGCAACGAAGCTCAGTTTCAATTCGGAACCGCGGCTAACAGCACTGAGCGTGCCCCTGGCTATCGGCAGGTCGATATGTCACTGTTCAAGGATTTCCACGTATGGGGAGAGAACAACATCCTCGGTTTCCGCGCCGATTTTTTCAATATCTTCAACATCGCCAGCTACGGGTATCCTGACAACAACATAAACGACAGCAGTTTCGGCTTGATCAACACTGTACGGTCGCCTGCACGGCAGATACAGCTTAGCCTGCACTACGCTTTCTAGCAGCAAACTCAGGGACGGCCCATGGGCTAAACTCAGGCGGCAGCCTTAGGCTCTTCGCACGGTCAATCATGCCCCATCAACTCGCTCTCGAAATCTGTGTGGAGTCAGTGGACCACGCCCTCGCCGCCGAGTGCGGGGGCGCGCAACGCATTGAACTCTGCAGCGACTTGCCCTCGGGGGGAATCACTCCCAGCGCGGGATTGATGCAAACCGTTCGCCGCCACGTACACGTTCCTATCCATGTTTTGATTCGTCCGCGAGCCGGCAATTTTTGCTACACCCGTTATGAACTGGAGATCATGCGAGACGATATCCAGGCGGCGAAGCGGTTCGGCATGGATGGCATTGTGCTCGGGAGTTTGCACGAAGATACCCGTATTAACATCGAACAAACGAAATCTCTGGTGGAATTGGCTCATCCCCTGCCTGTAACTTTTCATCGCGCGTTCGACGCCTCTGCAAACCTGGAAATGTCGCTCGAAGAAATCATCCAGACCGGGGCATCTCGCATTCTCACATCCGGCGGCAAAGCGCGTGCTGTCGACGCCCTTTCGACGCTGGCCCGTCTGGTACAGGCGGCCAGAGAACGAATTCTACTGATGCCTTGTGGCGGCATCGATTCCGGCAACATCGTGCGAATCGCACGCACAACACGGGCGCATGAATTTCATACCTCGGTCGGAGTATCTCGCTCCAATGCGAGGGCGGGCGATGGAACAGACCAATTCGACCGGGCAGCTTCCCGCACCGGGCCATCTTTATTTGAAGAACAAGTCGCGAAACTGGCGAGTCTGCTGGCCAGTGTTTCTGACGTCGGCGCTTCTCACGATGAACACGTACGTTAGGACAGTTTCGCTGAGAGCATGACAAGGACCAAACAAAAGATGTACGCCCCCCACCGGCTCAGCCGAAGAAAATACTGCGGCGGACTCCCTCGGGGTATAGTTTGGGCTGTCGGGAGCTCGACCGAAATTTCGGTTAGTGTATGTCCGCGAAGCTTCTCCGGGCGCAGGCCAGCCTTGCCGTTAGGCACGCGGTTCAGGTTGCATTTACTATGTTCCCGTCGCCTGGAAGCGCGTCGAAAGCGAATTTTCCTCATCCAAAGGTGAACGAGACCTCTACGCATGACGTTCCGGCCAATTGAAAACTACGGCGTGATCGGTAACATGCGCTCGATTGCGCTCATAGGCATGGATGGGGCAATCGACTTTCTCTGCTATC
>JBAWBG010000346.1:0-8308 GCA_049589695.1 Candidatus Sulfotelmatobacter sp. | reverse complement strand
CAGCGGGAGGGTTGGCCACGGGAGGCCTGAACGGAGCGCGGATCGGAGCCGGTGCGGGCGCAGCGGCGGGCGTCGCGTGGGCGCTGCTGAAGCGCGGCAGCGATGTAAGGCTGGAGGTTGGAACGTCAATCGAGATGGAGATTCAAAGGCCCATCACCGTAGATGCAAGCCGCATCGCGGTCGCGAAGGCGACTCCGTAAAACCTTCGCGCACTGGTTTGTTCGGGGGGGTGCCATTTCACCTACTTCAAATTGAAAAGAGCGTTCACGTGCGCCGTCACGGTCACGTTTTGCGGCGTGAATTCCTCCGTTGGCGGAGGTGTGGCATTGCCCATCGCCGCCATGGCGCGCGCCATGTGCGGGACCGGCATGCGCTGGTTCTCGAATGTGTCGACCGACGCGTAGGAAAGCTCTCCCAAACCCCGGCCACTCGCGCGGGCGAGCGTCTCAGCAGAGTTGCGAGCCCGTCGATACGCGTCTTCCACTGCCTTATTTTTGGCTTCGTCAACATTTTCCAGCGTGTAGCTTAAAGCCTGCCGCTCACTGACGTTGGCATCGGCAAGTTGCTGGGTAATAGGCCCAATCTTGGAGAAATCTTTCAACTTGAGTGTCACGTCAGTGGTTACGCGGTAACCAACCACTTTTTGCCTGGCGTTCTTCCAGTCATACATCGGCTGCACAGAAAAAAATCCAATCGTCGCGGCTTTCGGTTCGATGCCATTGGCACGCAGCACTTCCCGCACCTGCTCCACATCTTTTGACGCGTGCTGGTAGGCGGCCTGAGACGTGTCCTCCTGCACGGAGATGTTGAACTGGATCACCGCAGTATCCGGAGCCGATTCAAATTTCCCGTCGGCGCCCACGTAGACAGAATTGGGTTGCGCGGTGAGGGCAGGATGTTCTTGAGCTGACGATGCGGCCGTCAGGATGAAGACTGCCAGAAGCCACGCTGCAGATTTCATGGAATTCCTCCTAATGCGAATGATCCGCCTAACGCAGAACGTTCATTTCCAAAGTGTGAATATGCCGCCTACCGTTGAGAACGCCGAGGACAGTTGGAGTTGCAGTCCTCGTGCGGTATGGGCAGGAAAAAGTGTCGACTTAAGACGCGCCCTTGGCGTTAGAGGAATAGGCGAAAGGATAGCTCTGCGCGTTAATTTCCCGGCGCAGATCTTCGAAGATATCGTCCGGCATCTTCAGAAAGATCTCGACCACTTCAGGATCGAATTGGCGTCCCGACCAGGCCTCAATTTCCTTGCGCGCCGCCCCCAAAGTCCGAGCCGGACGATAGGGCCGGTCGGAAATAATCGCATCGAGAGTATCCGCGACGGAAAAGATGCGCGCCCCGAGAGGAATTTCCGTGCCCTTCAGACGGCGAGGATAACCGGATCCGTCAAAGTGTTCCTGGTGCGAATAAACAATCTCGCAGACTTCGGCGAGAAAAGGGATCCGCTTGAGCATCTGATAGCCGTGGTAGCAATGCTCGCGCATGATCGTGCGCTCGTCATCGTCAAGCTTTCCCGGCTTCAGCAGAATGCGATCCGGAATAGCCATTTTGCCAATATCGTGAAGGAACGCGCCGCGCGCGATAACGTCAATCTGCTCCCGTGGCAGCCCCATGGCACGGGCAATGGCCATCGTAAAAGCAGTAACGCGTTTCGAGTGGCCTTCCGTCTCGCGGTCTTTCAGGTCGAGCGCGTCGCCCAGAGCCTGCAGCGTAATGTCGTATGAGCGTTCGAGATCGGTCATCGCCGCCTGCAATTGGTCCGTTCGAGCTTCGACGAGAGATTCGAGATTGGTTTGATATGTGCGGTTTTCCACTTTGAGCCGGCGATTTTCCAGAGCCCGTCCCACGGCGTTGAGCAACTGTTCGCGCTCGAAGGGCTTAAGCAGGTAATCGTAGGCACCGTTGCGGATGGCGGCCAGCGCAACTGAAATATCGTGCACTGCGGTAACCATTACCACGGGCATGTCAGGAAACTTCTCTTTGGTGCGTTCGAGCAGTCCGATGCCGTCGAGGTCCGCCATCATCAGGTCGGAGAGCATCAACTCAAACATGTCCCCGGAATTCAGCAGAGACAGGGCTTCCATGCCGGAACCGGCCTGTTTGCAGGTGTAACCCGCGGCAGCAAGGATGGCGCAGACAATCTCGCGGATTGCCTCTTCGTCGTCCACTACGAGAATGCGATCAGGCATCAGTGTCCCAGCAGAGCGTCTCAGGATACTATCGGCGATTCTACCTTAGACGTGAGATACCGAAAGTAACCATCGAGGTCCGGAAAGAACATCAAGATCAGGTCGAAGCATGGTATTCAGAAGTCAGGCAGTGTCACGTCTGCCCGCAACCTATCGCGTGTGAACGGTCGAACTGAGTTAGCGAAACTGAGCTACCGAAACGGATTTGCTTAAGCTGATTTGCTTAAACCGATTTGCTTAATATGACCGCGTCTCTTTGGGCCTTCTGGAATCATGTCGCACAGCCGGCTGCCGCCAGGCTGAAGCCCGGCGAGTGGGCGCTGCTGATCGTGCTGGCAGCCTCGCTGCTGGTGCTGTCGATCTTCCGCGAACGCCATCTGGCGATTTGGACGGCGGCGTGGACGCTGCTGGTCAGTTCTCGTTTTGTACAGATTTACGGCGCACGGATGCAAATTCCTGCGCGCTACGTGCCCGCGATTGAGCAAGCCGTATTTGTAATCGCAATCGGCTTGTTTGCGGGTGCCGTCCTTGTTTATATCAGGGAACGGAATCTCGTAGCCCCATTGATCGCGGTGACCATTTGTACCGCGGGTTTTGCCGTAGCCCGCGCCCTCCTCTGGCCCGATTCGTTGCCGCTCCGCGTGGCACTGGAACTTTCGTACCGGATCATTCTCTTCACGACCGCCATTGCGATGTTGCGAGCCCGCCGGGGTCGAAGGGAAGCAACCTCATGGATGCTCGCGGTTTTTCTTCTGGTGCAGCATCTGAATTGGCCGGGTTTCAGCACCGTGGTTCCCGCAAACGCCTTCGCTGCCGCCGACACTTTGCTGGGAGTCAGCATGCTGCTCGTTGTATTCCGGGAAGCGCGTGCGCGTGCGGAGCGTCTGACGGTTCTGCGCGCCTTGACCGAGAGCATCGTCCTGGCGCAGCAGCAGGGCGGCATGCTGGATAAGGCTCTGGAATCTTTGCGGCATCTCACCAAAAGCAAAGCCGCCTGGTTCCGTTTGATCGAGGGCGGACATCTGGTAGCCACGCACGCCGTCGGGGTTTCCTCAGAATTCCTCCGCGAGGTGGCCATAGCCGGGCTCTCCCCGAGCGTGTCGCAGATGTTGGATCGCGGCAAGCCTGAGACGACGCCAAGAAGCTCCGCGAGTCCGGAAGATCAAAGCCTGCTGAAGTCGGAAAAAATTCACTATCTGACTACGCTTCCGGTGATGGGGAAGAAGTCGCCGATCGGATTGCTTTATCTCGGCAGCGCGGCCGATCGAAAACTCACTGCTGAAGAAAGCGGCTTCCTGGAAACGTGTGGCCGCCAGCTAGGAATCGCAATCGAGAACTTCCGTTTGCTGGAGCAGGTTCTGCGCTCGCAGCGGCAGTGGCGAAACACATTTGACTCGGTGCATGACATCATCCTGGCGCACGACGCGGAATTCAGGGTCATCAAGGCCAACCAGGTTCTCCTCGAGCACCTGGAACAATCCTCCTCTGACGTGATCGGCAGCACCTGCGAATCGCTATTGCCGCACAGCCTGGGCGAATGGACGGGATGCCCCTACTGCGCCCGCGGAGATGAAGAAGTCACCGAAGGTGCGGACCTTTGTTTTGGCGGCTTTTCCCTAGTCTCCAGTTCGTCCTACAGCGAGCAGGGCAGCCAGCAGAAGGGCACCATCCACATCGTTCGTGACATCACCGAGCGGCACTCTGCGGAAGAAAAATATCGCCTGTTGTTCGATCAGGTTCAGGAAGGCGTTTACGTTGCCACGCCGAACGGCCGGTTGCTCGATTGCAACGACGCGCTCGTGAACATGCTGGGTTATGAACGCCGGGAAGAATTGCTTCCCCTGAACCTGGACGAAGATATCCGTGTAGACGCCGGTCAGCGAGAATCCTTCCATAAGGCCATCGAACAGAACAACTATGTCCGCCATTTCGACGTGACCATGCGGCGGAAAAACGGAACTTTGCTGCTGGCCGCCGAGAGCAGTTTTGCCACTCGCGACGCGGCTGGCAAGATCGAACGCTATCAGGGTTTTGTTCTCGATGTCACCGAGAAGCGGCGTGCGGAAGATGAAATGCGGCGCCGCAATCGCGAGCTAAACGCTCTGAACGCCATGGCCGTCGTGGCCACGCAGTCGTTCGATCTGGATGAAATCCTCAACTTGACGCTCAGGCAGGTCGTCTCGCTGTTTGGCGCCGAGAGTGGAGCCGTTTATCTTTCCGATTCCGATGCCCCAACTTACCGCCGTCGGGCGGCCTGGGGCCCGCGCAGCCGCGACAAATCACGGCCCGCAGAGATCAGTTTTGCCGACGGTTTTGGCGATTTAATCATGCGTTCCCGCGCCGAAGTGATTACCGCGGAATATCTACCGCACCTTACCGGCGCGGTAGCGGAATTCATCCGCTCCAATAGTGACGGCGCCTGGAATTGGGTGCTGTTCTGGGGCAAGGACAGTCCCATTGGAATGATGGGGCTGCGCAGCCATGTGGAGTACGCCTATTCCACCGGCGAAGAAAATCTGCTGGTCGCGATCAGCCGCCAGCTGGCCACCACGATCGAAAAGGTTCGCCTGTACGAAGAGACCTGCAAGGCGTACGAAGACCTCCGCCGCACGCAGGAACAGCTATTGCAGAGCGAGAAGATGTCGGCCGTCGGCCAGCTCATTGCGGGCGTCGCGCACGAACTGAATAATCCGCTGACTGCGATTCTGGGTTACGCGCAATTGCTCGAAAGCGAAGGCTTAAACGAACGCGCGACAGATTATGTCGGCAAGATGTTCAAGCAGGCGCAACGCACCCACAGGGTTGTGCAGAATCTGCTTTCCTTCGCGCGCCAGAGAAAACCGGAACGCTCCGAGGTCGATATTCGTAGGGTATTGGAAGATACTCTTGCACTCCGCGACTACGATCTGAAAGTGAATCATATTTCAGTTGAGAAAGATCTGGGATCGGACCCGGCGCTGGTGGTAGCGGATCCGCATCAGATCGAACAAGTTTTCCTGAATATCATCAATAACGCGGTCGACGCGGTTCTCGAAACCGGCCGAGCCGGAAAACTCAAGATTCAAGTTTCCTGCCAAAACGGCTTTGTCGCCGCCCAGTTTGCCGACGACGGCCCCGGAATCAAAGATCCCAAGAGAATCTTCGATCCGTTCTATACCACGAAAAATGTTGGAAAGGGAACTGGCCTCGGGCTAAGCATCTGCTACGGAATCGTGAAGGAGCACGGCGGCGACATAACGGCCCACAATGCTCTCGAAGGTGGAGCCGTTATTGAGGTCCGCCTGCCCATGGCGGCGACTGAAGGAACAAGTGTGGAAGTCGCTCCCGCCGCTGCTGCGAAGCGCGAAGGCGCTATTCAAGGGCGCGTTCTGCTGGTCGAAGAAGAAGAGGCAGTGCTGGAGTTCGAGCGCGACGTGCTCATGGGCGCAGGTGCGAATGTGGTGACCGCCACGAAGAGTGAAGACGTAAAGACGCGTCTGCTCTCCGAGCCCTTCGACGCCATAATCATGAGCGGCAGAATGCCATCGGACTGGAATGCGAAAGAAGCCTATGCCTGGCTTAAGCAAAATTGCCCCGGCATGGAGAATCACTTACTGTTTACCTTCTCCCACGGCGGGGAGCAGGGCGATGAGAGAACTTTCCTTCAGGAAAATAACATCGCCTATCTGGTGAAACCTTTCGAAGTGGCCGATCTCATTTCCCAAGCACGACGCCTGCTGCAGAAAGCCCACGCCGCCGCAGCTTCCAGCTGATAAGGCGAGCGGACCGCATATCCACCAATCAGAGTTGCGCCCGCAGACTCTTCACCATACGCCGAAGAGCTTTCTCATTGCGCTTGTACCACCGCCATTGCCCCTGCTTCACGGCGTCGACTAAACCAGCCTTCGTCAAAATCGCCATATGATGCGAGATGGTCGGCTGCGAAAGACTTATGCGATGTTCAATATCGCCGGCACATAAACCAGAATTCTTGCCTGCGCCAGTTATGCCGCGCTCTCGGAGAGCTCCAAGAATTCGTCGTCGCGTGGGGTCGGCAATTGCGTGAAGCATGCTGTCAAGAGAAGGCGTCACAGGAGTCATCGGCAATCAGAAATATCCTGTAAATTGACCTTTGTCAATATTCAATAGAGAAATGATTCAACCTGCCCGTTGCCGCGGCGCGCGCATCCATTCGATGCGGTTGAACTCAAGGTATCTCACGTCGCTATCCGGAAGCGAACAGTTGGATCGGTCCAACTGACCAGCCAGCGTTCCGCCGCGGATCCAGTAACCGGTTTCATCCTCTTTAAGAATTGTTGCATCGAGTGGATCCATGCCGTGTAGTTTGAACACCACGCGGCGGTTTAAAAGGCGGTCCCGCTTCATAGAGGGGCTTTCACTTTTTCAGGATTGGGTTATAGCCGTCGTTGATCAGACGCGCACGCATGGCTTCGGCTTCTTTGATGTCGCCGAACGGCCCGGTCTGTATGCGATACAACTTGTCGACGGTGGAAGTATTCGCTACAAATGCGGGATACTGCTTTTTCTTGAGAGCATCGACCAGCGCGTCGGCATCGTCCTGTTTGCTGACGGCAGCCACTTGTACGAAGTACCCGGTGCCTGGAATAGGCGCCATGGGATCGGGCAGATTCGCGCCCTGCGTCGCTTCCGGCGAAGTTGTAGTTGAAGACTCCGTCGATTTCTCCGCCGATGCATCAGCCGTCTGTGCCGCCGCGGCGTTCGTCGGCGTCAGTTGCGGATTCGCATTCTGCTGTTCCACCGCTTTATAAAAAGTCATCGGCGCGGATGAGGATCCCGCGGCTGAACTTGCCGGTTTCGCGCCGTTCGTCGCCGGCCCCGAACCCAGTGTTGCAGCCGAAGACAAACCAGACTCCGACTTTCGTCCCAGCGTATAGCCGAGCGCAAAAAAAACCGCACAGATCATTACTAGACCAAAAAAGATCCCTAACAGCTTGGCTGTGCCTAACGTGATTTCCGTATCCTGTGACGAAGCCATAACTACTCCTCGAAAAGTTGGCACGAACTGAAACTAAGCGGATTTAGCAGGCGCGACCTCGTCGCCAGGTTTCCCCAGGATTTTTTGCAGTCCCGAGAAGAAATCTACCGGCACAGGGAAGATGACAGTCGTATTCTTCTCCACCCCGATTTCCGTCAGAGTCTGCAGGTATCGCAACTGCACGCTGACCGGTTCGGTGGCCAGCAGATGCGCGGCGTCCACCAGTCGCTGCGCAGCCGAGAACTCCCCTTCCGCATGAATAATTTTGGAACGCTTTTCCCGTTCTGCTTCGGCCTGTTTGGCCATCGCGCGCAGCATGGATTCCGGCATGTCCACTTGCTTCACCTCGACGTTTGTTACTTTTACGCCCCATGGCGAAGTGTGCATGTCAAGAATGCTCTGCAGCCGCAAATTTATCTTTTCTCGATGCGCCAGCAATTCATCGAGTTCCTGTTCGCCCAGTACCGAGCGCAATGTGGTCTGCGCGAACTGCGAGGTCTGATAAACGTAATTGGAGACTTCGTTCACAGCCTTGTTCGGATCGATGACCCGCAGAAAAATGACGGCGTTTACCTTAAGCGTTACGTTATCCCGAGTGATGATGTCTTGTGGCGGCACTTCAAGCGCTTCCTGCCGCAATGAAACGCGGACCATACGGTCGATCGGGCTAAACACCAGAACCACCCCGGGTCCCTTAGCGTTGGTCAAAAGCCGGCCGAGCCTGAAGATCACTCCACGCTCGTACTCCGCCAGGATCTTGATTGAGCTTAAGAGGTAGAGGGCGACGATAACCACAACCACTAAACCGAAAGAAATCTCCATATGACGCCTCCACTGCTCGTAGACACAACTACTGCTGAGGCGGATTGTAACGCAACGAAAGCGCCAGGGCGTGGAATTCGAACGCAGGCGGTTGCTTGCGTTGATGCCCGGCAGATTAGGAAACAACCGCTGCCGCGGTGCGTTGCGACACGGATAGTGGCTGGACTTGGAGCACTAATCCGTCGACCTGGCGCACCACGACGGATTGTCCCACCGCCACGTTGGATGAAGAAATGGCATCCCAAAGTTCACCGTGGACAAAAACCTTCCCCCGCGGAGAAAGCGCAGTTTGAGC
>JBAWBG010000345.1:0-6227 GCA_049589695.1 Candidatus Sulfotelmatobacter sp. | reverse complement strand
GCGTATTACCTGATCGCGACCGTGATTCTAATGGCGACTTTGTTCTGGGCCTTGTGGGATGAGGCGTGGGGCCAGCGTCCGTGGAAGGCTTTTCAGGAACATTGGAAGACTCGTTACTCCGCGTTTTTGAATACGGCACGGTCGAAATCGTCTACGTCGGAGAAAGATGTCGAAAACAATCCGGATTACGTCGCGCTAAAAGAGGCCTACCAAAAAACCTATCAGGATTCGAAACCGCAAGCAGATGAAGCGCGCAAGAAACTGGATGATGCCAGCGCGCGACTGCTTGCGGTGCAAAGCGTATTCACAGATCGCCGCGCTTATGTGAATGCACTGACTTATGAGTACGAAACCAGCACCAGTAATTCCGCGAAAGCCAGCAAGCGAAAAGAGATTGACAAGTATAAGAGCGAGCAGGCCACGGTTGAGTTTCCCGATGGCAGCAGAAAGAAATTTACCTTCCCGGAATTGGAGGAAACCTATAACGGGATTCGCAACGAACGCACGAAAATAAGTCTGGAACTTGGCGAAGCCCTTAAGCCCGTGACCGCGGCCAAGGCGAAGATGGACGGATACATCTCCGATCACATGATCGATCTGACCCCGCAACAGATTGACGGTTTGAAGAAGAGGGCGACGGACTGGGACCCGGCAATCGTTCAGATCAATGTGGCGGAAGCCAATATTGTGGACCGTTGCGAATCCTGCCACATGAATGCGCGCGAGCCTATCAAAGTCACCGCTGCCTCTATGACTTCGAAAGGCGAGAAAAAGCCCGATGAATATGCCGATGCGTTTGTGAGCCATCCGGAACCGGAGTTGCTGAAGATTCACGATCCAGAAAAGTTTGGATGCTCGCCCTGCCATCAAGGAAATGGCCGAGCTACGACGAGCGTAGAGAAAGCGCATGGGAACTACGAGCACTGGCTGTGGCCGTTGTACCCCAAGGAAAATTCGGAAGCGGGTTGCCAGAATTGCCACGCGGCCGACATGGTACTGGCCAGCGGCGATGTGCAGTGGCAAACCATCAACAACGGCAAAGACCTCTTCCGCCAAAAAGGCTGCATGGGTTGTCATCGCTTTGAAGGCTATGACAAAGAGCCTGAAGACCTGAACGCAATCAGCCAGCAGATCAAGCAGGTCGAAACCCAGAAGAAAGACAATTTGAAAGAGACTGCGTATCTAATGAAGCAGGCGGACGCTGCCGCTTCAAATGAAGACGCGAACCGGTTCAATGGTGAAGCGGTTGACTTGAGAGTGGCAAACAGCAAGCTGGATGGGCGTCTGCAGCAGCTCGATTACCAGTCGCATAGTTTGATGCAGGACATGAAGAAGGTTGGACCCAATCTAAAGGATGTGCGGCTGAAGCTGAACCGAAACTGGATTCCGGTGTGGCTGAAAAAACCGACTGACTTCCGGCCAACAACGAAAATGCCGAACTTCCGCCTGAGCGACCATCAGATTCAGGCGATCTCAGCCTACATCTGGCAATCGGGGCTCACTGATCCGCTTCCTAAACACAAGCCTGGAAACGCGGAGCATGGAAAGGAATTATTTGAGACGCGGGGATGTTTAGCTTGCCACTCGATTGGAGAAGGCGATCAGATGCATGGAGGAACCTTCGCCGCGAATCTGAGCCGTGTCGGCGAAAAAGCGAATTACGATTACCTGGTTCGCTGGATTCATAACGCGCGCGAACGCACGCGACCCTATTGTCCTTACGAAAAGAAGGATATCGGCCCGGAGGATTACGCGAAAAAGGGACTGCCCTACCAGTTTGATCTCGAGCACAGCCGGTGCCCGAATGACGGCCACGAACTGCAGGTGCAGAACATGACTGTGATGCCGAGCTTGCGGCTTGCTCCAGAAGATGCGAAAGACATTGCAACCTATCTGATGACGCAGAAGAAACAGGAGCCTTCTTCGTATCCGGATGCTTCCTACATGGATAATCCCGCATTGAAGGCGGAAGGCAAGCAATGGGTGAGACACTTTGGCTGCTCAGGTTGCCACGAGATTGCCGGCTTCGAGGACGAAGGACGCATTGGCACTGAACTCACTTTTGAAGGCAGCAAACCGATCGAGCGTCTTGACTTCGCATTGTTCACAACACCTGCACAGCGTGGCGGCAAAGATGCGGAACCCATCAAGAACAAAGAGGATCTCGCCCGCTTGCCCGATGGCCCAGCGACCGAACCCTGGTACAACCAGAAAGGATTTTTCGAGCACAAACTGGCCGAGCCCAACGTTTACGACCAGGGGAAGGTAAGGAGCGAGACCGAAGCGCTGCGCATGCCTAATATGCATCTGACGAAAGATCAGGTGCTCGACCTCACAACATTCCTGATGGGGAGCGAAGAGACTTCCCTGCCCGCGAGTTATCAATACAAACCGGGCGACGCGCGGCACGATATTCAGGAAGGATGGTGGATCATCAAGAAATATAACTGTATGGGATGCCACCAGTTCATTCCTGGCCAGCAAACCATTCTGATGGGATTGCCGCAGTACCAGGACAATCAGGAACAACTGCCGCCGAAGCTTTTGACTGAAGGCGCCCGCGTGGATCCGGAATGGCTGCGCAAGTTTTTATCGAATCCGGCGTTGAGCACAACGGATACGAATCGCGACGGCGTGCGGCCTTATTTGAAAGTTCGAATGCCGACGTTCTCGTTCTCCGATAACGAACTGAGGAAACTGGTGCGATTCTTCCAGGCTCTATCGCAGCAACCGATGCCTTATATTCCTGAACAGGTGCCGGTGCTAACGACAAAAGAAACAGACATGGCGCGGAGCTTGTTCTCGAGCACCGCGGCTCCGTGTTTGAAATGTCACGCCACTGGAGAACCTGCGCACGACAAGATCGCTACAGCGCCAAACTTCCTGCTAGCCAAAGAGCGACTGAAGCCGGATTGGGTGGAACGCTGGATCACCGATCCACAAGCGGTAAGTCCTGGAACTTCGATGCCCTCAGGCTTATTCAGAGAACAGAATGATCAGTGGGTATTCGCCGGGCCGACTCCCCCGTCGTTTCAAGGCTATACAGGAGATCATCGAAAGCTGTTGACCGATTACATCTTCCAGTTGACTCCGGAGGAACAGCATAAGGTCGCGGCGTCTATGCCACATGCCAAGACGGCTAATTCTTCACGGCCGACGAATCGCAAGCAGGCCGCCTCCGAGACACATCCTGCAGCCAGCGGCGGTTCGCGGTAAGATGATCGGTTTGGTGACAAGAGCTTCAGAACAAGGATCGGGTCAGCGATCTTTAAAACTACTATAGAGAGGGCGACATCATGAATACGAAAACGGCGTGGAGGCTATGGGTAAGCGCTACGGCATTGTCCGCCATGCTGCTGACGGCGGCATGCAACAAGAAAGAGAACACCGAGCAGTCGAATAACAACATGGCGGAGCAGCAAGCCGCCCCCGCACCGGCGGCCACGCCGATCGATCCGGCAACCGCGGCCACTGTAAAAGGCACGGTGAAGTTTGACGGCACGGCGCCCAAGCAGGCAAAGATCGATATGAGCCAGGATCCAGCATGCAAAGGCGCAAACGAAGCGGAAAATATCGTTGTCGATCACGGCGACGTGGCCAATGTTTTTGTATACGTGAAAGACGGGCTGGGTAACCGGACTTTCGATGTGCCTAAGGATCCGGTGGTTCTCGACCAGAGCGGCTGCAAATATCATCCGCACGTGCTGGGAGTCATGGCAGGGCAGACGGTTGAAATCAAGAACGATGACCAAACAACACACAACATCCATCCCACTCCAAAGGACAACCGGGAGTGGAATGAATCTCAACCGCCCTCGTCGCCCGCGATCGAGAAGAATTTCGCCCGCGAAGAAATCATGTTGCCGGTAAAGTGCAATCAACATCCGTGGATGAAGATGTACATCAACGTGGTGAAGACTCCGTTCTATGCGGTTACCGACAAGAGCGGAAACTATGAAATCAAAGGCCTGCCACCGGGCGATTACACCATCGCGTTCGTGCAGGAAAAACTGGGCGAACAGGAGCAGAAGGTAACAGTTGGTCCAAAGGAAACCAAAACAGTCGACCAGAGCTTCAAGGCCAGCGGCGAGTAAAGTCAGGATTGGAAATGCAGTTTTGATATTTTGGCGTCCACTACGCGTCTGCTAAAATTATGTCTCTGACGGCTAGGACTGAGCCATTTGGCGAAGTTCGCGCCGCTGGCCCGCCGATCCCATGGGAAATACTCCGAAAGCTATTCAGGCAACTTACAACCGCGCTCATCACGCCTTCGCAGTGTTCACTGCATGTGCAGCTTTCGTGGTGATTACAGCAGGAGCTCTGGTCACGAGCAACGACGCGGGATTGTCGGTTCCTGATTGGCCAACATCATTCGGCTATCTGGTGAAGGTTCCTCACTTCGTGGGGGGCGTCCGTTACGAGTGGAGTCACCGCATGGTGGCGGGAACCTTGGTCACACTGACTTTGGCGATCGCCATATGGACATTGCTGGTGGAGCGGCGGCGCTGGATGCGATGGCTTGCCATAGGCGCATTCTGCACCGTCATTGTGCAAGCAATTCTAGGCGGCCTTACGGTTTTGCTGTTTCAGCCTCCCGCAGTTTCCACAGCACACGCGACGGTGGCACAAACTTTCTTCTGTATAGCTGTTGCCATAGCGCTCTTCACTGGACGCCGGTGGGTGGAAGAACAGCCGCAGGTAGAGTTTGATTCGCGGCGACCCAGCCTGATCACACTCACGCTGCTGTCTATTTTTGTGCTCTATGTTCAACTTGTTCTGGGCGGGATGTTCCGTCATCACGGTATGAGTTGGTGGCCGCACGTGCTGAATGCTGTAATTGTGTCGTTCGTGCTGGCCTGGACGGCCATCCGGGCGCTCAGGGTGTACTCGCATATTGAAGCGGTACGGCGTCTGGCCATCATCATGATTTCGCTTTTGATCGCGCAGCTTTGCCTGGGCTTCACTGCTTTCGTGACGCGTGTGGCATGGGGCAGAGATGCGGCGCAGCCAGAATTGCCCATGGTGGTATCGACCGTGGCGCATGTGGCTGTAGGAGCTTTGCTACTGGCGACGACCGTGGTTCTCGCGATTCAGGTATGGCGGCACGTTCCGGTCGCCTTTGAAGAGCGAGTGCCGCGGCGGCAAGAGGATGTTTCCGCAGCCTGAGCATCAGTAAAGCACGAAGAGTTTGTTAGAACTTTGTTTCATTTCCGCGATGTTCTGCTGCATATCGTCGTAAACTAGAATTGGTTTTATCCTAGGACACTCTTGGCATCGAAAGTTTCCGCACTCGCTGATACCGCACCGGAATTAGCCGTTCCTTCGGCTGCCGTAATTTCCGTTCAGAATTTGGTGCATCGTTATGAGAACCGCACCGCGCTGAACGGAGTTTCGTTCGACGTCCGTCCAGCGGAACTATTCGGCTTGCTGGGCCCGAACGGCAGTGGGAAGACTACGCTCTTTCGGATTCTTTCTACGTTGATGGTTCCGACTGGCGGCCGCGCGATCATCATGGGGTGTGACTCGGCGCAGGAACCGGCGCGATTGCGGCGGCAAATTGGCGTCGTATTTCAGGCGCAAAGCGTCGATGTGAAGCTCACTGCCTACGAGAACCTTTGGCATCAGGGACATCTCTACGGCTTGCGCGGGTCGGCCCTGAAAAAGAGGATTACGGAAATCCTTTCGCGGGTTGGACTCGCGGACCGCGCCAAGGAACTGGTGGAAACCTTTTCAGGCGGGATGCAGCGACGCATCGAGTTGGCGAAGGGACTGTTGCATCATCCTGGCGTGCTATTGCTGGATGAGCCGACCACGGGCCTCGATCCTGGGGCACGGCGCGATCTCTGGCAATACCTGAAGATGTTGCGCGACGAGGAACATGTTTCCGTCCTGGTGACGACGCACCTTATGGAAGAAGCCGAACGCTGCGACCGCCTGGCCATCATGAACGAAGGAAGGCTGGTGGCGCTTGGCACGCCAGCGGCGTTGAAGAGCGAAATTGGCGGCGACGTGGTATTGCTTGATGCTGCGCGGGATGCCGGACTACTGGCAGAGCGCATCCGAGCCCGGTTTCACGTGGATACC
The DNA here is from genome assembly GCA_049589695.1 of Candidatus Sulfotelmatobacter sp. Classification (GTDB taxonomy): domain Bacteria; phylum Acidobacteriota; class Terriglobia; order Terriglobales; family Acidobacteriaceae; genus Sulfotelmatobacter. Next base: position 143 of record JBAWBG010000345.1, on the reverse strand, counting down.
ACAGTTCTGGACAATCAGGTGCGCATCGAACACGAAGGCGCGCACCGCTTCGTTACCGAGGTAGTTGAAGCGTTTCCAGGAGAGATCGAGGCGCTTTCCATCAGCAAACCTGCGCTTGAGGACGTATTCATTCGCCGCACCGG
>JBAWBG010000344.1:0-3775 GCA_049589695.1 Candidatus Sulfotelmatobacter sp. | reverse complement strand
CACCTGCAGTTTTTGATCCCACTCTTTCTGGGGTGGGCGATCGTGTGGGGAGCGAGCTGGGTTCTGGCTCCGGTGTACCGCTCGGGCACTCTGATTCTGGTGGAACAACCCACCATGCCGAAGGATTACGTTACACCCAACGTGAACGACGATCTGCAAGACCGGTTGCGCAGCATCACGCAACAGATTCTGAGCCGTACCCGTTTACTGCATATTATTGATCAGCTGAACCTCTACGCGGATCCGCACAGCCATCTCAGCGCCGATGACAAAGTCGAAGGCATGCGTAAACAGATTGAGATCGAACTGGTGCGCGACACCGAGAACCGCGTCAGTTCCTTTAACGTCTACTATTCGGCGCACGATCCGCACGTCGCCCAGCAGGTCACTAGCGAACTGACCAATCTGTTTATCAGCGAAAACCTTGAAGTGCGTCAGCAACAATCGGAAGACACGACAAAATTTCTCGAGAGCCAGCTGGAAGCGGCGCGCCAGACGCTGTCCGACCAGGAGGAAAAAATCCGCCAGTTCAAGGGACAGCATGTTGGCGAACTACCCGCGCAGGTGGGAAGCAATCTGCAGATTCTGGCTGGCCTGCAGTCGCAACTGCAAACCGAAGAAGACGCGCTGAATACCGCCAAACAACAACGGGTTTACCTCGAGACCCTGGTGAATCAATACCGCTCTCTGCAAGGTACGCCAAGGGGTGAGGGTGCGGGGGGTACGGCGACCGTAGGACTTCCAGCGATCGATCAAGAGCTCGATAAGCTTCGGGCGCAACTAGCCGATCTCAGCTCGCACTATACGGACCGTCATCCCGACGTTCGCAAAGTCAAGGAGCAGATCGCCGAGACGGAAAAAACCAGAGACCGCATCATGGCTGACTTGAAGGCGAAAGCCTCCGCGCCATCGGATCCGGATGCCGCGAATACCACCGCAGATCCCTCTGCTATGACAGATGCGTCATCCCCGATGGTGCAGTTGCAGGGACAGCTTCAAGGCAATCGCATCGAGATCGCGAACCGCGAGCGTGCGGTTGCGGATTTTAAAAATAAGGTCGTCGATTATCAGGCGAGACTGAATCAGGAGCCGGTGCGCGAGCAGCAGCTTTCGGATCTGACCCGAGGCTACGAGCAGTCGAAAGCGAATTACGACGAACTGCTCAAGAAAAAGAATGAATCAGCGATGGCCACCAGCATGGAATTGCTGCAACAGGGTGAGCGTTTCCGCATCATTGACCCGCCCAGCTTGCCGGTAAAGCCGGACTTTCCTAATCGCCTGAAGTTCTGCGGCATTGGCTTAGGCATCGGTTTGGCCCTGGGCGTGGTGGTAGCCGGGGCATTCGAAATGATGGATGACCGGATCCATGACGAAAAGGAATTGCAGGAACTGCTTCCCGTCGCCGTCATCTCGGAAATCCCCGCCCTCACGGTTCCCTCGGACGAGCAGCGAGAGCGAGGCAGGCTGTGGCTGGGTTGGGCTACGGCGGTGTTTGTATCTGTTACGATTTTGCTGGGGTCGGCGTTAAGCTACTTGCGCGGTTAGTACAACCATGTACAAAGCATTTTACAATCTGAAGCGCAATCCCTTCGAGATCACTCCCGACCCTTCTTTCCTGTTTCCTACGCGGAGACACAACGAAGCGTTGGCCGCTCTCTACTACGGGGTCAGGCGGCATAAGGGGTTCGTGGTTCTGACCGGAGAAGTCGGCACCGGAAAGACCTTGCTTCTGCACTACTTGCTGCAGTTGCTGAAACAGAGTAATGACGTTGCTTACGCTTACATATTCAACGGCCGCCTGTCGCCGATCGAATTTCTGCAATACTTTGCTAGCGATCTTGGTCTACCGGCAACCAGTAAAAACAAAGGCGAATTGCTGCTGCAGATTGCGCACTATGTGATTGCGCGCAACCAAAAGAAACTGACAACGGCTCTGGTGGTCGACGAAGCTCACCACTTGTCGGCGGAGATACTGGAAGAAATCCGGCTCTTGAGCAATCTCGAGACCCCACACGCGAAGTTGCTGCAAATTCTTCTCGTGGGCCAGCCTGAACTCGATGAAAAACTCGATTCCGTCAGCTTGCGGCAATTGAAACAGAGAATCGCCTTGCGCTCTCACCTCGAGCCTTTGAATTCGGATGAGACCAAGGGATACATCGAGCGCCGGCTGCAGTTGGCGGGATGTCCGTATCCCGCGGTACTGTTTCCGCCCGAAACTATCGCCGCCGTCTTTCAGCACTCCCAAGGACTCCCTAGACTGATCAATACGGTCTGTGAAAACGCACTGATTGCGGCTTATGCCCGGCAAATGCGCAGTGTCAGTCCCGACATTATCGACGACATTGCCACCGACTTCCGCTTGGGTATTCAAACAGCTCCCCTGGACAGAAAGACAACTTCCGACGAACTCGATGCGCGAAAGGCGGCGCAGTCATTGCTTGAACTGTATGCCCATTTACAGGGAGAGCAAAAGCGGGACGAGGAGTTGCGATCGCCAGTGCGCTTCAGGGTGAAAGAATAATGAGCAATATATTTGACGCGTTGCAAAGGGCGGAGCTGGAAAATTCTGGGGCGGAAGGTCCCACGCTCACGATCGCGACAGAACTGCTGCAGGCGGCCGAGCAGAAGCTGCGCGATTCCGGAGCCGTCATCGACCAGCCAGTTCTGAGGGATGCTTTCGATTCCGACCCCGCGGCTCCTGTGGAAGATATGGAACGCTGCCCGGTTCTGTCCGTCACTCTCCAGGACGAAAGTCGGCTGGTTTCCTTGGATAAAGAGGGAAGCCTGGGGGCGGAAAAGTTCCGCTTCCTCGCGGTCCGCTTGCGCCAGCTGCGACACAGCCGGCCTTTGAAGAAAATTCTTATTACCAGCACCATCCCGCAGGAAGGAAAGAGCACGGTTGCATCCAACCTGGCATGCACCCTGGCGCGAAGAAAGCCGCAGAAAACCCTGTTGCTGGAAGGCGATTTGCGGCGGCCGAATATTACCTCGCGGTTTGGGTTAGGCCAGCTTCCGGGACTGTGCGAATGGCTCAGCGGAGAAACCCCGAATATCAACATCTACCGTCTGGAAAATCTCGGCGTCTGGATATTGCCCGCGGGTACGGCGCCGCAAAACCCTCTGGAATTAATGCAGTCCGGAAAGCTTTCGCCTCTGATGGAACAACTGGAAGCGTGGTTTGACTGGATCGTGATCGACTCACCGCCCGTGCTTCCACTGGCGGATGCCAGCCTCTGGTCCCGTTTAGCCGATGGAATTCTGCTGGTTACCCGCAAAGGGATCACGGAAAAACAACAGCTGAAGCGTGGACTCGAAACAATCGAGAAATCCAAGTTGTTGGGTGCGCTGGTCAATAGCAGCGAGAGCGCGGCCCACAGCGATTATTATCAGCGGTACACCTCCCCTACAGCCGATAGCCCTAAGGAATAATCGGACCGCACAGGCGGCCGAGTGTTTGTTGTGAACCTCCCCCGTTAAATCAAATTCCCTAGCACTCAGAAGGATCTTGGCCCTATGCCAGCAACAGATCAAGCGGAGGATACTGTGCACGCACGACGCTCTGGAATGAAAGGTGTAACTGTAAGCGCGCTCTCCGAAGCCGCATCGAGCGGGGAACGCGTTGTCTTAAACCCGGAAGCCTTTCGGCGGATGATTGCGCTGGAAAGAAAGCGAAGCGAGCGTTCGCGAAAGCCATTCATACTCTTGCTGCTCGATATGGGCGACCGTCCATCTGAAAAGAGCGGGAAGATTTTAGGGAAGATTTCATCCGTGCTAT
>JBAWBG010000343.1:0-4594 GCA_049589695.1 Candidatus Sulfotelmatobacter sp. | reverse complement strand
TGCTGGTACTACACAACAGTTCTCAGTTTTCTAATATACGCCGGGTAAGGGGGAAAAGACAAACGGCTCGGAGGGTTGGGCCGATACATTTTCTCCTCTATCTGCCGGTACAACGGCTACAATCCAGGGTGGCGTTCGAGAGCAGCCTCCTTATTTAATTTGCGAGCACCTAAATGAAACTGCGGCGATTAGCGACGGCCGGCGGAATCACCTTCGGAATCTCGCTCCTTTGCGTGTTTCTCGTGGCGATTGCCGCGATGGTCGTCGACCGCGCTCGGACCACATATCCAACCCCGGAAATGCGAAGCGCCTTCTTGCAGAGCTACACGCTAGCGCCAGTTCTCGACCGCTTCACGTGTACGAAGCACCCTTATGGTGGAGGCGACGGTTTCGGGTCTGGCGCCGGTTATGGCTTTGCAACGCACGAGCGGGAGTTCCATCACTTTTTCGTAATGAAGTCGAGCGAACGTGCGGCGCTGATGGCAGCGCTTTTTGAGAGCGTCGCTTCTCAATTGAACAGCGCCGGGGCGCAGATCAGCGCCGAAACCGGCGAAGCGGCTGCTGGGTTTCACTTCGATTACGTAATCGGGAAAAGCAGGGGCACGGTTAGCATCGATCCCCTTGAGAAAACGAACCCGGCCCAAACTGAGGAAGCCTACCGACTGATGTGTCCGGACTCAGTATCCGTCTTAGTGAATGTGCGGATAGAAGAAAAGTGGATCAAGTCTGGAGCTTAAGATCTCGCTCTCAACGGCTGCCTTCAAAGCCAATCTTTCCCGGGCCCAAAATCGCCCGCCCCGGAAAAACATCCGGCACAAGCTTGCCTTCGTCCACCAGCAAGGTCCCTGCGACCACCAGATAGCGCACGCCTACACTTGGCTCCATCGGCTTCTCGAACGTAGCCCGGTCCGTGATCGTGTTCGCGTCGAACACCACGATGTCCGCGTCCGCGCCCTCCTGCAATCTGCCTTTGTGTCGAGCCGCAGACGTCGACCGCTCCAGCATCTCCGCCGGCATAAAACTCATCTTGCGGATCGCGTCCATCAGCGTGACGGTTCCCTTCTCGCGAACGTATTCCCGCAGCACTCGCGAGTAAGTTCCCGCGTTGCGCGGATGCCCTTCAATACCATCGCTGGCAATCATCACGAGTGGATTCGGAATCACCTTATCCACCACCTCTTGCGTATTGGCGTAAACCAGCACCCACTGGTTTGCACTGGAACTATGCAGTTCGTCGAAATGCTGCTTGGTCAGGTGCTCGCCGGTACCCGGAAGCACCAGATCGCTATAGTCGATTCCGAGTTTCTCGCGCCAGCCCGGATTGAATAGCGCTGAGTTGATCGCCGTCATGCCCGCGATGTAGGGATACGCCTCAGTGGTCACATCGAGTCCGCGGGCGCGTGCTCCCGCGACCATGGACAAACATTCCAGCGAGTCGCGCAGACACGTGCTGTTGATGTGGACGATATGCAGCGACGCGCCAGTGATCGCCGCCGCCCCGATTACTTCGCTCACTGCCTCAATCGCCGAGCCCGGTTCCACCCGGCCGGCGCTCCGCAGGTGCGTGTAAACCGGCAACCTTCTCTCCGCCGCGAGCCGGAACATGTCAATCACCTCCAGCCGCGTTGCTCCGGGTGTGTATTGAATGCCCATCCCGACAGCCAATCCGCCGGCATCAAGTTCGCGGCCAAGCCGCTGTCGGATCGCTTCGATTTGTTCCGGGGTCGCAGGCAGATCAGTTGCTGGCCCGCTCTTCGGCAGGATCGTCCCCGCTGCTAATGGAGCTCCGAAGACGGCGGCCCGCGCCGCCACATGACTCGCCGAGGTGCCGTAGTGAATCAGCGAATGACCCTCCTTCGCTTTCAGGAACTCAGCAACATCGGGCACTCCGATTTCAAGCTCCAGGGCCGTCGTCACACCATCGAGAGCTTTTATCCGCTCGCTCGCCAGATCCTGTCCATGCTGGTGCAAATCAATAAATCCGGGAGCCACCACCAGCCCGGCCGCGTGAACTATACGCCCTCCGCTCAGCCCCTCGGAAGATATCCGGACAATCTTCCCGCCGCGGATGCCAACATTCCGCACCGCATCCAGTCCGGTCTCTGGATCCATCACTCGCCCCCTGTCGATGACAAGATCGTACTGCTGTGCCACCGCGACGATCGTAAAGAACAGGAGCAAAAGGAAATGGAAAAGCACTTTGCGCATAATTGGTTCACCAAAGACAAGCGATCATACCAAGCCTTCCATTATTGATTACCCATTATCATTCCGACAGCGCGTGCCTTTCTTCACGCGGCGAGGAATCTCAGTCGCCGCGGCTTAAGGGCATAACGGATTCTGCATGGTGACCACGATTTGCCTGAATCCCCGCGCCCTCTCTAGAATAAAGATTCAGCCCCACAAGCTGGCATGCTTCCGAGACACTTATGATTCATTTCCCAGTACCCGAAGCTCTAACCTTCGACGACGTTCTTCTCTTACCTGCTCGCTCCGACGTAATTCCCGCAAACGCCACTACCCAGACCCAACTTACCCGCAATATTCGCCTCAACATTCCTATCGTCAGTTCCGCCATGGATACTGTCACCGAGTCGCACATGGCAATCGCGCTGGCGCAGCAGGGCGGAATCGGCATCATTCATCGCAACCTCACCATCGACCAGCAAGCCAATGAAGTCGACAAAGTCAAACGCTCCGAAAGCGGCATGATCGTCGATCCTGTCACCATGTCGCCTACCGATAAAGTCAGCGACGCGCTCGAAGTCATGCGCAAGTATAAAATTTCCGGCGTGCCGATTACCGAGCATGGCCGCTTGGTCGGCATTCTCACCAACCGCGATCTGCGCTTCGAAACCCGCTTCGATATCCCCATCGATCGTGTGATGACCAAGAAAAATCTCATCACCGTACCCGTGGGTACCACGCTCGAAGATGCGGAAGAAATTCTTCACGAGCATCGCGTCGAAAAACTCCTCGTCGTCGACGATAAATACAACCTCAAAGGACTGATCACCGTAAAAGATATTCAGAAGAAATTGAAATATCCTAACGCCGCCAAAGATTCTCAGGGACGCTTGCGCGTGGGCGCGGCAATCGGCGCCACCGGAGATTTTCTGGAGCGCGCACAAGAATTAGCGGAAGCGAAAGTCGACGTTCTCGCCATCGACAGCGCCCACGGTCACTCCACCAAAGTTCTCGAAGCAGTGAAGCTGGTTAAATCAAAACTGCCAGAGATGGAATTATTGGCTGGCAATGTTGCTACCTTCGATGGTGCATGCGAGTTGGCTCGCGCCGGTGCCGACGGCATCAAAGTTGGCATCGGTCCGGGCTCCATCTGCACCACACGCGTGGTCACCGGTGCCGGCGTTCCGCAGATCACTGCCATCGCTGAAGCTTCCCGCGCCACCAAAGACGCAGGCATTCCCATCATTGCCGACGGCGGTATCAAGTATTCGGGCGACATCACCAAGGCGTTAGCGGCCGGCGCCAGTGCCGTAATGATCGGCTCACTGTTCGCCGGTACGGACGAAAGTCCTGGCGAATTAATTCTGTATCAAGGCCGTTCCTTCAAATCGTATCGCGGCATGGGATCGATCGGCGCCATGGCGCAGGGTTCGGCCGAACGCTATTTCCAAAGCAACGAAGGCGAATCCTCCGCCGCCGTTACCGATAATAATGGCGAATCGAATCGCATGGGCAAACTAGTTCCGGAAGGCATTGAAGGACGCGTACCCTACCGCGGCTCCGTCGCCATGATCGTCCATCAGATGGTGGGCGGCTTGAAATCGGGCATGGGCTACTGCGGCTGCGCCACCATCGCCGAACTTCTCCAGAAAACGCGATTCGTGCGAATCAGCGGCGCCGGACTGCGCGAGAGTCACGTCCATGATGTAATGATCACCCGTGAGGCTCCTAACTATGCCATCGAGTAGCGCTGGCCCGCTCTCTTGAACTCCGACCAGAAAAATCTTCTCAAGGCGTGGATCGCCGCAATTCTATGGCTCATTGTGATTGCCATCGAATCCACGGCGATGCTCTCTTCCAACAACACCAGCCAAATTTTGTATCCAGTACTGCACTACCTCTTCGGGCTGGACGTCTTGCAATTCGACCGCGTGCACTTTTTCATCCGCAAGGGCGGACACGTGGTCGGCTACGCTATCCTGAGTATTCTGCTTTTTCGCGCCTGGCGCGTAACCTTGCCCGCGATGAGCAATGCCAACTGGACGCTGCGCTGGTCTGCGATTGCAATTCTCGGAACCGCATTCGTAGCCAGTCTCGATGAATGGCACCAGAGTTTTATTCCCTCTCGCACCGGACGCTGGCAAGATGTGGTTCTTGATACCTGCGCCGGCATCGCAGCGCAGTTGTTGATCTTTCTGTGGCTGAAAAGTCGCCGCAGCGACAGGGCCTTAATTCCTTGAGTCGAATACTTTTGGTAGCGCGGCGCTTTTGGGTGGCGCAGCGGTTTGCGTGGCGCAGCGCTTTCGCGTGGCGCAGCGGTTTTGGGTGGCGCAGCGCTTCCAGCGCTGCGATAGGGTCTTTCCCTTCGTAAGGGCTTTAGCCCCTGAGGTGAATTGCCTTTCAGGAG
>JBAWBG010000342.1:0-1912 GCA_049589695.1 Candidatus Sulfotelmatobacter sp. | reverse complement strand
CATTGGGAGCATCGGTATTCGTAGATCGGCATGGCTTTCCTTTTACTCGTCGAGCGGCTGCGCGTGTTCAACCAGGACGCCGCGGGTGGCCTTGGGAAGCAGGAAGCAGATCATGCCGGCCAGGCCTTGGCGCGGTTTCTGATCGATCAGCTGGATTCCCTTGGCGCGGGCCGCGTCTAGCTCGCGGGCGACGTCGTCGGTCTCGAAGCATACGTGATGCAGTCCGCCTCCGCGCCGCGCGAGGAATTTGCCGACCGCGTTGTTGGCGTCGAGCGGCTCGAGCAGTTCGATCTCGCTCTCGCCGACCTTGAGCAGCGCGGCGCGGACCCCTTGCTCTTCAATCGTCGCGCTCTTGGTGAAATGCAGGCCGAGAGTGTCGCGCCAGAAGCTCAAGCCGGCGTCGAGGTTCGGCACCACGACGCCGACATGATGAATCTTTTTCAGCATCGCCGCGCTATTGATGATGATCCAAGCACAGCGAGCGTTGCAGCTTATCCCATCGGACCTTCATATCGTCCGAGCCCAGCGTAGGATGCTCGGCGCGCGTTTGCGCCAGCTTGCTGCATGCACCTTGCACGTTGCCTTGCTTCTCGTAAATCACCGCGAGGTGATATTTGGCCTCGTACCAGAGAGGGTCGGACTCGGCGGCCGTGTTCTCGACCGCGGTCCATCGCTCGTTTGCTTCCTTCCAGTCACCTTTCTCTTCCGCCCTTCGGGCCAGACCTGCGTTCGCATCGGGCGACGCCGGGTCGGCCTTCACGACTTCCTGGAAGACCTTTTCCGCTTCGTCAGCCTGGCCCGTAGCCTGAAGCGCTTGAGCATAGATCGATAGTGTACCGGTCAGATTCTTGACTGGAATCTTGCCCTGATCGGCCATGTCCGAGAAGAACCTGTACGCCGTGACAGTCAACTTCGCGTTGGCCTTGTATGCCTTGTCGTCGTTGTTCTCCTTGGCCGCCTGCGCGGTCTTCCAGAAGTCGATTCCAAGTCCCTTGATGAAATCGCCCTTGGCTACATCGCCGTGGCTACGCTCGACAAGTCCGGCGACGTCGCGATTAACTTCGTCATACCGGCCAAGGTGATCGAGCGCCGTGATGCGCCATTCGATCACGTCCTGGAACTTCGCGCTCATCATCGGGTAGTTGGATTCGTAGCCGACCAGCAACGGCGCGACCTGCGCGTAGTCGACATGCTCCTGATCTTCCTCGAGGATCGAGGCGAGCATGTACGTCGCCTCGCCGCGAATCTCGCGGACCGCCTTCTTGGCAGCCGCATTATTGGCAGCGCTCTCCGCCTGCGGACCCATCTTGATTGATTCGTTCAGGTCCGCGAGCGCCAGTTTTCTGAGCTGATCGGTATCGATCTTAGGCGCCGTTTTGTCGTCCTTGGAAGCAGCCGCACCCACGAGGATCTTGTAGTAGCATTCCGCGGCCTTGAACTTTGCGGTGAAGGTGAACTCGGCATCGCCCTTGACCTTGGAATACAAATCGGCGGCTCCTAGAAGATCGCCCTGCCGCTGCTTGCGATCGGCCAGCGCCACTTGCAACTCGGCGGCATGCTCACCGCCGGGACTCTTCTGCAGGTATTCCTCGGCGTCCTTCACCCACTTATCTTCGAGCGCCTTATCTTTCTGACCGCTCTTCTCCCATCGATCGTGATCGAGGCTGTACTCCAAAAAGTTGGCCTGGGCCGCGTCGCCGCCGCCTTGACGTGCGATTTTTTCGAGCATCACCTGGACCAGGTCGAAGCGTTTCTCGCGCTGGTAGATATCAGCGGCGAACCTGCAGGCTTTGGGATATTTTCCGCTGTCGCAGGCCTCGGAATAGTATTTGGCGGCGCCGGCCTCGTCTTTGCGCGAGAGCAAAACCGCGGCGAGTAGCCACTTCTCGAAAGGATCGTTTGAGTTTCCGAA
>JBAWBG010000341.1:0-1852 GCA_049589695.1 Candidatus Sulfotelmatobacter sp. | reverse complement strand
CCTGTGCCCGCGCAGCCTGCGGCAGCAGCCCCATCGCAAAAACCAGGGCCAGCGCAGCAATGATCGTCCGCTTCATTATGATGACTCCCCCGCCATACCAGCAGGCCGAAAACGGCGCAGTATGGTTAATGCCATCGTGAATGCGTTGACGACGGCTGTCGAGGGAGGAGGGCCCGCAACCGCGCGAATTCCGGACGCCTGTGCCAATTTGGCAACGACTTATCCCCAGGCCACCGGGCGATATCCCCGCGACGGGCTATTCCGCCGCCGTCCGGCCTGTGCCGCCCGAGCCAAATCGTTGCTCGATATAGTCGATGACGATCTTCTGAAAATCAGCGGAGACCGTCGGCCCGCGCAGGGTCATCGCCTTCTTGCCGTCGATAAAAACCGGAGCGGTCGGTTGCTCGCCGGTGCCGGGTAGCGAAATACCGATGTCGGCGTGTTTGGATTCGCCCGGTCCGTTGACGATGCAGCCCATGACCGCGACGTTGAGACCCTCGACGCCGGGATAGCGTGTTTTCCACTCCGGCATCGAGTCGCGGATAAAGCCCTGAATGCTGGAGGCGAGCTCCTGAAAGGTTGTGGAGGTGGTTCGTCCGCAGCCCGGACAGGCGGCGACCAGAGGCACAAAGGTACGCAGCCCGACGGTCTGCAACAGTTCCTGCGCGACTTTGACTTCCAAGGTGCGGTCGCCATTCGGCTCGGGCGTGAGCGAAATACGGATGGTGTCGCCGATGCCCTGCTGCAGCAAAACGCCCATCGCCGCCGATGACGCGACGATGCCTTTCGAGCCCATTCCGGCCTCGGTAAGGCCGAGATGCACCGCATAATTGGAACGCCGCGCCAGCTCGCTATAGACGCCAATCAGATCCTGCACCGCCGAGACTTTCGCCGAGAGGATGATCTTTGAGCGCGGCAAGCCGATCTCTTCCGCGCGCTCGGCCGAGAGCAATGCGGATTGGAGCATGGCCTCCCGGGTCACATCACGCGCGCTCACCGGGTGGTTCGAGCGCGAATTCTCGTCCATCAAATGGGTGAGGAGCTCCTGGTCGAGCGAGCCCCAATTGGCGCCGATGCGTACCGGCTTGTCATGGCGGATCGCGGTTTCGACGATGGCGCCGAACTGCCGGTCCTTCTTTTCCTTAAAGCCGACATTTCCGGGATTGATGCGATATTTGTCGAGCGCCTCGGCGCAGGCGGGATGATCCGCCAGAAGCTTGTGGCCGATATAGTGAAAGTCGCCGACGATCGGCACGTCGACATCCATTTTGAGCAATTGCTCCTTAATGTGCGGAACCGCCGCCGCGGCTTCGTCGCGGTCGACGGTAATTCGCACGATCTCCGAGCCGGCGCGCGCCAGCGCCGCGACCTGCTTTACGGTCCCCGCGACATCGGCGGTATCGGTATTGGTCATCGACTGCACCACAACGGGTGCGCCGCCGCCCACGGTCACCTTGCCGACCTTCACGGCAACGGTCTGATGCCTTTCGGCCGGGCCGGAAAACTCCATCATAGCCAAGTCCTTACAGCGATAATGCTTCAGTTCGGTGACCCTCGAACCCGTTGCGGGGAGTAGGGCTGACCCCGCTCATATAGCGTCACCGGGGCCGGTTGACGAGGAGGAGGCCCGCGGCCACCAGCGTGACGGCCACGGCAAAAGCCGGCGTCATCGGCTCCTTGAGCACGATGTGACCGGCCGCCACGCCGAACAGCGGGGCCAGAAAGGTGAAGACTGACAGCCGGGCAGCCGAATAACGCACCACCAGCGCGAACCACACCGCGAATGTGACACTGACGACCCAGACCGTCTGATAGGCGAAGGCACCGAGGGCGAGCGGCGACGGCATAGCGT
>JBAWBG010000340.1:0-3238 GCA_049589695.1 Candidatus Sulfotelmatobacter sp. | reverse complement strand
CCAGCTAAGAAAATTCTTCGAGCTCAAACCGGGTGAATTTCCGCACTTCGATCTACTCCTTCTGGGCATGGGTCCGGATGGACACACGGCGTCGCTGTTCCCGGATTCTGAAGGACTGAAAGAACAGTCAAAGCTGGTGATCGCCAACTGGGTGGAAAAATTCAAAACACATCGCATAAGCTTCACATTCCCGGTCTTGAATAATGCCGGAGAAGTAATATTCCTGGCGAGCGGGCCGGACAAAGCCGCGATGGTGCACGAGGTTCTTGAGGGCAAGCACACCCCGCCGCTGCCATCCCAACAAGTCCAACCGGTGAACGGCCGTCTGCTCTGGATGCTAGACGAGTCCGCCGCGTCAAAACTCAAGCGCTGAGCGCACCGCAAAAGGACGTACAACGAACCTTATTTCAGTCCTTCCACCAAATAAAGATCCCCCAACGTCCGGTGGAAACCATAAACATAAGTCTTCCCATCCGGCGTCATGAGGATTGGTCCAATCGTCGACACGCCGGTCGGATCGAGCGGAGCGATTTGCTTCCACACCGTTTTCTTTCCCGATGCCAGCTCCAGGCGATAGACCTTGGCCGGCACCTCGCCGCTGCGGTAGAGATAGATCGACCGTCCATCCTGGCTCCAGGTGATCGGAATATCTCCCGCCTCAATCCCATTCACCGGCCGCGCATCGCCTCCAGCCGCCGGAAACAAATAGCCCTTCTGATCGGGTCCAATCCCCACCACAAACTGTCCGTCGGGCGAAACGGCGAAAGCCTGGGCATCGACACCTTCGGGCGAAATTGGCTTCGGTTTTCCGCCCGCAATATCCTGCGTGTAAAGCCGCACTCCTCGCTCTTTTTCGTTCCCGCCAAACACAAAATGCTTGCCATCCGGAAACCATCGCACCCATTGATGGTTGATCGAATCGTTGGTAAGAGATTGCGTTTCACCCGCGCCCGTGGGCAACAACCGAAGTTGTTCCGGCGAGGTCGGCGTCGCAATAATCACCCACTTCTGGTCCGGCGAAAGCGCCGTCGCGCCTCCTTCACCGAGTCGAATCGCCGGAGAGCCATCGGTATTGCGCACGTACACCGCGTAGGTCAGGTCCTGCACGTCCCCGTATTGCACGCCTCCGCCAATTCCCTCTTCATCGAACAAAAGCATTTTCCCGTCGGCCGAAAGATCAGCGGGATACGAATAGTCCAGCCAGGAAAGATCCCGCTCCTTGGTCTGCCCTGCCTCCATGGCCATAACCTCGCGCCGCCGGTCGGCACGCGCCAAAAGCACGCGCCCATCCTTCCAGATGTCGAACACCACTAGCGACCCCGGCACACGCGTCACCAGACGCTGCTTGCCCGTCAGCGTCACCGCCGTGATGTAGTGGAACAGTCCCAGTTCGCTCGCCGTGAACCAAATCTCCTGTCCATCCGGCGACCACGCCAGGCCCTGCGTCCCATACCACTCGCGCGTCAAGTCCTTCTTCTTACCCGCGGTGTCGACCATCGCCACCAGCCCGCCGTCATCTCCCTGATTAGGATGATCCATGAAGGCGACGTAATCTCCGTTCGGCGAAACGCGCGGATAACTGATCCATCCGCCCGTGGTTTCGTAGAGCACTTTCCCGATCGGATATTCCAGTCGGTCGCGTCCGGCAACATTGCGCACTACCGCCAGATTACTTCCATCGGGAGACCAGTCGGCCCACTCCACATCTTCGAGCACGGGTCGCGGCGCACCACCCGCGAGTGGCGCCCTCGCCAGCGTGCCTACGTTAATCCAGGTTCCTACGGGATGACTGCCGAGCGACAGCGCCATCTCGCCCCTCGATGAAATCGCAAGAAGCTCCGCGCGGCCGAGGCCGAGAGAGCGCGACTCCACCATGCCCTGGCGCGCTGAAAATGTTTCGACTGGATTGCCCTGCCAGGCCGCGCTATAGAGAATCGTCTGGCCATCGGGCGCGAATCGTGCCGAACGAATTTCGCCGCGCCGGAACGTGATCTCGTGATAGAGGGGCGCGCTGATTGCGGACGACTGCCAGAGACGATGACCTGCGGCAAATCCAACCGCCAGCGCGAGCAGGACGGCGCACGCGACGAGAATTGACGCCAGGCGCCCGCTCTTGCCCGAACTGTCTGACGCTGAACCTGAAACGGCCGCGACTGATCCCGACGGCTCTCGCGCGCTCGATGTAAGGCCGAGCGACTGGGACGCTGGAGCAACGATTGCTGTCTCGCTCGTTCGGCCCGCAGCGCGCGAAGAATCCGTGTCGCGTTTCAGCCGCTTCAGGTCGGCGCGTAGTTCTGCCGCGCTCTGGCAACGCAGGTCGCGATCTTTTTCCAGTGCCTTGTTCAGTATGTTTTCGATCTGCGCAGGCAATCCAGGATTCAACTGCGCCGCAGAGAGTGGCACTTTATTCAAGATCGCGTCAAAGACCACCGCCGAGGTTGCTCCCGAAAACGGCTGCCTTCCGGTCGCCATCTCGTAAAGCACCACGCCAAACGAAAATAAATCGCTGCGCTGATCGAGAGGCTCGCCGCGCGCCTGCTCCGGAGACATGTATCCGATCGTTCCCATCGCGGTGCCGGGAGTCGTCAACTGATCCGCGCTCACCGGCGATCCAACCGTAGCCGCCGACTGATCGGCAGCAGGAGTCTGGACGGTCAGCTTCGCCAGTCCAAAATCCAGAATTTTCGCTTGCCCGCGCTGCGTAATAAAAATGTTTGCCGGCTTGATATCGCGGTGCACGATCCCGCCTGTATGCGCCGCATCCAGCGCATCGGAAATCTGTATCCCCAAATCCAGGAGCTGGGCGGTTTTGAGCGGATGCCCCTCGATCATGTGCTTCAGGGTCGAGCCTTCCAGATACTCCATGGCAATGAAGGCCTGGCCATTTTCGTTTCCGATGTCGTAGATCGTGCAGATATTCGGATGATTGAGGGCGGATGCCGCCTGCGCCTCGCGCTGAAAACGGCTCAATGCCTGGGGATCTTTCGCTACGTCGTCGGGAAGAAACTTGAGCGCCACAAAGCGCTTCAGCCGCGTGTCCTCGGCTTTAAACACCACGCCCATGCCGCCGCCGCCCAGCTTCTCCAGAATGCGGTAGTGCGAGATGATTTGGTCAGTCATTCAAAGATGGTGATTCTAAGGCCAGTCGTTTCTGTTCCGGCAATTCGCTCCATCAGTCCGTTGATTCAGTCCTACTCAGCGACGACGGATCACCATGAATTGTCGCACCATATTAAGG
>JBAWBG010000339.1:0-9773 GCA_049589695.1 Candidatus Sulfotelmatobacter sp. | reverse complement strand
ATTGTTCGGAGTTCGTAACGAGGATGTAACTCATTGCACGGGCGCATGAGCTTGAAATAAGCCGTCCTCCTTTGCGCTCGGTTTCGCATCCTTTAAGCGAAATTCCCCAGGCGCAATACGCTCAAATTTACCGCTCCGCAAGATTACATTATGGGCAATGTTAGTTGAGTTTTTGGTGTTCCGCATGACTCCAGCCTGAATCATCAAGTGCTTGGCATCTTGTGCCTTGACGATTCCTCCATTGTGCTTGGCGATTGCGACAACCGCTTGAACTTGTGTTAGGTTGCGAAGTTGCCCGATGGGGAACTCCGCCTTTACGTCTGGCGTCAACAATCTATCCGCAACCGATTCCTTTTCGAGAAAGTGGATCGTCGCATTCAAGTGCTCTAAATCTTCCTCAAAAACCTCCAGTTTTTCCATGATGGTCTGTCTCTTTGCTTTCAGGTAACGCAGTGCATCTTCATGGCTTTGCATCGTAGCTCCCTCCTAATGGCATGTACTCAATTTTGTTAAGCTCCTACAACTTTTTTCTCTTGACAGACCCAATTGCATCTGTCCGATCATAGAAACTGAAATTGAGGAGGGTGGGGGAGTCCAACCCCGCCGTGTGCAAGCACGGCTAAACGTTTATAATACGGCATCCCGGAGCAACGGGTTTCACCCTCCAAAAAGACGGTAAACGGCTCGCGCCGTGGTCTTGGACACTACAACGCGACACAGCCGCTTACCATCGCATAGCGTTGGGAGATGCTTCCGTGGAAAGATTCATCTCCTAACGCTTTCTACGCTACTCCATATGCCTGTTAAACGCTCATCGAAAAAAGTGGTAGTGCCGAAAGGAATTTTCGATAGGGTGTTGGGCAGGCTGATTGACACCCCGCCAATAAAGCGCGACTCAAAGAAAAATTCTAAGCCTTCGCGTCGGGCCGCACGAAAGGCGTAAACGCATTCTCTTCGATCAGCTTGGCATAGGGCATGGGCTTGATTCCGGCCATGCGCTCTACTGTCGTTTCGAACATCTCCGCATCTTCCCGCCGATTGAACCTGTAGGAAAACTCATTCAGGTAGCGTTGGAGATGCTTTATCGAAAGCTGGTGATAGGTGCCTATCACGGCGCGTTTGAGCAGCGAGAATGAGTTTTCGACCGTGTTCGTGTGGACTTCGCCCTTAACGTATTCGCCGCGACTGTGGCGGATTTTCGAGTGAGGAATGTTGTGGAACTTCGTCAGGCGGAAGTTGTAGGCTCCTGCGTCGTCCGTCATGATCGCTTTCGTGCCTGCCGCGTCAACGTTCTTCGCAACCGCTTCGTAGAGCGTGCCTGCTTTATTGTCTTTGACGTGTACGAGCCGAAGAGCACCGCCGCGCTGCCGGATTCCCAACACTACGTCTTTATTCTTCAGTTTGCGCCGATGGCCCTTTTGCTTCCCGCCGATATAGGTTTCGTCAATTTCTACCGTGCCTGTCAGCTTGAGGCCGTCAGGGTCTAGCATGGCTTCGCGGATTCGATGAGCTAAATACCAGGCGGTGCGGTAATTCACCTTCAGGTGCCGCTGTAATTGCATTGCGGACATGCCCTTTTTCGCGTCCACCATCAGGGCGATTGCCATGTACCACTTATCCAAAGAGAGATGCGAGCCGTTGAAGATCGTTCCCGTAGTGGCCGAGAACTGAGCCTTGCAGGACGGCTCCAAGCACTGATAGAGCTGGGCGCGTTTATTGTCCGACTTGGCCGTGACCTTGCGCGTAATGCGGGAGATTTCCTTCGATCCGCATGTAAGGCAGCGAATGCCGTTCGGCCAGCGCTTTGCTTCGAGATAAGCCAAGCATTGTTCTTCGGTAGCAAAAGCTTTTGTGACCTCTATCAGTTTCATAGGATGATCCGAGCACAGAAGATAACTAGCGCCAACATGAGCAGGATTCCAGCCGTGTAAAGCATCCAAACCGACCGCCAAATCTCATCGCTGAAAGGCCACTGTCTCACCCCCCAAATATACTCTTGACTTCATTCTGTGTCAAGTGCATAATCATCACCTTGACTGCGGAAATTAGGAGCTATACGCTACCTGAAGTTTATAACTCACCTTGATTTCACGGGAGCAACCGGACAATGAGCGGGTTGGATAACTCGAACGAAGGGAAGACTTTCATCGAATTTCGCCGGAAAGTACGGGCGTCCGAGACGCTTTCCGCGGCCATGGAGAGTCTGCTGAAGACTTTGAATTTCAATGGACGGATCAGCGTAGTTATACAGAACGGGCGAGTTCTAAAGTCCGGGTATGAGGAGGGATTTTTCCGACAACGTGAGTCAGGATCGCTGTTGGCACGAAGTACGGCGGCTGAACTGTAACGCCGTAGTGTAGCGGGGACGCATGTTTCGGGCGTTCCGAAAAACTAAATAACGCAAGCAGGTCGTCGTAAGAAAAACGAGCCCTGCGTCCGATTTCCGCTTCGGGAGCGGCAATCGGGCGCAGGGCTTTTTGCTTCGGCGGCGGGCGTCGTCATTCAAACCAAAGCATTTCAACGGTACCGGCTCACAGCGCAGCGTGGAGCCTCAGGAGGAGCGATGAAAGCGAAGAGCATTTCGACGAACAAGTTGAGCCTGGAGTTGAAATATTGCGAACGTTGCGGCGGATTGTGGCTTCGCCCCGTTGGAGGCGAACAAATTTACTGCGCGGCTTGCGGGAGGGCGATGGCGGAATTGCCGCCGGCCTCCTGCGAAATGGGGAACCCAAGGGTGCCGCAAGGGCCGCGGCTGGCTGGCAATGCGGTCGAGCTGGATGCGTACGAAGAGGGAACAGACATGGATGCGGCTGGAGGTGCGGCATGAGTGCCGGTGTGAAGTGGATTGCGGCAACGCCGGATGGCGAGCCGGGGAAAGAAGTCGCGGCTGTGCTGATTCAGGCAAACAACGATGGGGAGCGAGAAGGGGCTTGGCCTAAGTTGGAGGCACATAGCTTCCCGCCAACGACTGGCGCCGGAGCGGAAATCGAGATTGCTGCGCAGCATGATTGGCAAAGCGATCCTGATATATGGCTGTATCGAAAGAAAACAACGGCCTTGCTGCGTCGTTACATGCGATGGTCGCTGGAAGCGGGACGCCTGCCTTCGTTGTTGGGGCGGGAATTGTTTCGGGCGAAGATTTCAGCTTTTACAGCGACGACGTTTGAAGCGAAAGTAATTTTTCTGCATGATGTGGAGAAGTGCCTGGACCGTTTGAAAAGTTTCGACCGGCAGGTGGTGGCACGGGTATTGTTGCAGGAGTACGACCATGAGTCGGCGGCGCGGATTCTGCAGTGCACGCGCAGAACGCTGGAGCGGAGACTGCCGGAGTTGATCGACGAACTGAGCGAGAGTTTTCTGCGGTCCGACTTGCTGGAGCGGTTGCCGGAGACTACGGAGAATCGTGATGAATAGCAACCGTGCGCAGCAGCGGCGAAAGAACTTCTCAAAAAATCTTGTCAAGAGGGGAAAGGGTATGATTTTTGCGCAAGTGATTGAAAAGATGAAGAAAATAAATTTTAAAAAATGTCCCATTTACCCTATGCAGTATGATATAATGGTATTGTAGAGTTAAGAAAAAAGATATAGCCCTGCAGGCGCGCTGAAAAGCGCGCCTTTCGTGTTTTTGGGTTGGGGAGCGCTACGGATGAAAAAATCAAAGGGCAAGAGTCGCGCCAAAACCAGGGGCGCGAAGCGGTCTGAGAGTTGTGGCAAGTGCGAAATAGCCGCGAAGAGGATTGCGCAAGCGGGGTCCGATATGAACGTGCCAGTCGATTTCGTGGAAGCGCGAAAGAATATTGCCACCCTGGTACGGATGGCGGTGAACGAAATTGTGGTTGGATTCATCGAACTGGCGAAGAATGGGGAAGTGGGTCCGGCGAAGTATTTGTTTGAGGTATGTGGATTGTATCCGGCGACAGCTGAGACTTCCGCGAAACCGGAAAACTCGCTGGCTTACTCGTTGTTGAAGCGGTTGGGATTGCCGACTGAACCCGTGGTTTGCGATGACGGCGCTCCGGCCGTTGGGTTGTCATGCGGGACGATGGCGATGAGGGGCGCGAACGGGGTTAGCGGGAAGCCGGCAAACGAATCTTATCCCGAACAGACGTAGATAAGCGGACGAAGGCCAGAGCGAAATGTAGCGCTGTAGCGGAGGCGCGAGGACGTGGAGGATGCCGTAGAATGAACCGGAGTTACGAGTGGATGAAGTGTACTCCGGGGCTTTCGATTTCGCCTCGGGACGAATCGAATGCGGGGAAATCACTGAAGCTGACTTCCGCGACAAATTCGACAACACGGAAAGTTCGGCACTCTGGGAAAAATACGGCGGGGAGAAAGGTCCGGGTTGCACGGCCTAAGATGGGGATTGACATTACGTGGGTGACGGAACGGATTGGCGTGGGCGGAGGGATCTGGACGGCGGAGAACATGGCGGCGGTAGCGCGCGCCGGGGTGACGCACATCATCGACATGCAGATCGAGTTCGACGATACGCCGTTGGCAGGGGAGCATGGAATCGCGGTCTGTTGGAATCCGGTGGACGACGACTTTGAGCCGAAGCCAGCAGCAGTATTCGCGCGCGGGGTGGAGTTTGGCCTGGCAGCGCTGGACGACGAAGATACGAAACTCCTGGTGCATTGCGCGGCGGGGGTACACCGGGCACCGATGATGACGCTGGCGCTGTTGGGTGTGATGGGTTGGAGCGTGGAAGATGCGATGCAGTTAGTGGAAGCGCGACGGCCGGTGGCGGATTTTGCCGAGGTCTATGTGCGGAGCGTGGAAGATTTTTTGCAAGGGCGGATTTGAGAGTGTTCAGGTCTACCGTATAACGTTACCGTGAAGGAAGCCAAAATGCATTGCTCGGCGGATAGCAGTCTGAACGGATAAGGGATCCTTCGACTGCGATTGCGCTTCGCTTTCGCGAAGCACAATCTTCGCTCGGATGACAAGATTAAGGATGACAAGATTGAGGAGGAAGTATGTTGCAGACATGCCGTCCGGCGGGGCGGCTTTTTTATTTGGTACTGGTGGCGGCGATGGCGGTATCGGGTACTCGGCTTATGGCGCGTGAAGTTGCCGCGAAAAGCGGGGAGACGCCGACGAGTGCTTCCGAGGTGAAGGCGCGCGTGGCGGGGTCTGCGCCGAATGGGACTTCGCCTAGTCCGCAAAGCGGTCCGACGCTTACCAGCGTGGTCGACACCGTATACCTAGCCGATGGAACGCCGGCGCAGGGGGTGTTGGTGATTACCTGGCCGGCATTCGTGACGGCCAGCGGGAGTGCGGTGGGAGCGGGGACGCTCGACGTGACGCTGGGAACGAGCGGGGCTTTGAATGTTGCACTCGCGGCGAACGCGGGGGCGACTCCGGCAGGCGTTTACTACACAGTTGTGTACCAGCTGGGACCTGGGGAAGTGCGAACCGAGTATTGGGTGGTGCCGACAAGTTCTCCGGCGACGCTGGCGATGGTACGAACGACGCCGGGAGCGGGAACGGCGGCGCAACCGGTATCGATGCAATACGTGAACTCGGCGCTATCCGGCAAGGCGAACGATAGTGCAGTTGTGCATCTGTCGGGGATCGAGACGGTGACGGGGACCAAGACTTTTTCTGAACCTCCGAATGTACCGACGCCGGTGGGTGGGGGAGATGTAACGAATAAGTCCTATGTGGATTCGTCTATCGAGGCGGTGGGAGCTGGAAATTATCTGCCAACCGCGGGCGGTGCGATGACCGGGCCGCTGACATTGAGTGGAAATCCGACGGCTCCACTGCAATCGGCTCCAAAACAATATGTGGATGCGAGCGTGACGGTTAAGGCCGACCTGATAGCAGGGTTGGTGCCCACGAATGAGTTAGGGAGCGGTACGGCTTCGGGACTGAATTGTTTGCTGGGAAGCGGAGCATGGGGACCCTGCGGATCGAGCGCGAACGCGACGGCGATCCAAAGCGTGCCAGTGGCGGCGGGAACGCCTGCAAACGGGCAGGTGCTGACCTATTCCTCTGCGTCGGGACAATATGCGCCGGCAGCGCCGGGCGGAGGATCAGGCGGAGTGACGATTAGTCCTACGGGAAGCCAGAGCATTGTGCAACCGGCGGGTTCACAAATGACAGTGAATAACCTGAGTGGCGTTCGATATGTGACACCGAGCGACAACTGGAGCGCCGTGCCGAGCGGCAGCCTGGCGGCGGGACTACAGGCGACGGTGACGCTGGCGCCTTGCCCGACGGGAATCGATACTACTTCGTACCAGATGTATTTCATTTATGTGCAGGGCGGTGGAGGAACGGCAGAGCCGGTTCTGGCACAGGGAGGGAGTTGTACGCCGGGCGCGGCTTCGGGGACGGTGCTGTTCACGCCAAAATATGCGCACTCGGCCGGCTATACGATTGGCAGCGCATCGAGCGGGATTCAGGAAGCGATTAACGATGCCTGTGGTTTGCCTTCGGGAGTGAACTCGGGAAATCCGAATGCGCATGTGATTCTTCCGGCCACGGGTGCGACGGCGAGCGCGTTGCCGGTTTATGGATCGATTTTTGCGCACTGCAGCCGGTCGCTGATTGAGGGCCATGGAACGCTGCTCTCGTGCTCGACTCGAGACCGTTGCATATTTCTGGGCGACCAGGTGAACTCCAACCACTACGGTGGGATCACTGTGCGGGGACTTAATTTTACGTCGACGGTGCATGCTGATGGTTGTCTGATTCTGAATACACAGCGGCAGACGAATGTTGTGACTATTACGACCGTTACAGCCTGCAGCACCATTCAGACGGGGGACCGGGTCAACATTAACTTTACGGACAACCCGACGTATTGGGGAAATCACGGGCCGGTTACGGTCTCGGGCACGTCGATTACATATAACCAGACTGCGGCCAATGTAGCGTCGGTTGCGAGTCCGGGAACCATCGCCATTGAGAATGCCGCGGTAGAGGACAATGCGATGCCGGGAACAATGGATGACATTAAGTCTTCGGCTGGAGGCGGGGGGTCGTTCAATCAGTTTTTTGTGATGGACGACGATGAGGCTGCGACCATCCGGAACTTCGATGCGGATGGAAGTCAGGGGCTAACCTGCACAGCCAATCACTGCGGTTCGTATGTTTACGCAGCGAATTGGGGCGCGCCGGTCATCTGGATCGACAAGGCGAACATCAGCCCGCAGTGTGCGGGGAATGGAGTCACGAATTACGCAAACAATGTAACTCGGGTGACGGACTCGGTGATGCAGGGATTTGGGATGTGGGGAGTAAACACCACGAACCTCCTCGGCAATTACGGCGGAACCGAACTGGACAATATTTACATGGAGGAAGGCGCGGGGCCTTGTCCTAATCCATATCTGGGAAGTTCATTCGGGGCAACGGGAATTATTTATGAGGGAAATGTCGAGCCTCTGACAGTGCGTGGTGGAGAACAGCCAGCGGGGCATGGGGTGTCGTTTCCTTTCAGTGGAACTTCCGGATCGACGCAATTGAATTATTACGTTATTGCTCACGACACTACGGCGGGAATTTACAGTGCGCCGCTTTTTGCCGGGGTGACTTTCACCAACGGGGGGGCGGGCAATGTGTCGGTGCAGTGGCCTCATATTCCGCCGCAGAACCCGGGAGATACGGTGGTCTACGACATCCTGCGAATGCAACCGTCGACCAGTTTGACGGCCAATGCTCCCAGTTTTCCGATTAAGGGCTCGTGCGCAGGAGGAGGCGTAACTGCATGCGGAAGTGTGGGCGTTAGTGAGGCGCAGTGTTCGGGACTAGTGTGCACTTATACGGATGCGGCAGGAGCGAATACCGCTGGCTATACGATTCAATCGCTGAGCTGGGAACCGGTGTTGCCTTTCTGGCCGGGAAGTGCGGTGTTTTCGGGAGATGGAACATCTTCTTATTACAACCCGGTGGCTTCGTTCGATACCGAACCGGCGGATGTGGTTTCGGTGGACTGGAATGCACTTCCAACGCTGCAAGTTCGCAATTGCGGAGATGCAGCCGCGATCGGCTCGTGGTTCGGCGGGCCTGGGAGCAGTGCCTGGAGGGAAAAGGATCTGGAACCTATCCGCCGATTGGGGGGCTGCTATTTCAGGATGGAAGTTACAACAATGGCACGGGCAGCGGGGTGAAGGGGCGAATCAACTTTGAATATCCTACGACTGGAGTCGGAAATATTCAGCCGCATCACATTGTTACTCTGGTGGATTCCAATTTTGCGAAGACGCTGGGCACGATCGGGTTCCGTCCGCCGAATGATCCCGGGGATACTTACATCGGACTGGATGTTGCGGCGGTTCCGGGAGCAGAGCAGTTGGCATTTGGGTCGCCGGTGGCGATTTCGAACTACATCGGAAATGCGGGAGATAATTCCAGCTACCTGGAGAGACTGACGGCGAGTGCGAAGACGTTCAACGTGCCAGTACACATCAACGGGAATTTGACTGTGACGGGAATTTGCACGGGCTGCGGAGGCGGAGGCGGATCGGGAACGGTGAACAGCGGGACAGCGGCGCAGGTGGCGATGTATTCGGCGAATGGCACGGTGGTGAGCGGAGATAGTGGGCTCACGGATAACGGTTCGACGCTGACCTATACGGGAAGCAATGGGATTGCGGCTTCCTCGGGAGCGTTCAGCGGAAATCTTACGGTGAACGGACAATTGCTCGTGGCGGGGCCGTGGGCGGTGAGTTCGCCGGTTCCGGGGACGGCGATGGCGGCGGCGGGAGCGGGGACTTCATCTTTCGGGCTTTCGAACGACGGGAACTTTTATATTTCGGCGAGCGGTGGCGCTCCGCAAAAAGTGGCGACGACGGGGAGCAGTTCGTTTTTTTCGAATCTGTTCCAGGAAGATGCGAGCGATGTGGGCCAGTACGGAACCACGGCGCAGAATTTGCATGTGTACTCGATTTACACGAACAGTTCGACCTGGCAGCGTACTTCGCTGGGATATGACGCGACCGATAACTACGCAGTAGTGCGGAGCGAGAATTCGGCGGCTGGGACGGCGCCGGGGTTGGGTTTGTGGGTGAATAGCGGGTTGAAGTGGGTGGTGGATGCGAGCAGCAATTTCAAACCGTGGGTCGATCAGACGTATAACGTGGGATCGTTCAATAGCACGGGGGCCGGGAGCGGATTACGTCCGGGGACGGTTTATGCGGCGGGAAATTCTACGAGCGGCAGCGGATTTGAGTTGGGTAAGTTTGCCAGCCAGAGTTATGAACTTTGCAACGACGCGACGAACGGGACAATCATCAACGGGTTAGCGGTGCTTACTGCGTCGGGTTGTGCTGCTAAGCCGGGGAGTGCGCTGACGAGTGGAGCGATTGGGGTGGTGATTGCAAATGCGGGGACTTCGGGGGTAGTTACGCTGGCGCGAATGGGGTCGGCTTACTGCAGCTTCGATGGAACGGCAACGGTGGTGGGGGATTTTGTTGTGCCTTCGAGCACGGCGAGCGGGGGATTTTATCCTTTGTGCCACGATGCGGGAGCGACGCAGCCGAGCGGAACACAGGTGCTGGGGCGGGTTTTGCAGGCCAGTTCGGGTAGTGCGACGGTGCAGATGTTTATGGACATGCCGGGTTCGAGTGTGAGCACCAGCGCAGCGTATTCGATTCCATGGCTCACGACGAACACGACGGGGACGGCGATCAGCTTCTCGAGTACGGCGAATAAGGCAGAGTTATGGGGAGTGGTGCTGACGTTTCCGCTGACGACGACGCAAGTGACGTATGACGTTTCGACTGCGGATAACACGAGCAATACATATGACATTGGCGTGT
>JBAWBG010000338.1:0-2418 GCA_049589695.1 Candidatus Sulfotelmatobacter sp. | reverse complement strand
CAGAAGAATAAAGTGCTAATTGTCACTCGCATAATTTTGTTAGGCATTCCGCTTCCGTGCAGCGCGATATTATATTAGACTCTGATCGCTAGTGAAGCATTTCGTAATAAAGGGAAACCATGTGCATAACAAAACGAAACTTCGTTTCCAGTTCCCCGCCGGATCGCTCGGGAGCGAGCTACATGAGCAACAAAGGACCCGAACAAGATCCTTTCGTTGCCATGGTAACCGCGAAGGCCGAAGTGGATTTGCGACTGAGCGATTTTCAGCCGCGCTCTATGCTGGTATCCCCGGTGCACGAGATCGTTCGACCGAAGTTTCCCGTCATCGATTATCACAATCATCTGGATGCCCTCAATCCTGCTGACGTTCTTCGAGTGATGGACGAGTGCGGAATTGAGCGGATTGTAAACATTACTATGCGCACCGGCGAAGCTGCATTACGAATGATTGATAAGTTTCACCGGGCTGACAGCGATCGATTCTCGACTTACGGCTGGATGGACTGGAGCGATCTGCACACCGCCGGCTTTTTTGAGCGGTCTGTGGATCGCCTGGAGGAGCTGGTGGAGCGCGGCGCTTGCGGCTTGAAGTTGTGGAAGGATCTGGGAACCAGCGTCCGTGATGCAGACGGAAATTTGTTGCGAGTGGAAGATGAGCGCCTCGCGCCGCTGTTTGAGAAAGCCGCCGAACTGCATGTTCCCATCATGTTCCACATTGCGGACCCGGATGCTTTTTTTCAGCCCATCGACAATCACAACGAGCGCTATGAGGAACTGGCGGCTCATCCCGAGTGGAGTTTTCACGGCTCACAATTCGACAAGGCCCGATTGCTTGCCCAGCGCGATAAGGTATTTGCACGCCATCCAAACACTACTTTTGTGGCGGCGCACGTGGCCGAACATCCAGAAGATCTGTCCTATGTCAGCCAGTTGCTCGATTTGCATTCGAATCTCTACGTCGATATCGGGGCGCGTTGCGCGGAACTGGGGCGCCAACCCTACACCGCTCGAGAGTTTTTTCTGAAATATTCAGGCCGCATTCTCTTCGGAACGGACCTGATTCCTGACGTGAACATGTATCGCCTTCACTATCGTTTTCTGGAAACTCGCGATGAGTATTTCGAATATCCGTCGCACGCTTCTCGTCAAGGACGGTGGAATATTTACGGCTTGTTTCTTCCCGATAACGTGCTGCGCTCGGTCTATCGGGATAACGCATTGTTACTTCTCAAGAAATGAATGGATCCCATGCATCAGCATAGAATTGCATTCTCTTCTGTCCTTATCCTCTTTTTGGTTGCGACCGCATCTCCAACTTCTGTTGAACAGAATTGGACCAACTATGTGCGCATCGGCGCGTACGGTCTGGGAAGAAACAGCGCAGATAAAATCGTGGCCGATGCTCAGGCGACGGATGTCTTCGGCATCGAGGTGGATAACGACATTCCGGGCCGCTACGAGAGCTTTCTCGATCCGAAGGCCAAGTTGGAGGCGATTCGGGCCGTCGCAGAAAGAGCGCACGCGGTGGGAAATTATGCTTTCGTGTACATCGCTGGGACGGAATGCATCACGGCCCACGGCGATAAGGTGGCTCACACCGTTGCAAAAGATCATCCCGACTGGCTGCAGCGAAAGATTACAGGTGAGCCCGCGATCTTTGGCGGCGGCACGGCTTTTTGGATCGCCCCCGGCGACGAAGATGTTTGGATTAGTCCCTATGCTCCGGAGTGGCGTAAAACTTACATGGAACGCGTGCGGCAGATTGCCGCGACTGGAATTGATGGCATCTACGTCGACATTCCTTATTGGATGACCCACTTCGAGGGCTGGGAGGATACATGGGCCAGCTTCGACGACTATACAGTGGCCGCGTTTAAGAAAGAGACGGGACTTGACGCGAAAAAAGATTTAAAGATCGGCGACTTTTCCGATCCTAACTTTCGCCGGTGGGTTGATTTTCGCATCCAGACCATCACTGATTTTCTGCACGAGATCGACCAGAATGCCAAGTCGGTAAATCCAAAAATCAAAACTATCCCGGAGATTTATCCTGGTATTGAATCCGAATCAGTCCGCGTGGGCGCCGATGTTTACAGCCTCTATCCCGTGGTCGACGCTATCGCGCACGAATACGAATTCGGCAGCGGGAATCATATGGCGGCATCTCGCACGCCACTGGACTGGTTCTACTATCAGGTCGGCATGCACACGTTCCGGGCTTTTGCGGAAGGGAAAGCCACCTGGATTCTGAACTATTCCTGGGACGGAGATAAGGTTGTGGACCGGCGCGAGGCCATGATGAACCTGGCGATGTCCCAGGTCATGGTTGGGGCAAATTTCTGGGATGCCCCCGGCCATTCCATGGCCGGATCCAACGATGCTGCTACCCGCAAAAAGATTTTTGCCTGGATTAAGC
>JBAWBG010000337.1:0-2115 GCA_049589695.1 Candidatus Sulfotelmatobacter sp. | reverse complement strand
TTGATGAGGTGCAGGTTGCCCGGCCCGCAACTGCCGGCGCACACGGCGAGTTCGCCCGTCAGATGCGCCTCCGCGCCCGCCGCAAAAGCGCCGACCTCCTCATGCCTGACATGGATCCACTCGATCTTTCCCTGCCGGCGGATCGAGTCGGTCAGGCCATTGAGGCTATCGCCGACGATCCCATAGATTCGCTTGACGCCCGCGGCGGCAAGCGTCTCCGCGAATTGGTCGGCTACCGTCTTTGCCATGAACCCACTCCTGTGCGACTGGCAGAGCTCCGCAAGTTCGCGTTCGCGCCGGTTACCACCGTCATACCGCCATCGCACGGCGACGGTCTTTGACGATTGCGCGCCTCTTTCCAGAATCGCACGGCTCGCGGTTGGTCGGCCGAACCCAAAAGGGGAGCGGTGATTCTCGGCGGCGGCTTCAGTGTTGGCTGAAGAGGAGACGCCGTAGGGGGCGCGCCCTGTGCCGTTGCGCGCTGTAGGAAGATCCATGCAAAGCCCGAATTTGGTCGCCGTCGCGAAGACGACGCCCGGACTGTGGCTTGCGCCACGTCGGAGCGGTCGAAGCCGGTCCAACCTCCCTGATAGCGCAGGGTTCTACCCCGTTCCCGCGCCCCACTGGCCCCGCGGTCGATCCCCTCCGACGCGGGGCTTTTTCTTGCGACGGTTCCGTTTCACTCATGATCTACTACTTGTCTATGTAGATTTGCGCACACTTGTTGCGGCGTTCGTACGCTGATCTCGAGTGAACGCCCCGAGACATAAATGGCCGCCGGAAGTGCGCGACGCGGCGCTGGGTCACGGCTCTGGGGAAAATAAAGAACCTAAGCTGAACATATGTCGAACTCTTCGCAACTAAATCAATACTTTGCCCTCCCTATTGACTCGTGCGAATCACCTGCCAGACTTGCCAAGGTTATTATTGCGTAAAGGAGCGCCGCGCGGCCGGCCCTCCGGCGAAGGCGCCGGGGGCGAAAAAGGCCAAGCCGAGGGTCGAGGGCCAGCGCGAGTTGTCGCCGCCCCGGCAAGAGAGGCGAGTAAGCAGCCCGCTTCTGTTCCGACGCCGCTCCGGAAGGCCGGATGATGCCGATCGGGCGGCCTTGTGTGTCCGTAGAGTCAGGAGTTCCGCGATGCTCGGTCGCTCAAATTCTTCCGCCGCCAGCAAGAGCGCGCCCCACCCTACCACCTTCTACGCCATCGACTCCGACAGTCCGACCATCCGCGCCTATCCGCGCTCGTCGTTCCATGCATGGTCCGCGCTGTCGGCGGCCCTGGCCAATCACTACGGGGTCGACGCGGAGAGCATTCACACGGCTGAGGCTTATTGGAATGGGGATCGCGAATTCGCTGAGGTTGTGAAGCTGGACGGGCGGATCGTCGGTGCGGTGGACCGGCCAATCTCATCGGCGGATGTCGCGGCCATAGGGAGAGCCGGTTTGATGGAAAAGAAATCATTCATCAATCGCATCCGTAGCTTGTTCAACATTGATGGTTACACGCTCCCCGAACTCACGCGCGAGCAGCAATTGGAATTCCTACGCGATCCCGTGCGGTATTTCCTGAACACGGACGAGGCTCAGTCCGACGCTATCATGCGCGAGGTCGAGAACCGCCAAAAGGGCGAGGTCGCTGATCCACGTAGCGGCTTCTCGCCCCTCGCCATCATCGACCATCTGGCAGAGCGGAGCCTCGCGAAGAAGTTGAAGGACGATGGGGAATTGAAGGCGGCCAAGAAGCCGCCGGCCGCGAAGGCTCCGAAGGCGAAGAAGGCCAAACCGAGGGTCGAGGGCCAGCGCGAGTTGCTGTTGCCCATCCCCGGCAAGAAGGGGGAGGAGAAGGAGTCCGTGCAAGCGCCGGTGTCGCGGCGCAAGGCGGGTTGAGAGCTGGGCAGGAGGCGCCGACTTCGGACGCGGAATCGTCCCGGCGACGGGCCGCGGATGGAGTGACGCGCGACGGATCGCGCCATTGATCGCGACGAAGACCGTCCCGCGCCCGATTCGACGACTCCCATGGCGGGGCACGCCCGTTGAAAAACACTCTCGACCGAAGATCTCGACGCGCTCGCGCCATGAATTATCCACGATCACGGCGTCTGGGCTTGGCGCAAGCG
>JBAWBG010000336.1:0-2993 GCA_049589695.1 Candidatus Sulfotelmatobacter sp. | reverse complement strand
CGTCGAGCGCATCCTGCAGGACCTCGGCGTCACCAGCACCGACGTGCTGCGCCGCGCCGCCACGATCGACCAAGCAGGCGAGCAGCTCATCCTCGACGCCGCACAGGCAACGGACCCAGGGCATCCGGCCGTCGGCACCGCCTCCCTGAGCAGATCCATCGGCACCGCCGAGATCATCAACCACCTGCTAGCCTCGGGCAACCTCCGCGCCGAGGTCCTTCTACTTCCCTCGCGACCACCAGCCAGACACCGGCCTGACCGCGTGTCGGCAACCCAACGACGACAGCAGGAGCGGCTTACAGCCCGTCAGAGCCCCGAACTCGAAGCAGAGCCATAGCCAGGGCATCTACCAGGAAAGCTGAGGCGCACATCGCAGCCGTTCGGCGCACTGACCTGTTAGGTGGCCTGAACCGGCCGGGCGATGTAGTAATGGCGCCGCTATCTGTCGCTGGCCGCGCGTCGACCTCCCCATCGAGGTTGGCGGTTCTCCCTAGGGCGCGATCTCGACTCGGGCGGCGGCGTGCTCAGGGCGTCCCTCTCAACAACCTTGCAAGCCAAGCACGCATCGGGCGCGAGCCGATGCGAGTCCTCGAGACCTCCCGAAGGCGCAGGTCATCATCGATTCGCCACATGTTGTCGGCATCGTCGGTGAACAGAACCATGGGCGTGGAAGCGAGAGGGAACCCACCGTTCACCGCCGCCACGTCGTCCGGCGTCATAGCGAACACGAAGCCATAGACCAAACCAGGCCGCAAGGTCGGCACCTCCGCGAGCGGTCCCGCTCAGCGGTACAGGCTCGATCGCATGAGTGTGATTGATGCGGCGTTCTTCCGTCACTGGGCGTAACGCCGTGCAGGGCCTGTTGTTCGCCTCCAGCCTGCTCTACTTCTTCGACGAACAATCGAAGGCATTGGCTACCTAGTTGCCCGCCTGATCAGGGTGATCGCGGATGGCCGCGCAGTACCGGGTCGACGAATGCTACTCCGCCGTCCGGATCGAACCGGTGGCCAACAGGTGCACCAAGATGACCGCGAGGGCGACGGCAGCTTGTGCTGCCTCGGGAGTGATCGGCGCGGTGGTCGGGCCGCCTTCTGTCGGACGCCGTGCCCATAGCAAGCGCATCATCGCGAGGACAGCAGTCACGTCGGCCGGGCGGCCGGTCTTGTGTGCTATGACCTCGTAATCGCTGGCGTGCTCATCAAGACGGCGGATGACCTGACCCAGGGTCGGCGCCGGGGCGTTTGGCAAGAAGATGGGATTGGTGAGGGCTTCGACGGCCCGGATGGCGTCCCGGTAAGCGCCGCTCGGATCAGGCTTGAGGGCGTAGATCGAGTTCCAGGCAGCGAGCAGACGATCACCAGCGGCTGGGAAGCCAGCCTGTTCGGCGGCATCTGCGGCGGTGATCGCTTCCGTGTTGGCGACCGGGCTCACGCGCCGCTCCAGACCGAGACCGTCCGGGCGAACTCGGCAGCGGCTCCGGCCACGATGACCAGCTGATCCCGCTGACTCGCAACGAGATCCGGCGGCTGTTCACCAGCCTGGGCAGCAACCCCCATCCCTCGGATGCAACTGCACTGGTCCCGATGGCGACGTCGGCACCAAGCCACCGCCCAAGCCTGCCACTACCGCAAACGAGACCCCACACCCGCATGATTACGAACTGCCGTGGAGTAACAGTGAGGCCAGCCTCGGACCGCCGAGGTTCAGGGCTGGTGTGGGTGCGGCCGTGCGGGCGGTTTGGCGGGGGTCCGAGCCTGGCCTCACGGGCTCGCGGCTGCGCCGCGATGAGCGCACGCTGGTG
This sequence comes from Candidatus Sulfotelmatobacter sp., assembly GCA_049589695.1. Lineage (GTDB taxonomy): Bacteria > Acidobacteriota > Terriglobia > Terriglobales > Acidobacteriaceae > Sulfotelmatobacter. Next base: position 1,192 of record JBAWBG010000336.1, on the reverse strand, counting down.
GCATGGTGCAGCGGGTCGTCACGGTGAACGACGTGCTCGATGGGCACGTCACGCTCGACATTGAGTGCCTGGACCGGATCTATCTCAACGCCTACGTGCCGATTCTGCAGACCAGCGCGCAGGTGGTGGCGTTCCTGTCCGGGCATCTGGGCTTCCCGTTCCCCTCGCCGGTGTTGTTCCGGCAGCTCGGGGACCGGTTCCGCAAGGCGGTGACATCCTTCGCCGAGGCCAATGACATCCCCTGGGTCAGGTTCGGCAAGGACGAGGCCAAGCTCGAGGTCATGCAGCCACACCTGGCCCGGCAGGCATCCACTGGCCGGTCCGGGGTGGCGGCGATCGGCGTGGCCCAGGAGTTCCAGCGGGTGTGGACGGCGGCTGAGGGCAAGACCTCCACCGGGACGCCGCGGTGGTCGTTCTATAAGACCGACCGGCGGGTGACCTGCTACTACTTCTACCTGTGGGACGCCGGCTCCGGCCCGGCGTTCATCAAGGTGTGCGCCTACTTCCCGTATCCGGCCAAGATCTGGCTCAACGGCCACGAGTGGGTCAAGCGCCAGGCCGGGAAGGCTGGGCTCGGGTTCACCGCGCTGTCCAACGGGTTCGCCGCCTGCGACGACCCAGCCGTCCTCCAGGTGATCTGTGACCGGCTGCAACCGGGCACCATCGAGGTGTTCGCCCAGCGGTGGCTGCACCGGCTGCCCCTGCCGTTCGGCCCGGCCGATCAGCGGGCCGGGTACTGGTGGGAGATCTCGATGCGCCAGGCCGGGGTTTCCCGCACCATCGTGTTCGACGCGCCCCGCCACGCTCGTGGCTTCTTCGAGGCCCTGGTCGCCGACAACCCCGGCATAGGCCGCCCGCATAACGTCGAGATCATCTTCGGCCGCCGGGTTCGCCGCGACACCTGGGGAACTTTCCGCACCGCGATCGACCGGCGCGACAATGGCGGCGTCCTGGTCAACGTGTCCTGCAAGCATTCGCGGATCAAGCAGTACCTCAAAGACGGCCGGGCGATGCGGATCGAGACTGTCGTCAACGCCCCCCGTGACCTGGGCTGCAACGCCCGCCTGCCCAACCTGGGCGAACTCCAGGCCAAGGCCCGCGCCGCCAACCGGCGCATACTAGATGCCGAACGTGCCGGCCAGGGCACCGTCCTTGCGAGCCCAGCCTTTGAGCGGATCGCGCACCCCTCCAC
>JBAWBG010000335.1:0-12670 GCA_049589695.1 Candidatus Sulfotelmatobacter sp. | reverse complement strand
CCCGTATCCGTGCATGCATCCACATACGGATGCCGGCTTCCATCCGCGTGCATCACCAGCACTGGCGTCTCTGCCTGCGCTTTTTTCACCACATAAGGCAAATGATGCCGGTCATTTCGCGACAGGCTCGGCCCAAGAATGACCAAGTCGAATGTTCCCTTTTGCAGCGCCTCCACCACAGCCTTGCGGCCTTCGGCCTTCAGCACCGTGTGTCCGGCATTCTCAAATGCCGCCGCCGGAGCCGCTTGCACTTCCGCATCGCCTTCACCGTAAAGGATCCTCAGCTTCGTTTTCGCCATTGCTCCCGTCCTGTCGCAGCGCAAGTTACTTGGCACTGGCCACAGCAACGGTAACAACCGATAGGCCCCCTGAGAACGTCACCGAAGACCAGCGACGAAAGGACCGAAATGATTGATCGCACCTAAAACCCCCTTCCACTTAAAACCATTCAGCGCTACACTTTTCCCCCGGGGGGTCTCTCATGTTCCGCTCACACTTCGTCGTCTTTGTTTCGCTTGTGCTGGTCGGCGTTTGCGCCGCACAAAAGTCGTCCGAGCCTTCGTCCACTGCCAGTTGTAATCTCGACGATGGACGCCAGGTTTACATCCGTTACAATCCGGTCACCGTCTCAAGAAACGATAAGCTCTCTAACGGCAAGCCGTGGGAGCCTGGTGGCGCTCCCATGACTTTATTCACGGAAGCCCCGCTCACCTTCGGGGGCTCGAATATCCCGGTGGGCGCCTACACCGTGTATCCCATTCCTGCTAGAGATAAATGGACTCTCGCGGTCAACAAGAATGTAACTCCAGGTTCAGCCTACGATGAAAAACAGGACATCGCCCGCGCAGCCATAGAAACCGACCAGGTAAGCACCGCCTCGAATGACCTCGAGGTCGCCTTTTCTCACGTGGGCGATAAATGCACGCTGCGTATCTATTTCGGCAAGAGCGCCTCGTTCGCCCCTTTCACTGCTAGGCAGTGACGGTCGCATCTTCGCTCTGTCATTCCGAGGCCCGCCTTTTGCGGGCCGAAGGATTCATGCAACCTTCGGCCGTTGCTGATTGTCTTGCGTCCATTGCATTTCGCCCTTAGAGATCCTAGACTTCCGCGCATGAGGCCTAAACCCGCGTTCGTCTTCGCTCTACTTCTCGTCGCAACTTCCGTGCCCGCTCAAGTCAACCGGCAAACGCAGCCCTCAAATACCACAGAAGATCTGCGCGGTGTGAGCGCTGTTTCGCAACAAGTCGCCTGGGCTTCCGGAACTCACGGTACCTTCCTGCGAACTACCGATGGAGGCCGCACTTGGATCTCCGGCCAAGTCCCCGGCGCTTCCACGCTCGATTTCCGCGGGGTGGTCGCCTTCTCCGCCGATGAAGCTTTCCTGATGTCCTCGGGGCCCGGCGATCAGTCCCGCATCTATCACACGTCAGACGCCGGCCAGCATTGGCGACTGGAATTCAGCAATACCAATCCCAAAGGCTTTTTCGATTCGATTGCCTTCTGGGACCGAACTCACGGCATCGTCCTGGGTGATCCCATCCCCGACGAATCCGGCCAACTGAAATTCCAACTCCTCATCACAGCCGACGGCCAGTCCTGGACTTCTGTTCCAACTGCGCAGCTTCCCCCAGCGCTCGAAGGCGAAGGCGCCTTCGCGGCCAGCAATAGCTGTTTGTCGATTCTCGTGGCGTCCCCAAACCTGGCGGTCCCGTGGAAGAGCGGCGTTTCAGTGCCGCATAAGCCTGAAGAAAAAGAAGCGGCTTCAGCCCCCGGCTCCCCCGACCCCAACATCTGGTTCGCGACCGGCGGCAAAGCCGCGCGCGTCTTCCACTCGCCAGATCGCGGCAGCACCTGGCAAGTCTTTGATACGCCCATCATCCACGGTCCGGACTCCGCTGGCATCTTTTCGATCGCGTTTCGTGACCCTCTCCATGGAGTCATTGCCGGAGGGGACTATAAACATCCGGAGCAGGACGGCCCAAACCTCGCATTCACTAATGACGGCGGCAAGAGGTGGACGCTATCTAAAATTTTTCCTCAATCCTATTACTCGGCCGTTGCCTATGATCGCCGATCTTTGGGGACCTCAACTGCATCCATGGACGTTAATCAGGCACACGTTCGCCTGTTCATCGTCTCCGGTAAATCTGTCTACGATTTCCGTCCGCCGAGTAACCCCACCCGCATCAGTCCCCCCAAAAAGTCCGGCTTGCAATTCAACGCCGTCAGCCCCTACCCCACCGGCGGAGTCCTTCTCGTAGGCCCTCACGGCTCGATCGCCACCATCCCATAACCCTAGGCGAGCTAGCTAGGCGACCCGTGTGGATACGGCCTTGGGCGAAGCCAGGCTGCGTGGGATACTGGCCGAGCCCGTCCCGCGCCAGTACATGCACTTTTCCCGCACCCCAAAATGCCTTCCAAACATCAAACCTTGAGCCATGTTCCAAAGTTCCTCAACCGCGACGCCTCGACGAAGCAGATTTGGAGTACACTCCTAGGAACGTTTTGTCGTTATGTTCATTCCTCACTCCAATCTGGCAGATGAGATCAACCACGCCATTGTTCAATCCGAAGTGGAAGGCGGCGTCTTCCTTCACGATCTCCCACCTTCTACCATCCTGGAAATTCAAACTCTCCACCACTGCTATACCGCTGTTCTTCTCGGCGGCAGCGAAGCCATGCTTTCCGGCCATCCCGAATTTTGTCCCAGCCCGGTTCAGGTCGCGATCGCAGGTTCGACCTGGGGAGGCTCCATGCTGAAACTGCAATATGTCGGCCGCGGCATGCACCTGGAATTTCGTCATCCTGAGTACGCCACGCCCATCGTCACTTCGCCCATCCAGGAAATCCGCGACTACCCCTCTGTGTAACTCTCTGCGCCGTGTGTTTAGGATTTTGAAACTTTTAGGATCCGCCCGCATTTGACGAGGCGCCCCCGCCCCCACTACCATTTCCCCAAGCCGCGAAGCCCATGCACATTACTACTCGCGAAATCAGCCACGTGACCATCGTCGACCTCAACGGCCGAATCACCCTGGGCGATGAAACCGGAAAGCTTCGCGACACGGTCCGCAACCTCATTGCAGCCGACAAGAAAAAAATTGTTCTTAATCTCGCCCAGGTTGATTACATCGACTCCTCCGGCGTCGGCGAATTAGTCAGCAGCTTCACCGCAGTCCGCAACGCTGGCGGCGAGCTCAAACTTCTCAACCTCAGCAAGAAAGTTCATGACGTCCTCCACGTCACCAAGCTCTACACCGTCTTCGATATCAAAGACGACGAATTCACCGCCGTGAAATCCTTCGACTACTTCTTCGCCAAATAAGGGGGGGCGTCATGTTGAACGGAGCCAGGGTTGCGCGACCGGCGCAGGGCTGGTTGTTGTCAATAAGCCCGCTGTACTATCTCCCATACTCCTGCACTTTCCCGTCGACCGAAACTGCCACATACTTATGCGTCTCGGGATCCAAAAACTGCACCACCTGATGCTTCTCCCGCGCCAACTTTCCCCAACGGCTTGGCTTCTCCGGATTCTGCTCAATTGCCTCCAGCAGTCGTCCGTTCATGCGAAATTGGGCCATTCGCAGCCGCGCGTGGCCTAACCGCTTCACCGGAATCTTCTGGTCCTCAAGCAATACCTCGTTGCCGCTCATCAACTGCGCCGCTATTGAGGCCAGGATTTTTGCCAAATCTGTCAAAGCTGTTCCACTTTTCTAAAGAAGCCACCTTAAATTTGTATGATGAGGAGCAAAGGTCGAACGCTCGTCCCACCACTTACTTTCTTGATTCCCACGATCGGAGAAGGATGGGCATCACGTTGCGGTAGTTTTCGCGGGCCCTGCTGTTTCCCGGGGAAAATGCGACGCATCAAGTTAGTTAACTTCAGTCTCTCATCCCACTTAACATAATTAAGAACACTTAAATCTATTGTTTCAGACCGTAGAACCAAGCGAAGTTCGGCTCGTCCGTTCCACTGTTACCAGTACGCTTCCCCAAAAGGATAAATAAAAAAGGCGGCCCGGCTGGCCGCCCCCGCTTCTGACATGGTTTTTACTACGTTCTCCGCAACATCTCCACCACGCGCTCATAATCGTCCACAGTCGCGTACTCGATCACAATCTTGCCTTTGCCGTTGCGATCTTTAATTCTCACCCGCATCCCCAGCGTTCGCTCCATCTCGGTTTGCGCGGCGCGCACATTCGGATCCATCCACCGCGCCCCTCTAGCCTGTTTCTGCGCTTCAGCCGATCCTGTCTGACCTGGAATAAATCCATTCAGCCGTGCCACACGGTCTTCGATTTCATCCCATTTCAAATGCTTGGTCACGACTTCCTGCGCGACCTGCAGGATGTGCTCTTCATTCTGCAACGCCAGGAGCTCGCGGCAATCGCTGAAACTCAGGCGTCCCGATACCAGATATCCCATCACCTCCTGCGGCAGCCGCAGCAGCCGCATGTAATTCGCCACTGTTTCCCGCGACACTCCAATGCGCTCGGCAATCTGCGCCTGAGTCAGGTGAAACTCTTTGCTGAGCACACGGAACGCCTCGGCCTGCTCGATCGGATTCAAATCCTCGCGCTGCACATTCTCAAGGACGGTCATCTCGGCCGCCTGCTGCGGAGAAAGCCGCCGCACCAGAGCCGGGATCGTTTGCTTCCCCGCCATTTTCGACGCGCGCAGACGCCGCTCGCCGAGTACCAGAACGTAGCGCCCAGCTTCTTCCGCCGGACGCACCACCACCGGCTGCACCACGCCGTTTTCCCGGATCGAATCCGCCAACTCCCCCAACATCTCTTCGTCAAACACGTACCGCGTCTGGTAAGGATTCTTCTCAATCAGGTCCAGTTCCAGCATTGCCACCGTGTGCTGGCTTGACGTGAGCTGATTTGACACGGGCTGCGCCGGAATCGAAATTGCTTCCGGCTCGTGTACCGTAGACTGCTCCGTGCGCGTTGCGATCTCTGTCGACGGGACAGGCTCTATGCCTGTGGGACTACTTTCGTGAACAGAAGCCTGACTCGGCACTCGAGGCGCAGTAGCCGTCACCGCTCTCGGTCCGGGCAGCAAAGAAGCCAACCCCCGTCCCAGCGCCCTGCGCTTCTCTACTTTCTCGTCTTTCTTCTCCGCCACCGTCGTAGCCATAAGCTTTCTTTCCCCGTGAATCTCTGTGTCCCCTGTGTTTAAAGCTGTTTCCTTATATCGATGTGCGTCAATGTATTATATTGATGTACATAAATATAAGTGCATCGATAGAATTTACGCACTCTTCGCTGCTTCTGCAGTCTCCATCGCGGCCAGGTGCCGTCCCAGCAATTCCTTCGCCAGCCGGATATAACTCTCCGCCCCCTTTGACCGCGGATCGTAGACTAAGGCCGGCTTTCCATGGCTCGGTGCCTCCGCCAAGCGAATGTTTCGCGGCACCGTCGTGGCGCAGAGCTTCTCGCCAAAGAACTTTTTCAGTTCGGCAATGACCTGCTGCGCCAGGTTGGTTCGTTCGTCCAGCATGGTGAGCACGACGCCTTCAATCTCGAGTTGCGGATTCAACTCGGCTCGGATTCGTTCCACGGTATCGAGCAACTCGCTGATGCCCTCAAGCGCAAAGTATTCCGCTTGCATCGGAATCAATACCGAATCGGCGGCTACAAGTGCGTTCAAGGTCAACAGATCGAGCGCCGGTGGGCAATCCAGCACAATATAGTGAAACCGGTCGCGAAGCGGAGCGATCACGTCCTTCAATCGGTACTCCCGGCGTTCGGCTTCCACCAGTTCGATGTTCGCACCAATTAAATTCTTGTGTGACGGAATAATCCAAAGCTGCTCCAGTTCGGTGGCGGCAAGCGCCTCTTCACACGAGGCATCGCCCATGAGGAGGTGATAGCTGGAAAGACGTTCCGGATCCTTGGCCAGACCAAACGCGCTCGAGGCATTCGATTGCGGATCGCAATCGATGAGCAGAGTATTCACCTCAGCGGCGGCAAAGGATGCGGCCAGGTTGATGGCAGTCGTAGTCTTGCCCACGCCGCCCTTCTGATTGGCAACCGCGATAATGCGTCCCATAAGTTTTGGAGGAAGCTAGAGCTACCGCAGCATATGCGGTTTCCATTTTGAATGCAATGCAGAAGTGTGTGCAGAATGAAGAATTCAGTGCAAAACTCGTTCTCCAGAACTCGTTTAATGTTCCGACAGGAACATCGGCGCCGTCTCCAGCGAGAGGAGATCGCCTCGATTGAGCAACTTGACGAGTGTTCCGGTTGGAACATTCAGGCGAGCAAATGGTTGAAGTCTAATGTTCCGACCGGAACACTAACATTCCTAGTTTCAGGTATTGGTAAACAGAATCAGCTCGAGAGAATATTCTCCCACTTACTCCTGTTCACCCATTAGATTCTGCCGCAATGGTTTAGTTTGCAAGCTAAACTCTAACTTTTCTTCCCACAGTTTACGACTTAGATTCCGTCTCTCCCAACAAGAGCACGCGTGATTGGGAGAGCGGGATGGGAAGGGGTGATTTCCAAACCATCGCCGGTAGAGACGACCGGGCTAATTCCGCTTGCGACGTGCCAATCAGCAGCGCCTGCCGACCTTGGGGAGTCATTAGTCGAGCCGCGATGCGAAGCGCCTCTGCAAACTTCTCGACCGCGCGCAGCGTGACGATATCGTAAGTCTGGACAACCTCTTCGCCGCGAACATTCTGTATATCGACGTCCGTCAATGTAAGCGAACGGCAAACTTCGCGCAGGAAGGCGGCTTTCTTCTGGTTCGATTCAATGAGTGTGAGTTGAATACCCGGCGCCCATAGCTTTATCGGAATCCCGGGAAACCCGGCCCCGGAGCCCAGGTCGGCCACTCGGCCGTGATCTCCCGCCTGAGACCCTGACGCCGCTTTCGGGAAAAGACAACGGGCCGCGAAAAGAGATTCGCCGAAGTGGCGCGTGACAATCTCTTCCTCGTCGCGAATCGCGGTGAGGTTGATACGAGCATTCCAGCGGTTTAATATATCGATGTATGTCGATATACGATCCAGTTGGATTGCCGAGAGAGCAGCAGGTTCCTCACCGGATCTTCGATCCAGTTCGGAATGACAGGCGCTTGGCAGTGGCGAGAGGAACGGTTGGAGCAGTTCAGCAATGCGGGCGGTGTTCATGGGCCCAGTCTACGGGAATTCCAAAGTTACAAACTTGTCTGCTTTCGATCCCGTATTTGTGATGGTGTGCGAGTAGTGGCGTGGCAGCCATTTCGAATCCCCAAACTTGAAGTGGCTCGGCATGAGCCCTATCGGCGAAAATGCCGAATTAAGTAGAGCACCAGCGAGACCAAGATGCTCAGCAAAATCGACGTTGCCAGTGGAAAATATACCGTGGTGTTTTTGCCGCGAAAAAGAAAATCCCCAGGCAGACGTCCGATAGGAAGATGCATGCGCCCCAGCAGCATGAGCCCCAGGCCCGCAGCCACCATGACTATGCCAAACACCACCAGCAGCTTGCCGAATTCACCCATAGGGCCATCTTTCTTTACTTTCTTTGCAGACGCCACCTGCACATATTATCCCGTGTTTCCCGAGGCTGCGCCTTTGCAATAATCGGTGAACACAGGTCTACTAGTACTAAAGATGTAAGCTATAGGCTTTTCTCGTCACCTTTCGCACTCGATTTTGCAACTAACGTAGGCATTTCTGTCGGTCAATGTCATTGTCTCTGTCTCTGCGCCGCTTCGTTCCGAGGTCAACATTTCCGAGGAGGTTTCGTCTTGATATTCCGCAGAGTATGGTTGGCTCTTCTCGCCTCTCCCGCCGTGTTCACTCTATGCTTTCTAACCGTCGAAGTGCCCAGCGCGTTCTCCCAGAACGTTCTCACCTATCACAACGATAACTCGCGCACCGGTCTCAATCGATCCGAAGCAACTCTCACCCTCGGCAATGTAAATTCCGGTTCCTTCGGAAAGCTGTTTACGCTGACCACCGATGGCCGTGTCGATGCTGAGCCGTTGTACCTTTCGGCCGTGCCGATCCCTGGCAAGAGTACTCACAACCTCCTCATCGTTGTAACCGAGAATGATTCGGTCTACGCCTTTGATGCCGATACAGGCACTGTAATCTGGCATGTCAGGACTCTCAAATCTGGCGAGACTGCATCGGACGACCGCGGCTGCAGCCAGGTCACTCCGCAGATAGGGATTACCTCAACCCCTGTGATCAGGCGGCCTAGCGGATCAAACGGCGTGATTTACGCCGTAGCCATGTCGAAAGATTCTTCCGGCGACTACCATCAGCGGCTGCATGCGCTCGACGCAACAACTGGTAACGAACTGTACAAGGGCCCCGTCGATATCGCGGCCAAGTACCCGGGCAATGGCGACAACAGTTCTGGTGGATACGTGGTCTTCGATCCGGCGCAATATGAAGAACGCTCCGGTCTGCTTCAAGTCGGCAATACGATTTATTTGGCCTGGACTTCGCATTGCGATATCCGTCCCTATACCGGATGGATAATGGGTTACAACGCCACGACACTGGCGCAGACCACGGTGCTGAATGTGACTCCCAACGGCAATGAAGGTGCGATCTGGGGCTCGGGCGCCGGACTCACTGCGGATGGTTCCAGCAACATCTTTTTCCTGGATGCCAACGGCACCTTCGACACCACTCTGAATTCCGGCGGCTTTCCCAGCAGTGGTGACTATGGCAATGCGTTCATCAGGCTCGGTACTAAAAGTGGTCTCGCCGTCGCCGATTATTTTGAAATGCACAATGGCGTTAGCGAAAGCGATAGCGATACGGACCTGGGTTCGGGCGGAGCTTTGTTATTGCCGGCAATGAAAGATTCCTCCGGCACCACCTGGGACTTGGCCGTGGGTGCGGGCAAAGATACAAATCTCTACGTCGTAAATCGCAACTCGATGGGCAAGTTCAATGCGAATAGCAACAAGATTTACCAGGAACTCGCAGGCGCGCTGCCCGGGGGCCTGTGGTCAATGCCTGCTTTCTGGAGCAGTCGCCTTTATTTTGGACCGGTAGGCCAGCCCATTCTTGAATTTCAATTCAAGCAAGCCAAGCTCGCCACCGCCGCGGTTGCCAAGACCACCAACACCTTCGGCTATCCCGGAGCCACTCCAAGTATTTCCTGTAATCAGGGTTCCAACGCAATTGTGTGGGCGACCGAGAACACGAATCCGGCGATTCTGTACGCCTACAATGCGATCACTCTGATCGAACTTTACAACAGCAATCAGGCTGCGGATGGGCGCGATCACTTCGGTGCGGGCAACAAGTTCATCACTCCGATGATTGCCGACGGCAAAGTCTATATTGGAACAACCACCGGTGTGGGAGTGTTTGGACTGCTCACTGACAAAGCAGATGCAGGAGAGAAGACTCCGGTTAGAACCAACGCGGCAAATTCGAAGCCAGTCGCTGGTGGCGAACCAACAACAGACGCAGCCATAACCGGTTCCCGATCGAACCGGGAAGCGATTCCCTAAATAAGCAAATTCCACAGAGGGTTTGTCGGGAAGCTATTTTGGCTCCTTTTGCCCAAAGGGAAGGACCTGCTGCCGCGCGTTTGGAAACGGAGGCTGGCAAGGCTAAACTGCAGTCGGACCCATGTCGGCAACGGATCAACTCGGATTTAGATTCCAGCCCCCAGAGCGCCGCGTGTGGACTGTGCACGCCCTGGTCGCGGCTGTTCGCACTCATGTTGAGCGGGAGTATTCCGATGCTTGGGTGGAGGGGGAGATTTCGAATTTTCGCGCCCCCGATTCCGGTCATCTTTATTTCACGCTGAAGGATGGAAACGCGCAGATCCGGGTTGTGATGTTTCGCTCCGCGGCGCGGCTGTTGCGCTTTCGTCCAGCGGATGGAATGCAGGTGGTAGTGCGCGGCCGGGTCACTATTTATGACGACCGCGGCGAGTTGCAAATCGCAGCCGAGTATATCGAGCCCAAGGGCGCAGGCAGCTTGCAGATTGCTTTCGAACAGCTTAAGGCCAAGCTGGAAGCGCAAGGATTATTCGCGGCAGAGCGGAAGAAAGCAATTCCAACCTTACCCGCACGAATCGGAATTGTAACTTCACCACAAGCGGCGGCCCTGCGCGACATCCTGAACATTCTGCAGAGGCGGCATCACACCGCGAACGCGGTGATCTATCCGGCACAAGTGCAGGGAGACACGGCAGCGGCGGAAGTCGCAGCCGGCATCCGCTACTTCAACCAGAGCCGCAGCGTGGAAGTAATTGTTGTGGCGCGCGGCGGCGGATCGGCGGAAGATTTGGCGGCGTTCAACGATGAGAAGCTGGCGCGAGCCGTAGCCGCATCAGAGATTCCAGTAATTTCAGCCGTGGGCCACGAGACCGATTTCACCATCATCGATTTTGTGGCCGATCTGCGCGCTCCCACGCCTTCAGCCGCAGCCGAACTGGTAATTCGTTCCCGCGTCGAGGTTGAGAATCAGGCGGAAGCTGCACGCGTGCGGTTGGTGCGAGCCATGGAGCGCTGTTTGCTGGAAGCTCGTCACGCCCTGATCGAGCGGGCACAGCATGGCGCTTTTGCCCACATGATGGATTTGATCCGGCGGCGCCAGCAAAAGCTGGACGACCTTACTTACCGCCTGGAACGCGGCGAGCGCCAAACTCTTGAGCAACTGCATCGCCGCTGGGAAACCGTATCGGCCACAGTGCGCCATTACGACTTGCGGCGTGTCCTGGCAGGCATTCGAGCCGAGCTTGACGCGGTAGCTTCCGCGATGGCCTCCGCCATGCGAAACCAACTCCTGCAGAATAAAGTTCGCCTCGAGCGCATGGGCAGGGCACTGGAGACGCTTTCCCCTTTGGCAGTTCTACAGCGCGGATATGCCTTGATCTTTGACGCCGCCGGAAACCTGGTAAAGAACGCGGCACAGCTGAGTCCTGGCGACACCGTACGCGCACGCTTGGCGCGGGGCGAGATTCGGGCTGCGGTGACGGCCACGGATGCAGAGAGCGGCAGCTCGGAAAAGCAATAAAACCCAAAAGCACTAAAATCTTCAAAATGGTAGAGCGCGTTCGCGACTACATTAGAATGTAGAGTTCTGAAGTTTTAGAAACTCGGCAGATGAGGAGATCCGGTGACGCAATTTATGGCGCCATGGTCGAGAGTGTCTTTTACGGTGCTCGACATTCTGCTGGTGGCGCTGATCATCTACGAAGTGCTGGTGATGATCCGGGGAACCCGCGCCGCACCCATGCTGGCCGGATTAGCCGCAGTGGCTGTGGCGTTCTACCTCGCACGGATCGGCGAGCTGGTCACACTAAATTGGCTGGTCAGCCACTTGCTGCCCTATATCGTGTTTGCTTTGATTGTAGTTTTTCAGTCCGAGATAAGGCACGTTTTGTCCGATGTCGGCAGGCGAGTAAGTTTCCTGCGCGCAGCTTCCGTAGAAGGCGATTCCTATGACGACATCGTGCTGGCGGCGAATTTATTTTCGCAGCACCAGACCGGCGCGCTGATCGTGATTGAGCGCGAGATCGGATTGCGTACCTACATCGAGAGTGGCGTCGCTATGGATGCGAAACTTTCATACGATTTGCTGGCGACAATTTTTCGTCCCAGCGCTCCGCTGCACGATGGCGCAGTGATCATTCAGAAAGACCGCTTGGCCGCGGCCGCCTGCTTCCTGCCTCTATCGATGAATCCTGTGCTGTCCACCCAACTGGGAACGCGCCATCGGGCCGGCATTGGAATCACCGAAGAGACAGATGCAATCGCTGTCATTGTGTCTGAAGAAACCGGCGCCATCAGCATGGCCGTGGGAGGAAAGATCGATCGAGATCTCACGGCGGAACAATTGCGCGAGCACTTGAGCAATGAATTGCGGCGTTACATGGCGCCAGTGGCGTTGCCTACTGTGGTCGCGCAGAACGAGGAATCAGACGCAGGGTTGCGGGCGCCCGCGCAAATAGGAGCAGATGGAGATTCAGATCCGGAAATGGAGCGCCCTCTTTGATGAACTTTTTCAAACGCTGGGTGCTGCACAATTTTTGGCTGAAAGTTTTATCTCTGCTGATCGCGACAGGATTGTGGCTGGCGGTCGCGCCTGATCAGGAACCCGCAGAAGTCGCCGTGCGCGTGCCGATCGAGTTTCGCCATGTACCGCCGCATCTGGAAATCAGCTCGGTAACCATTCCCGAGGCGCAAATCCGCGTGCGCGGACCCGAGCGTATGATCCGGGAACTGCGCTCTACCGATATCCATGCGGAGCTGGAATTGGCGGACGCGAAGCCCGGCGAACGCACTTTCGATTTGACGGCACAGCAGATTCGCCATCAGCGCGATCTGCATGTAGTGCAAGTGGTACCGGGTCAGGTACATCTCAGTTTTGATACTCGCCTTACCCGCGAGGTCGATATTCATGCGCGGGTGACCGGCAATTTCGTCGAAGGGGAAGAGATTGCCAAGGTGCTTGTCGATCCCGAGCGGGTCACCATCACCGGTCCCAAGCAGCACGTTGAGATGATGGATGCAGCTACTACCGATCCCGTGGACGCTTCGGGAACTCGCACCCAGGCTACATTTGTTACCAACGTATACGTTGCGGATCCGCTGGTGCAAGTGGTTCAACCCGCCCCAGTGCGAGTGACGGTGATCATGGGGAAGACTAAGCCCGCCGGGGGCGGGCATTGAGCTGCTAGTTTAATAATTG
>JBAWBG010000334.1:0-32781 GCA_049589695.1 Candidatus Sulfotelmatobacter sp. | reverse complement strand
AAATCGCCGCCACCTTGCAGAAAGACCACGGGATTGCCGGACAGGAAGCTGGCGAAACCGTCGCTGTAAGGAAAGTTCGCGAACACGAAGAAGCCGTTACTGGCAATGCCCTGCAAGGCATTGATCTGATCACGCCGATAGCCTCCGCCGAATTTCAACTCGTGGCGGCCGTGAATCCAACTCAGAGAGCCGGAGAGATTGAAAGTATTCTGAAATGTGTTGCGCGGCCCGGTGATGGGGTCGCCCACCGAAGCGTATCCGCCGATCTGGATGAACGGCGGGCCGGCGGCGGAAGGCAGTGTGGGAGCGTACTGAAAGCCAAGGTCCGCTGGCGATTCGTGATTCAGGTGCTGGTCGAGGAGGAACGTATTGCGGAGGAAGGAAAAGCGTGCGACGCCAATGGTGGTGGGCGAAAAGAGATGCGTCTCCTGAGTGACGAAATTCTGCGCCCGGTCGTACTCGCCCACGGGAAAGCCGGGAACGTTGGCGCCTACCGGGGAAAGGGGATCTGTGGTCGGGCCGCTGCTATACATGTAGCGGAAGTTGAGGGTGTCGGCAGTCGAAAGATAATGATCCAGGCGAACGCCGAAATGGTCGTTGTTTTCGCTTAGCGTTTGGGTGGCGATGAATCCATTTTCTCCAACGTTCGGCAAAGGAAAGAACGGCAAGACATTCGTCGCAATCGGATCGATGGGCGTGAAGAGCGTCATCTGGTTGAAAGGCACCGGGGTTCCAAAAAAGCTAAGCTGCCCTTGCGGATTACTGCACAGACCCGTGGTCGAGTCAATGGAAGCTCCGGGGATGGAGGTGCACAGCTCCGCGAAGTTCCCCTGTCTTTCCGCCGACGAAGGCACGGTCGCGGGCACGGTCTCACCCTGCCGGTTTCGGAAGCCTTCGTAATACCCGAAGAAGAAAGTCTTGTCTTTAAGGATCGGCCCCCCGAACGTGGCACCGAATTGGTTCTGCTTCAAAGGCTGAACGCTGCGCGTGAAGTAATCGGACGAATCCATCGCGTCGTTCCGCAGGAACTCCCAGGCGGCCCCATGAAATGAATTGGACCCCGATCGTGTAACTATATTTGTCGTGGAGCCCGTGTTGCGCCCGAACTCCGCATTTGCATTGTGGCTAAGAATCTTGAACTCGGCAATTGCGTCGATCGGCGGTTTGAGAACAAATCCACCGTCCACGGAGCTGACATTATCGGCACCGTCAATCATGAAATTGTTCGACTCGGGGCGCTGGCCATCGACGGCGTAAGCCTGATTCTGTCGCGCCGGTCCGCCGGCTTCGAGCAGTCCGGGCGTCAGGGGCACGACGCCTGGCTGCAGAAGGCCCAGCTGAGAAAAGTTGCGGCCGTCGAGCGGGAGATCAAGGATCTCGTGCTCCGCCACGGTTTGCCCGAGGCTGCTGACCGTACTCTGTACTAGCGCTGCGTTCGCGCTTACTTCCACCTGCTGCGTCTCTGACCCGAGTTTGAGGTGAATGCCGACCGTCGCAGTCTGGTTCACGTCTAACGAGATCCCTTGCTGCAAGTAGGTCTGGAAGCCCTTCGCCTGAATTTCTAGCAGGTAATGCCCGATGGGGAGTTCGACCAGTACGTACTCTCCCTCACGATCTGTGATCGCAAGCCGTGTCAATCCGGTTTCGATCTGCTTTGCAGTAACGGTAGCGGCCTGGACAATCGCTCCGCTCGGATCGCTAACAGTTCCGCGAATGCTCCCTGTGATTTGCTGTCCCGTAGCATTCAAAGTTGTAAGCACGGCCATCAGGAACAACATCAGCGTCTTCGCGCTACGCATGCTTTTCCCCATTCGTCATTAAGAATCAAGACTGATTTCGCAAAACGTTCTCGTCGGTGCGTCAGAGAACACGCGCGAGAATTCGCCCACAGATTGAAGTGCGGCGACTATAGGGACGCTCATCGGCCGGGTCAATAATCTGAAAGCAGTATCGGCCTAGGCGGTCGTCTGAAAAAAGGCCCGAGGGGTTTTGCAATATCGAGGGACAGAATCAAATATTTGCTAAGGCGCAGCCGAAGCTACAGAAGAGAGAAACGGAGTGCCAACATCCAGTGATCGGTTCGTTAATTCCCAGGCTCTGCAGAAGCGCCGATTACCAAAATGCGGTCTCTAGCACTTTTATACTATTGCCCGCTAAGTCGATCATCGTTAACGTCTCAAGGCGCAATCGTGATCATCGTTCTTGAGGCAGGGACTCTTGGGTTTTGCCAAACAGGGTTCGACCTCGCTGGAGCTGGGGGCATGAGAATGCTGGGAGGATTGTCCGAAAGGATTTCCCTGACCGTAAAGCGCTTCCCCTTCGGAATCTCCGCCCCCCAGCGCGGATCATCGACCCTCCAACTCGCCAGCCTGCTCGAACAGTTTCATCGTGCAACCCGCGGGGCGAACAAGCTGGTTCTCGGCGGCGAGGCCGACGATCTGACCAGCAGGTGGAAACCAGGTTCGTGGTCGGCAACTGAATGCCTGGACCATCTTGCGCGGACTACGCTCTCGTTTCTGCCGGCCATCTCACGGGCGGTTGCGACCGCTCCCGAACTCACCACAAACCGCCTACTCCGGACAGGGACGATCGCTTCGCTGTTGATTCGCAATCTGGAACCTCCTTATCGTCTCCGGTACAAAGTGATCCCCCAATTGGCCCCGCAGGAAAAGGATTTTGCGGCTGCATGGTCGAGTTTTGAAAATTCACAATCCCAGATCTCGGAAGCCGTGCAGTCTGCCGCCGGACTTGCCATCGACAAGGTCAATGTCCCGTGTCCGTTGTGCGCCCACGTTACCTACAACGCTTATGGGGCTTTCCGCATGCTCGCCGCTCACCAGCGTCGGCACCTGTGGCAGATGCAGCAAATTCTTGCAGGGTTCGATGGACGACGGGCGCAGAAGGCGGCGGTGTAGAGGCGGCACGACAAACACGTTCCTCCGCGAGGACGGGCGGAATCCTGCGACGATATTCCAACCACCCAGTCAGGATTGAATGAATGGCACCTCAAGCCCCCACCAGCGCTTGCGACGTAGTTATTATCGGAGGAGGTTTGGCCGGGAAGGCAGCGTCGCTTCATCTCGCAAGGTCTGGACTTAGCGTCACTTGCATTGAACCGGCGGATGCCGCCCGGCAAGCAGTCGGGGAATCGCTAGACTGGTCCGCTCCAGACCTGCTGAAGGCGCTGGGACTGCCCATGGAACGGTTGGTGAGCGAGCGGATCGCGACGTGGAAGCGTCACGTAACGTTGCAGCTTCGCGACGGCTGTTCTCAGCAGTATGTTCCCTCCGACTGGCTGGCCCGCAAGCCTTTCCTCCTGGAACTGCGGACGCTGCACGTGGATCGAATGCGGCTGGATGAAGAGTTGTTGAGTCTGGCCACGGCACAGGGCGTCACGGTTGTTCGCGACAGAGTTGTCAGTGTGGAGCGAGAGGGAAACAAGATCCTTTCTGTCAAAACCGCTGGCGGCTCGATTTTCGCCGCCAAGTGGTTCATCGATTCGTCAGGATTTGCAGCACCCGTCCTGACTCGCGAGTTTAAGCTGCGCGCGATCGAGTTTGGGCCGCCAAAGGTCGCGTTGTGGACGTACTTTACGGTGAAGCAGGCTGTGGAAGGAACCACGCTCTACATGGATCCGGGGCCGTCGGAATACTTGGATTGGGTGTGGGAAATTCCAATCAACCCCGACACCGTAAGTGTGGGATATGTGACAACCGGAGCGGCGACGAAGGCTAAACGGGAGCAGGGATTCTCCGTCGATGAGATTTTCCGGGAGCAATTGAAGAAGTATTTGCATTTTGAGCGTATGTTGATCGCCGGACCGCTTGGTCCGCTGAAAGTAACGTCTTTTCAATGCAGGGCGCATAAAGGAGTGGCAGGGCCGAACTGGCTGATAGCAGGCGAAGCTGCCTCGATGGTCGATCCCATTACCGCGAATGGAGTCACAGCCGCGTTAAGGCATGCGGAGGAAGCGGCATCACTGATCTTGAAATTTCGGAAGTGCGGCGAAGTGCCGGTTCTTCCCAGAGCTTTGTACAGCAGCAGAATCCTGCGACTCGCGGAATTCTTTAACAGCGGAATCGAGAGAATTGTTTACGAGCCAAGCGTGAGAAATCACTTTGGAATACAACGAGCCGGTACGATCTACACGAGCACGGCTTGGACGATGAATCTGGTTTATAACCGTCTCAGACCGCGCGGCATCGTCACTACGGTTCTCTTCAATTCTGTGATTTGCTTCTTGCGCTGGAGTACATGGATTTTCTATCAATTTTGCCGGCAATTCGAGAGCACATCGGGTACGGACCGTGAAGGCGCCCGAGCCTAACGATCATTACAGTTCGTACGCCGACACTTCGTGCTCCGGCGACACGATGTGGAAAGGTGAGAGGGATGAAGAACGACGAAGAAGGCGGAAACCAGATTTCAGGAAGCGGTCACGATACTCAGGCAAAGAAGTCGGCCACGAAGATCAGGATCATCGAAGATGCTGAGGCCACCGGAGAAACCGCTGCGGCTTACGACTTTTGGCGTGCAGGCTCGGGAAGACAGCGAGTACCAGGCATCATCAAGTGCTTCGGATCGCGGCCTGACTTCCTGCGTCGTGTGATCGATCTGGGAAACACGGTCCATTTCTCGGAGGGACATCTTTCTCGTCGACACAAAGAAATGATCGCCAGCTACGTCTCTTATCTGAACCGGTGCCCGTATTGACTGGACAGCCATGCCTACTTCCTGCGTGTTCAGGGAGCATCCGATCAATGTGTGAAGGCAATCGTCGAAGGCAAGCTTGACGAGGCAGATCTTACGACGGCGGAGCGCGCGTTGCTGGGATACGTGGAACTGATCACTCACGCTGCTTACCGATCCACTCCCGAGGACGTCGAGAAGTTGCGCCTTGCAGGATGGGAGGAAGGCCAGATATCCGAGGCCGTCTACATCACAGCCCTGTTCGCTTTCTTCAATCGCGTCGCGGACGCGTTCGGCGTTCCTTCTCAGGACTACCTCACAACGGGGAAATTGACCCCATGAGCTTCTGCGGCAGTTCTTAATTCATCTGCGCAGGCTGCATGCGATTGCTCCATTACGTAGACATTGGTTGTCATTGGATGCAGCCCGATATGGGGGAGCCATCACGCGTGCAGCACAATCTCAGCATCGAGTATCGATCTCTCGTTCATGGCTTTCTAACTGCGATATCGGTTCGGATCATGTTCAAGTAGTCGCCGGCGGACTGGAGCGCTTGCAGGGCCTCATGGTGAGAAACGAACCCAGTATCGTCATAAAGGGCCAGATTGCGCTTCCTGCGGAGACGATCAAACACAACTAGCAGACCAGCATGTTTCTTGTCGATCCGCGAACGCGCGAAGTCGATGATGGCGATGTGGTGCCCAGGCTGACTCCTCGCACGGAATCCGTGACTAAACATGAACCCCAGCGAAGCCTTGAGCATTGCTTCGTAGGCTTGCTGAAGGCAAGCCTCCTCGTCAAAGGCGAGAATTTTGTGGGCCGACGACAGTTTTTTATCCGCGCTCGCGAGGAAGCGGTCGATTTGTGCCCAATCAACGGTGTGCGACTTTAGTTTCTTCATTTGAGCCCACGAGCGGAATGCGCTTATTGTGCCAGACGTTTTCCAGAAAGGAATCTTTCCGAGCACGGCGCGACCCGAATTCCTTCGGCGTAAGCACGGTGTAGTTGATTTCGCGACCTAGTTTCCGCTCAAGCGCTCGTACTGCCTGTGCTAAATCTTCCTCGCGCGGGGAGCCAATTACGAGCACGTCTATATCGCTGGCAGCGTCCTGCTGGTTGCTTGCAAACGAACCGTACAAGTATGCCTCGTCTATTCCCTCAATTCTTTTGACGGCTTGCCCGATCAACTGTGCAGCACCAATAGTCTTTGCGACGATCTTGCGCACTTCATCAAAAAGCGGATACTCCCGGTTCAGTTGAAAATATTTTTGGCGGCCAATCACTTCCGACCGAAATAGTCCATCGCGCTCTAAGCGTCCCAACTCTTTCGACAGGTTAGACGGATCGATGCTCAATCTCTCGGCCAGGTCCCGCAAGTGGTGACGGGCCGTCGGGTTTGTGAAGTAATAAGCTAGGAGTTGCTGGCGCGCCTTAGAGCGAAGGTCAAGCATTGTGGTAGAAATATACCACAAATGTGGTAATGGACGGCAACGATAGGATGATGAGGGTGTTCGCCAGTGTCGAGGTGAAACCGCTTGGTTGCTGCGCCTGTTTTTGAACCCACGGATTCAACCCACGATCGCAACGTCTCTAACGACTTCTCAAGGACTTAGGCGGCCACCCAGAGTCACGTAAGTCGTTCAAACTACAACATAAACAAGCCCTGAAAAGGCTGGCGGCGGCGGTTCAACTCCGTCCCTGGCCACCACAATTCAAAGCACTTATTCGGAATCCCTCGATTTGAGCTAGCCCACAATATGCCCACAAAACGAGGGTTCTTGCGCTAAATAACAAAGTTCGTCGCTGGCGCCTTCTCCATCCATGAACCCTCGAGTAGCTGGTTCAGGAAGGCTCCCTCCCAATGCAACTTCACGCAAATCCTATCCAGGGCGGATTATTTCCCGATTAGCAACATGCAATAGATCTATTGGCTACCTGCGAAGGCCGGTGCGTATCAACTCTTCCGTGATCGTCAGCGATGCCAAGATATTGCCCCCTCTTGGAGATTGCCCCAAAGTTCAAAACGCGCCGAAAACTCTATCTCCAAACTGCGGATACGTAATCTCGCCTGCCGAGATTTGACGTTATTATTTCAACACACTGAAATGTCCCTTATGCGGGGAACACCTCATAGTGACGAAAACCATTATTCATAAAACAGAAGGGGTATGTAGCACTTATCCAGGACAACTCAAACTCGAATGTCACTCGCCGAAGGAAAGACTATCTTGCTCCTCTCGGGCAGTTTCGTCAGAGGTGGTGGTATGAAATTCTTAAAAAGAGGATGTCAATCTGAACCTGCATATGCGATTGTGCTGAGCAGGGCGTTGGCGTTCTGTCGCGAATCAAGTCTGGTGTGTTGCACGACGATCGGGATATCGGATTCAATGGTACTCGCATAATCAGTTCCTTGAGGAACGGGCTCGGGGTCTTTCAGGTCGTTGAATCGCACATGTTTCGTCCGCCTCGCAGGGACTTGGATGTGATAGGGCCCGACAGGATCACGATCAGCATAGTAGATCGTGATTTGTACGTGCGCATCCTCTTCCGAGGTGTTCAGAAGGCAAACAGCTTCATGACTGATCATCTCAGGCGCGGGTCCATGACTGGAAGGCGGGATGTAGCCTTCGGCGATTGCCCAAGATTTGCGGCCAATTGGATTTTTCATGTTTCCGGCTCCTTTCGCTTAAGCTCCTACGACCGCGCACGCCGTTACAAATGTGAAATGTTCATGCCCGGCCAACCGCCCTCTACGGAATAAGGTTCTCCATCACATCCTTAATGCGCTCACCGACTCCCGCAGTGAGCGACCACGGACTGGGCTGACGCAATACATGCAACGTGCCGCGTTTCTTCAGCACATCGAAATGCGTTCTTTTGTCTTTACGATAAAAGCGGATCGTGACAATACTTTTTCCCACGTGAAGATTACGCAACGTGATTTCGGGAAGCCAATCAGGCAAGTGCGGATCGAGCAAGAGCAAATTTGTGGCGGCAAACGGATAGAGCCCCAAGATCGCCTGCAAAATCGAAAACAAACAAGATGCCGACCAGGCCTGCGGCCAATTGGCTCGAGGATATAGCGCGGGAAATGGGTGCTCCGCATCTCTTGGATGGCCGCTGAAACATTCCGGCAGCCGGTGGTAATCAAAGAGAGTGGTAGCCTCAAGAATGGCGCGAGCGATGGTGTGCAGTTCGTCGATCAATCCATAACGCATCATTCCCATTGCAAAGCTGCCGTGCTCCACTGGCCACACCGAGCCCCGGTGATAGCTATAGGGATCGTAGGCGGGATGGGCTGACGATAACGTGCGCACGCCCCAACCGCTGAACATGTCAGGCCGTAGCAGTCGCTGCACCACCGGAACGGCGAAGTCCTTGTGCACTATTCCACAGGTCAACAAGTGCCCAGGATTTGAACTGATGGACTTTATCTGCTGCCGCTCCGGGTCGAGCCCGAGAGCGAAAAACTTCTTTTCAGGCATCCAGAAACGATCGTTGAAGCGCTCCTTCAGTTCGGAGGCTTCGTTGAATAGCCGGCGAGCAAGTTCGCGCTCGCCCATAAACCAGAGCATTTCGGACATGCGCACTTTTGCGATATAGACAAATCCCTGCTCTTCGCAAGTCGAAATCGGCGTGTCCACCTGTCCGCCATCTTCGTAGACGATGGCATCGCCTGAATCCTTCCATCCCTGATTCTTGTTGCCTTGCGACGATAGCGTTCGATAAGCATAGAATCCATCGCCGAAGAGGTCAGTGTATTTGTCTTTCCATCGCAGTCCAAGAAGCGCGGGTTTGATCAGCGGAGCCACCAGGGACTTGTTTCCAGTCCAGCCCCAGAGTTCTGAAACCACAACCGGGTAGAAGGAGGAGGGAGTCGCCGCGCCGTAGTAACGCGTCCGGGGATTATAGAAAAGCGACGCAAGCGGCCCAGTATGCGCTTCATGCAGCATGCGGCCGGGTTGTTCATCGCGCCAATTGTTCTCGACTTTTCCCTGCCACTTCGGAAGTTCGTACAAGACTCCACTCATCATTGAAGTTGAGGCCACTGCTGCCTGCCAACTTGCCGTCAGGGTGTCGCGGCCGAACAGGGCTATATAGATTGGAACTCCAGCAGCCATCGCCCAGGGCCGGTCCCCGTGATCTAGGTCGGGAAGTCGCAAAGATGCAAGGTCATTCTTCGCTTGAAGCAGCGCATCTTCCACGACCCCAGCCAGTTTCGGATCTCGCCGGGTTTCAAACTTTGTCGACTCGTTTAAGAATATGAGACGTTTGCGGTCAAGCTGGTTACGCTTTCCGAAGAACTGCCGGCAATGATACAACGGCGGCATCTTCTTGCCTTCGAAAACTGGAATGAACTTAATGCAGCTATGCCACGAGTCGCCAGGCTTGAGAGCAATGTTGAACCTCAATCTCAAATTGCGGTGCGAGGCTTTGGAATCCGCTTTCTCCACACGAACGATGAGTCCGCGGCGGAGCCGCGCCGTACCGCCATCGCCTTGGTGAGAATAGCGATGCTCGTTGCGGTAGTCAAAGACCAGCTCCCCGCTTGAGTCAGAGACGACTCGCCATGAACGGCGAAGCTTTCCGCGCTGTTTGCGTTCGAAGGTTTCTGCCTGATCGGCGAAGTCAGCGTCCAACTCAATTTCGAACAAAAATTGGACTCGCTCCTGAGAGTAGTTCGTGAAATCAACGTCTTCGTGTATCCCCAAGCCGACGGTGCGCGAGATTTTCAGCTCAAGCGTTTGTTCGGAAACCTCCTCCATATGGCCGGAGCCGGTATCCTTTTTCCAATCACTCCCAGGCGGAGGACTGATGTAGTAGCCCAACCACGAGTGCTGCTCCACATTCGAGATCGCTATCATCTTTGGAGGCTTTCCTTCCACGAGATAGCGGTAGAGCGACAGGACACGGGTTTCTCCGTAAAAGAAGCCTTGCCTTGGAGAACCATTGATTAATCCTTCCAAATCCGTGGCTAGGACAGCCCGGCCTTGGCTGCAATATCTGATTTCCGGGCGCGGAGTGATTTTGGCGATGGATCTTTCAGGGTACTCATTCATATCCACGAACAAACCGCCGTATCAATAATGCTTAGAGCGTGGGCGCTGCTAATGCGTCCTGCGGCAGGCCCAAACTAGTCCAGTCGTGCCCAGTGCGAGTGCGCCCAACACAAGGGCTGCATTTATCATCGACTTTTTCTGCGCCGCCATGCGTGGCTCGATGAACTTTCGCTCGGGGTACATCGTCGAATGTTTCTCCGGATTTATTGCCATCTCGAGCACTTCTGCTAAATGCAGCGCGTGACGATTCGTCTCCTGCGCAATTTGCTCTTTGCAGCTGAAACCATCTGCCATGATGACGGTAGAAAGCCCAGTCTTTCGCACCTCCGGTAACAGAGAACGTTCTCCGCAGGCAATCGATATATCGTATTTATCCTTTTCGTAGCCAAAAGAACCCGCCATCCCGCAGCAGCCCGATTCCAATATCTTGTAGTCGAGCCCCACTTTCTCCATCAGAGTCCTCTCTTCTTTCATTCTCATGACCGCCTTGTGATGGCAGTGCCCTTGCACGATCGCTTTGCGGTTCGAACGAGGAGGCTGATATTCCGGCAACTTCTTCTCAAGAAACTCCGAGATTGTAAAGACACTCTCAGCCAGCCGGTGCGCTTCCCGCGATTCAGGCATTAAACCGTGCATTTCGTCACGAAACACAGAACAGCAACTCGGCTCCAACACCACTAATGGCGTGCCGGCTTCGATGTGCGGCGCCAGCGCTTCAAGATTGCGACGTAAATAAGATTTTGCCATGTCGAGAAACCCATAGTCATACAACGGCCTGCCACAACAGAGATGCTGCTGAAGCACATGCACGTCGCATCCTGCATCTTCCAAAACGCTCACTGCAGCCTGCGCCGTCTCCGGCATGAAGTAGTTATTAAATGTATCGGCCCACAAGACAACTTTAGTTCCACCGCCGTGCGCCGCCCGACGTTTTCGGAACCACGATTGGAAACTTTCCGGTGCGAACGCGGGAATCTGCCTCTGCTGCGGAATCCGCGCGACCATCTTGGCCACGCTGCTCAACCCCGGCAACTGCGTAAATAGATTTACGAATCCTGGAGCCAGCGCGGCCAGCCGCGACCACTGATCGATCCACCCAAATGCATATGCAGAAATAGGCCGGATACTCCCCTTCCAATAGTGCGCAAGAAATTCCGCCTTATAGGTAGCCATGTCCACATTGACGGGGCAATCCCCTTTGCATCCCTTACATGCCAGGCACAAGTCAAGCGCTTCTTTAATGTGCTCATCACGCCAACCATCGCGAATGACTTCCCCGTTCATCATTTCCCAAAGCAGATGCGTGCGACCTCGGGTCGAATGCATCTCCTCGTGCGTGACCATGTAACTCGGGCACATCGTATCCTGATGGCCTTCGCCGTTCTCGCGCCGGCACTTTCCTACTCCGACGCAGCGCAAGGCTGCACGGGCGAAGCTGCCCTCATCTTCAGGAAATTTGAAGTATGTCGTGGGATTCCACGGCTTGTAATCCGCGCCCAGCCGCAAGTTGTCCTCAATGTGGTATGGGTCTACCAGTTTCCCGGGATTCATTTTCCAGTCTGGATCCCAAATTGATTTGAACTCGCGGAAGGCATCGATCAGTTCGGGTCCAAACATTTTATAAAGAAATTCTGCTCTCGCCTGACCATCGCCGTGCTCGCCCGAAAGTGAACCGCCGTAGCTGACCACCAGATCTGTGGCTTGTTCCATGAACGCTCGCCATTTTCGAATTCCAGATTCACTCATCAGATCGAAGTTCAGCCGGCAGTGAATGCATCCCTGTCCGAAATGGCCATAGAGAGCCGCCCGGTATTGATACTTCTCATAAAGCTTGCACAAGTCGCGCAGGTACGCGCCGACTTTCTCCGGGGCAACCGCCGAATCTTCCCAGCCCGGCCAAGTCAAATCCTGCCCAGGTACAAATGCGGTCGCGCCAAGCCCGGCCTCGCGCAAATCCCAAATTTTCTGTTGCTGCTCCTCATCTACATAAAGCTTCATGGTGGGAGCTCCTGAACCTTCCAAAGCTTTCATGGCCTCGCGCGCCGTTTGTTCCACCTCTTCCTTGCTTCCGCCTCCGAATTCGACAACCAGCCAGCCTTTTCCCTTTGGGAGTTCTTCGAGATCGTCAAGTTGCGGCATTCCCTTCGACCTGACGTTGTGCACGAGGAATTCATCCAGCCCTTCCATGGCGACAGGTTTGTACTTCAAAAGCTCCGGCACATGATCGCCCGCCTCGTAAACGTTGGGATAGCCAAGCACAAGCAACACACGTTCGGGGTAGCTGTAAATCAGCTTTACCTTAGCTTCCAGAATAGTCACGCAGGTGCTCTCACTGCCCACCAGAGCCCGCGCCACATTGAAGCGGCCATCTTCCCCGGGGAGCAACTGATCGAGGTTGTAGCCCGACACTCGCCTTGGAATATGCGGATACTTCTCGTCGATCAGCTTTGCGTATCGCGAACGCAATTTCTTCAACCGCGCATAAATGTTGCCAATTCGCCCGCCGCGGGCGATCTCCTGCTCCAATTTTTGATCATCCATCCAGCCCACCGTCATCCGGGTTCCGTCATAGAGCAACACGTCCATCGAGAGCACATTGTCGACGGCTTTTCCTCCCATTTGCGCATGCGCGCCGCAGGAGTTATTGCCCAGCATGCCGCCGAAGGTGCAATGATTGTGGGTTGCCGGGTCCGGGCCCCAGATCAACGTATGTGGTTTGGCCGCATTGCGCAGCGTGTCGCAGATCGTGCCTGGCTGCACCCGGGCGAACTTTCCCTCGACATTGAGTTCCAGGATATTGTGCAGATATTTCGTCCAGTCCAGAACCACCGCAACGTTACAACACTGGCCGGCAAGGCTCGTGCCGCCGCCGCGGGAAAGGACCGGCGCACCGTATTTTCGGCAGGCGGCAATCGTCGCGATCACGTCTTCTTTGGATTTTGGGATCACCACGCCGATCGGCACCTGGCGATAGTTGGAAGCGTCCACCGCATACATCGCTTTACTTCCAGCATCGAATCGAACCTCGCCCGCGATCGTGCTCCGTAGTTCGGCTTCGAGCCCAACAGCGTCAACATCTGCCGACTGATTCCGCCACGTTTTTTTCAATTCTTCCGAGGTTACGAGCGCGACCCGATTAGCAGACATTTACTCCTCCTTCATGCGGCAAAGCGCTGAGCATCAGCGTCTTTCAATTCAATCCCCAGCCCGGGTTTCGATAGGTCGGGACGTAGTTCTCCTTTGATTGGTTCAGGCACACCGTCAAATAACATTCGCTCGATGCGCACGTGATCGTGAAAGTACTCGAGATGACGTAACGGACTCGCAGCGCAACACGCCTGTGTGTGCAACGCGGGAGCCGTATGCGCGGAAAGCGCTAAGTGAAATGCCTCGCACAAACTCGCCACTTGAAGAAAGCCAGTGATGCCACCGCAGCGTGTCGCGTCCGCTTGCAGCACATCCACCGCTTGGGCCTCCAGCATGCGGCGGAAATATCCTAAGTCGTACCCATACTCCCCGGCAGCTATCTCCATCTCAGCCGGTGCTCGGTCTCGGATCAAGTGCAGTCCAGCCAGATCATCGGAAGAAACCGGTTCTTCGAACCAGCTCACATTTGCATCGGCAAACGCCTTAGCCTGATTAAGAGCCTGTTTTCGGCTGTAAGCGCCGTTCGCATCGACGAATAACTCCGTGTCAGGACCGATTGCTTTCCGCGCGGCATGGACTCTTGCCACATCCGCTGCCGCGTCGCGTCCAATCTTCATCTTTACTCGTGGTATTCCCTGCTTCACCCAGCTTGCCAATTGTTCTTGCAGTTGCCTCACCGAGTAGGATGTGAAGCCTCCGCTGCCGTAAATCGGAACCGATTCCTGCATTGCTCCCAGGAGCTTGACTAAGGGGAGGCCAAGCAGCCGAGCCTTCAAGTCCCACAATGCCGTATCCACGGCCGAAATCGCCATCGACGCGATTCCGGGACGCCCCAGGTTACGGATGCATTTCACCATCGCCTGCCAACATCCCGAAATGTCCATCGCATCCCTGCCCGTCACCGTTTTCGATAGCAGATCGTCGATCACTCTTGCGGTCGCGGCATCCGCATACGTATATCCAAGACCTGTGCTGCCTCCGCCAGTCGCGCGAACCAGCACCAGCGTTGTGCTGTCCCACTCCAGCGTCCCGTCGGATTCTGGATGATCAGTCGGGACACGATAGATTGAGGCGTCGATCCGCGCAATCCGAGTGCTGTCGCTTCTTGAATTGAAACGTATGGGTTTCATCACGCGAACAATGCAGGGAAGACCGTATTGATCCTGCTGCTGTCTTATTCGAAGCTACAAGTGTAGAGATGTTTTTTCACCGTAAGAGGTGGCTTGCTAATTGAAGGGCGTTGAACGATTTTGTTCTTCTAGCCTGGTGTACTTGCACGCCGCTGATAACCGGCGCTTTACTTTTTTTCCCCTGGCACTAAGGCGGGTAATCGGAGGAAAAGTTTTTGCAACACGCCTTTTCATCATCGAAATAATAGAAAGGATTTTATGACGGCTGCAGACGTACTTATTGAATCTCTTATGGATTGGGGTGTGGACGTTGTTTTCGGCCTCCCTGGAGATGGCATCAACGGAATCATGGAAGCGTTGCGCACGCGGCAGGACAAAATTCGCTTTATACAAGTACGTCATGAGGAAGCCGCGGCTTTTATGGCCTGTGGATACGCCAAATTTACCGGCAAGCTCGGAGTATGTCTCGCCACTTCTGGACCAGGCGGCATCCATCTGCTCAATGGACTGTACGACGCCAAACTTGATAATCAGTCGGTAGTGGCAATTACCGGTCTGCAATTCCACGATTTGATCGGGACATTCACTCAGCAGGACGTCGCCCTCGACAAACTCTACATGGATGTCGCGGTTTACAACGAGCGCATCATGGGGCCGACACACGTCGAGAATGTTACCGACCTTGCTTGCCGCACCGCGTTGGCGTATCACGGGGTTTCGCACATTACGTTCCCGGTTGACTTTCAAGAGCAAGAGGTCAAATCGCGCCAGAGATCGAGTCGCAATATTCCGCATCACAGTTCTGATGTCGCGGCGCGTAGCGCTCGACTTCCGGACCGTAGCGATCTCGAAAGAGCCGCAGACGTCTTGAATCGCGGGAGAAAGGTGGCGATCCTCGCCGGCCGCGGAGCGTTGGACGCCGGTGCGGAACTCGAAAAAACTGCGGAACTACTGGGCGCCCCGATAATCAAAGCGCTGCTCGGCAAAGCCGTAGTCCCCGACGACAGTCCATACACTACGGGCGGCATTGGTCTTCTCGGAACGAAGCCCTCGCAGGAGGCAATGGAAGATTGCGACACGCTCTTGATCGTCGGTAGTTCCTTCCCCTATATCGAATTTATGCCAAAGCCTGGCCAGGCCCAGGGCGTGCAGATTGAACTCGATCCCAAGCGTATTGGAATGCGGTATCCAGTTGAAGTCGGTCTGGTTGGAGATAGCGCCAGCACACTGCGGGAGTTAATTCCCCTACTTCGCCATAAGGAAGACCGGAGTTTTCTCAACGCCGCGCAGGCAGGAATGAAAGATTGGTGGGAGCTGATGGAGAAGCGCGCGACCCGTCGCGACAAGCCCATGAAGCCTCAAGTTGTGGCATGGGAATTAGGCAAGCTGCTGCGCAGTGATGCTATCGTCAGTTGCGATAGCGGAACCATCGCGACCTGGTGGGCACGGCAAATTCCGGTCAAGCGGGGCCAGATGCATACACTCTCTGGCACTTTGGCAACCATGGCGCCGGGGCTGCCTTATACCCTGGCCGCTCAGGTTGCATATCCAAATCGCCAATGCGTCGCATTTGTCGGGGACGGCGGGTTCTCCATGCTCATGGCCGACTTCGTTACAGCCGTTAAGTACAAGCTTCCGATAAAAGTTGTGATCGTCAAGAACAATACGTTAGGGCAGATAAAGTGGGAACAGATGGTCTTCCTCGGGAACCCAGAATACGGCGTCGATCTGCACCCCATCGACTTCGCCGAATTTGCCCACGCCTGCGGAGGGATCGGCTTTACCGTCGAAGATCCTGCCGATTGCGGAAGTGTGATGGCGGAATTTCTAAATGCGCCCGGGCCCGCAGTGTTGCAAGCCGTTGTCGATCCATTTGAACCACCGCTCCCCGCGAAAGTTAAGGCCGAGCAGGCAGTACATTTTGCTGAATCGCTTGCCAGAGGCGAACCCAATCGAAAGAAGATTGCATTGACGATGGTATCGGACAAAGTGCGGGAGCTCATCTAGAACGAATTCGCACGATGCTGAGTAAAGAAGGATTTGTGAAAAGACACGAAGTCGTAGTTATTACGGGCGCCTCGGCGGGCGTGGGCCGCGCTACGGTAAGGGAGTTCGCGCATCATGGTGCATCCATCGGTTTGATCGCGCGGGGACGTGACGGTCTTGATGCGGCGGCGCGTGAGGTTCAAGTGGCCGGCGGTAAAGCCTTAGTCCTTCCTGCAGACGTATCCAAGCCTGACGAAGTTGAAGCCGCGGCCAGGCAGGCAGAGGCGGAGCTCGGACCTATTGATATTTGGGTGAACAATGCTATGACCTCAGTGTTTTCACCGATAAAAGAGATGAGCGCAGATGACTTCAAACGAGTCACGGAGGTCACTTATCTCGGATACGTCTACGGAACGCTGGCGGCCCTGAAGCGAATGCTTCCGCATGATCGAGGCACGATCGTTCATGTTGGCTCAGCCCTCGCCTATCGCAGCATCCCTTTGCAAGCCGCTTACTGCGCTTCCAAGCACGCGGTATTGGGATTCTTCGCCTCTCTGCGCACCGAACTTCTGCACGACAAAAGCAACGTGCAAACGACCATGGTTCAAATGCCGGCTCTGAACACTCCACAATTTGGATGGGTAAAAAGCCGGCTTCCGCGCAAAGCACAACCAGTCCCTCCTATCTTTCAGCCGGAAGTAGCGGCGCGAGCGATTTACTATGCGGCTCATCATCCCGGCCGGCGTGAATACTACGCTGGATGGTCGACTGTAAAAGCTATCTTCGGGAACAAGCTCGTACCCTCGTTAGCCGACCACTACCTTGCCCGTACTGGATACGATTCGCAGCAATACGACGGCAGAGAGGATCCCGACCGACCCAATAATCTGTACGAACCTATTCCGGGAGATCACGGAGCCCATGGCGATTTCGATGACCGCGCGCATCCTTATAGTCTTGAATTGTGGGCGGAGACTCACGCGAAGCTACTGGCTGTTGTACTTGGTCTCGGATTTGCCGGTGCAGCCGCAGCATCACTATTACGTCGCGTCTCTGACGCAAAACACGAAACGAGTGGCAGAGCCAAAGCCGCTTGAATCGTCTACGTCAACGCCGCGACGAGAGCGCCTGAAATCAGATCACTCGCCGATCCTAGCTTTTATGCAGCGATAGCCCGCGTTCATGCCTGCTCTTTTTCTTCCTCGACTGAAAGCGGCTGAAACTGGTCGACCACCACTGAGACGAGCAATATTGCGACCGCTACGTAGAGCGCCTGCGTATTCCATCGTGAGTTCATCCAGGTTCCTGCGACTGACCCGATCATATACGCGGACCAAATCCCAAACATGAGCTCAGCATTTTGCAGTGCCGGGATGCGAGCGGAATCCAGAAGAATCTGCTGAAGTGGCACTCGTCTCTGGTGCTGGTCATATAGCCAAAAGGCCCATTGAGATACGGCTTGTGCCAATTTGTTGAGCATTCCGGTCACAAAGGTCGTGTGAATGGTTAAAGGACCGATTCTGGTTAGAGTCGCGGTTTGCAGCCCCATTGCAGCTGCCAACAATGAGAGAAGCACGCACGTCATAATCGTCGAGATCGATGCTTCATGAGGAACACCGAGGCTGTATCGACTAATCCAGATGAAAAAAAGAACCAGCATGGCTTCCGCCAGCAAAGTGATAGAGGCAACCGTTCGTTTCTGGAGTCGCAAGCCAGCCTCGATGACTGCCCGGCCGACGATCGATCCAAAAAAAAATGCGAGAAGAGTTGACCCTGCTTTGGCGGCCTCGGTCCAATCTCCTGTCGCAAAATTGTTCCCCAAATGAACGGTGCTACCGGTCATGTGAGCCACAAACAAGTGGTAAATCGTAATATAAGCAACGATATCCACAATGCCCGCGGAAAATGTCAGGGCTAGCGCTACGGCTGATTTCGTCCGACGTCTTGGAATTTGCGGGGTGGAGGGCATCTCTGACAACCCGAAGTTTGATGCTCCCTTGGAATCGGGAAGTTGCGACGGGAACTGCCGGTTCGCAGGTCCCTATAAATGACAATCCGCCGCCCACCTGTTGACGAGCTACTCTTCCCCAATCCCGGGTTATGGAAGGGTTGCCGACCATTCGATCGGCACAAGTCATCTACCGTATCGTTCTGTGACGCAGTTGGCGAGCAAGAGGCAGGGATTCTGGACGACGTCGACTGCAGGCCGCGGACGTGGTCCTGCAGGAGGTCGTTCAAGGTCGCATCGAAATCGTTGATTCTGATTGGGCAGAACTCGCGAACTCGCGCAGGAAAGACGCCCAAAATCATCGACAGTGTCGTGCATCCAGGAGTGGATTCCAGTGCTAGACCCTCGTCGTACGCGGTAGCAGCGCTCGCGGACTCTGCCTTGTCGCGCCAGTCGCCGCTCGCTCATTGCATGTCCAAGAGCATTGTCTCAAATACTCGAGGCCTGACGAATCGATTTCGTTGGTGGCGGGCTTCGATTTCAATCACCCCCTTGGATTATGATCCCGAAACTATTGGTAATCTCGACAAGTACAAGACGCATCCCGCATCTCGGCATGGTCAGAGCGTGCAAGCACAATCGCAGGCCTGCGAGATCGAGGCCCATGCCTACCGGTGCGGTCCGGCCGGATGTGTTTCCGTCAGCTTCTTAATAATTTCCTCGCTGGGACTGCCGCCCTTGCAACCCGGATGTCCGAAGCCGCTGCTGCTGACTCCATTTTCGATATCGAAAATGAGGTTATCGCTCGGTCCAGGGGCTACGCCCATTGGTACAGCGTCTAGACCCAGGGCGTGGCGCGTTTTCCATGCAACTACATGGTCCGCACAAGATGTGTCTCCACTCACGCCGAGAGCACCGACGATTTGCCCTTTCTTGTCGTAGAGTGCGAGTCCGCCTCCGAAGACAATGACTCCGCCAATCGGTTTTCCCACGAAGGGATCATTAGGCTGGCCAAATTTTTGCGGCTCCCCGGCAAATGCGGTGTTGGGATTAGGACCGCTCACGATGCTGTAAAGAGAATTGCCTGGCTGAGCGGCGGAATAGATGTTGCCAGTAGAGAGAGCAAAATTGTCAGTGCTGAAGGCGTTGGCGGTGTTTGCCTTCTCCGCGGAAATTAGACGGCTGCCCGGCCATTCCGCTCCTCGATTCGGCCCAGTAAACACGACGGCGCAAACTATACCATCGCGATTGACCACCGTTCCCCATTCCTGGTTCCCGAGGCCTCCATTCGCTCCCTTCCCCTCCTTCACGGCACTTGTCAAAGCTGCTTTGAGCTTGTTGTAGTCCGGAACTTTCGAGCAGTCTTGTGGATTCTGGGCGAAGGCAAAACTCGAAAGCGCTGCGAACACTAGTAAAGCAGCGGCACGCGAGGATGTTATTAATTGCATAGCTATCTCCTGATCCGTTTCATCTGAGGGTGTACAAATATGCAGCGATGTCGCGGCTGTCTTGTTCCGTGACTCCCATTTCCGGCATGGCCGTATGAGCCTCCACCTGCTTGGGATGCTGTATCCAGCGCATGAGATTGTCTGGCGTGTTTGAAAGCTCTCCTGCAATGTAGTATCGCTGGCCGATGCCATTGAGCGGAGGACCGACCAGACCGCGTGCTCCGGGTACTCCGCGAATCTCGTGGCAGGTGTTGCAGCCGTACTTGCGGGTGTCAGTTCGACCCAGGCGGGCATTGCCGCCGCCGGTGAGTGTCGCGGCGCGCATCACTTCGGTTTGAGTCAAGCGATCACAGCCAGCGAGAAGCGTGATGACCGCCAAGACCAAGAATAACTTCGTTCTCACTTGATCCTTTCCTCGCATACGCGGCTCAGTTCTGCCATGCGCGTGTATTGCCATCGACTCTGTGATTCGTTCATCCACTTGACGAGCAAGACCAAAGCCACAATCAGCAGCAATGTTCCAGCTGGGATCCACATGATCAATCCGCCGAGTTGCTGGTCCTCGAGAGCTGTGAGGTGCCAGAGGGGCGCAGTTGTTATATACGACGAATACCAGGGCCGTGGCGCAAACGTGAGCAATGCACCCAAAACGCTGGTATGCAGAATCGTGGTGAAGACATAAACCAATCCACCGCCATAGCCCATCGTCGATATGCGATTCGCTAACGGCCACCAGAACAGTAACGCCGCCGCCAGGAAACTTGTATGTTGCGCCGCATGAATCCAATCGCTACGCAAAGTCCGCTCAAAGAGCCAGGGAATATGCCAAATCCACAACGCCAAGGCCGAGAGCAACCATGCTGACAATGGAGCTGAGACCCAGATCCAAAACGCCTTGAACAATTTTGCATGAGCAAGGCTCGCGGCCCGTTCGCGCCATGATGGAGATAGCGCCCAAAGAAAGGGAATTAGCGGCCTGCCCAATACGAGTAGAGGAGCCGAGATCAGCATGAGGATTTCGTGTTGCGTCATATGCACCCAAAAAAGCTGCTCACCGATCTCGTGGATCGGAGAATCGAGCGCAATCAACAGAGAAACCCACCCAAGAGCAAAGCAAACTATTGTCCCGAGAACCGCCTTACTTCTATTTTGTTTTCGCAGCATCTTCGCAATTCCAAGGCTATAGAGAGCTGCGGTTAGTAATAAGGGAATCACCACGAACGGTGGCCATGTCCATCCGCCCGCTATTGTGGCACTACTCTCGGGTAACGCAGCGGCCGGTATGCCCGCGAGTATCATTACCGCGCCCAACGAAGCGAGTTGGTAATGCATCCCGAACATTTCATTCTCACGGACCAAGAATCCAGCGCGGAACTGAGCCCGCAACAATCACCAGCGCAAACGAAAGGCTGAATGCCATTCCTAGAAGCGCTTGAAAATGGGCCCGATCGAAATGACTTCCACCTTCTTCAGAGGTTGTGCCGGGGAACCGTCTAAACTCCACCAGCCCAGTCCCGAAACCACTCAACGCCATTACGAAACAGACAATGCTGATGGCATGCAGCACATAGTAATGACCAGTTGAGCAACTGTGTTGTTCAAGCAGGTAGCTCAATCCGAGATCCGCACCCCAGGCAACAAAGCCGGCAATTAAGCTCCACCAGAGGCCTACCGGTGTTCGCCCGCCCTGGATGATTTGTTCAGAACGCGCCATAAGAGTGCTCATAAAAATCGAGTCGTTCCATAAATCAATACATCAATGATCAAACCGGTGACCACAACGAAGTACCAGTAGTCGGAATTAATCGCTGCGTCAGCGAGACGCGTCCCTTCCATCTTTGGAGTAAGCGAAATGGCGAAGAGCACCAGCGTTTCAATCAACTCGGTTAACAAATGCCCGGAGTGCATTCCAATGAGAACCCACACCGTGGATGAATAAGCGTCGTCTGACCATCGACAGTTCAAGGCGGTAAACTCGAATACTCGGAGAGTTGTAGCCGCTAATGCAAACAACGCGAGCACGAGCAGGCCGTTCCTGACCGCGCGGCGATTTGCATCCGGAGCGTGTCTCCTCACCCACCAGGCGGGGACGAGGCTTAACACGAAGATGACTGCGTTGATCACGCCATATGTCAATGCTGGCGGGAAATGTCCGGGTGGCCAGTCGGTCGAGCGCGTTCGCAGATAGAAATAGGTGGCGAACATCAGGGCAAACATCATGCCCTCGATCGCCATATAGAAGACGTTGGCGAGCCACGTCGTATTCCGATGGCCGAAAGCTACGCTCGGCAAGCTGGAAACATCGAGAGTCAACGGTCTTCGAATTGAGTCGTTCAACGAGTCCATGATTCCCCACTGGGCCGAGGTGTCGGAGATTGCCCGCGCGGCCATAACCATCCGATCATTGTGACGATCACGGGTGGCGCTCCGATCGGTACTGCCCATGGCGTAAAGATCGATCCTATGAATGCCGCAGAAACTGTGAGCGCAGTCAAGAACGGCCAGATGCTCGGACCCGGGTCTTCGTCTTTATGTTGCGGGTCGGCGTCAAGGCTGTGGGTCACCAGAGTTTCACGAATATCGTCGCGCAATCCCACGACTACAGGTTGATCCGGCGGGTCTTCCCACAAAGGATCCCGGCCGCTCACGGTGGGAACATGAAGAAAGTTGTAAGGAGGAGGCGGCGACGACATTGACCATTCCAGGCCAGCGTCTCCCCACGGATTGTTTCCCGCGATTTGACCCACGCGCAGGCTGCGAAAAACGTTGACAAGGAAGACCAGCAACCCGGCGGTCATGAAGATCACACCACTAGAGGCGAGTAGGTTCAGCCCCTGCCAATGCATATCAGGGCCGTAGGTATAGACACGGCGCGGCATGCCGCGTAATCCGAGAAAATGCAATGTGAAAAACGTGATATTGAAGCCGATGAAGAAGAGCCAGAAATGCCAGCTTCCCAGTCTTGCGTTAGCCATTCGTCCCGTGATCTTCGGAA
Source organism: Candidatus Sulfotelmatobacter sp. (assembly GCA_049589695.1). Taxonomy (GTDB): domain Bacteria; phylum Acidobacteriota; class Terriglobia; order Terriglobales; family Acidobacteriaceae; genus Sulfotelmatobacter. The sequence goes on along the minus strand of JBAWBG010000334.1, from coordinate 10,378 downwards.
ACCAGAAATAGATGCCGGCGAACATAGGAAAAAGAGCGCCGCCGATGAGGACATAATGGAAGTGAGCAACTACAAAATAGGTGTCATGTACCTGCAGGTCCACCGGGACGGAAGCCAGCATCACTCCGGATAGTCCACCGATCAAGAAGACAAAGAAGAATCCGAAACACCAGAGCATGGGCAGTCGAAACTGCAGCCGTCCGTTCCAAATCGTTGCCACCCAGCAGAAAAATTGCACTCCAGTGGGAATCACAATCATCAAGCTTGCCGCGGTGAAAAAACTTTCGCTCAACTGCGGCAAACCGGTGGCAAACATGTGGTGCACCCATACACCGAAGCCAATAAAACCCGTAGCCACGACAGACACGACAATTGGCGTATACCCGATAATGCGGCGGCGCGAGAAGCATTCGACCAGCGTTGAAACGATAGCCGCGCCGGGAAGAAAGATGATGTAGACCTCGGGGTGACCGAAAAACCAAAACAGGTGCTGGTAGAGCAATACGTCTCCGCCTTCCGCGGGATTGAAGAAGTGAGTGCCGACCAGACGGTCGAGCAGCAGCAAGCCGCTGGCAATCATTACGGCCGGCATCGCAAAAATCACAGCAAATGAGATCGTCAACTTTTCCCAGAGCAAGATGGGCATGCGATTGAGCGTCATCCCCGGAGCGCGATGCCGCAAGATCGTAGTTGCGATGCAGATAGCCACACCGAGCGCTGAGACCTCAGTGAAGGTGATCATCTGTGACCAGATGTCCGCGCGGTGTCCTGGCGAATACGCTGGCCCGGACAGTGGCACATAAGCAAACCATCCGACATCAGGCCCCGTGTTTGTTAGCAACCCGCCCCAGAGGACGAGAGCGCCTCCTACATAGAGGTAGTAGCTGAAAGCATTCAGACGGGGAAAGGCTATATTGCGAGCGCCGCACATCAGCGGAACGATGTAAACTCCAAAACCTTGAAACATCATGGGCACGGCAAACAAGAAAATCATCGTGCTGCCGTGCATGGTGAATACCTGGTTATAGAGGTCCGGCCCCATCAGAGAATTTTCCGGCCGGATCAATTGCAGCCGAATCATCGCCGCCAACACTCCGCCCAGCAAGAAGAAGACGAAGGCGGTCACCATGAAACGGATTCCGATATCTGCATGATGAGTATTGCTGAACCATCCCCAAAACCCCTTGGGTTGACGCCAGGTGCGAGCCAGACGCTGGCCGAGTTCCGACTCGCCCGTGTCTTGATCGTTCGCGATGATGAGTTCCGCAACTGCCAAATTCCTGCTCCTCATTGAAGACTTTGCAGATATACGACCAGTGACTGGAGATCGTCCGGCGCGAGTGGGTTTGGCGACATTTCAGTCCCTGGCTTGATGCGCTGGGGATCGACAATCCAACCTGCCAGCGAACCTGCGGTATTGGGCAGAGTCTCGGCAGCAATCATGTTCCGGCTGGCGATGTGGGTGAGGTCGGGACCGAACCGAGACCCGGCATCCGTCCCACGAATCGTGTGACACATCAGACAGGCATGCGTAAGAAACACTTCGCGTCCACGAACGGCATCAGCACTCGACGGTTCAGAGGCCGGCTTCAGTTGTTGTTGCTGCCATGCCTGAAATTCCTCCGCCGGTTCCGCAACAATCGAGAATCCCATGTGAGCATGCTGCAGTCCGCAAAATTCAGCGCATTGTCCGTGATAAATTCCGGCTTTATCGATTTCAAACCAGAAGGCCGACGAATACCCCGGCAACAGATCGCGCTTGCCTGTAATGCTGGGTGCCCAAAAGCTATGAATCACATCTGAGGAATTCGTGAGGACAACGACGGGAGTGTTGATTGGAATGTGAATTTCATTGGCGGTCGTAAGAGTCTGATCCGCCTGGGAATTTGGATAGGTAATTTCCCACCACCACTGATGACCTGTGATTTGGATCGTGACTGGATTCTTGGAAGTCAGTCCTTCGACACGCTTGCCCGTCACCACGCTCAGCACAAGAATGACGAATAACGTTATGACGGTGATGCCAATCGCGGAGCCAACGGCCCAGCCGGCACGGCGATCGCCCTCTTCGTCTTTTTCGAGGATGGGAAGAGGATGAGTGGCGACAACGTGACTCTTTGCGCCAGCCCGGGCGAATGCCGCGATCATGAGAACAAAAACCGCGAAGAGGATCCAGAACATGACCCAGTACAACCATTCGATGTTGCCGGCTTGCGGGGCCGCGGGATGCAACATGTGATGGCGTCCGGGATTCAACGGCATAGCCTGGGCCAGCAAATGTAAGGGCACGAAGCTGAATTCTGAGTTCACTTCGGCTGCTCCGGAACGCCGGTAATTCCGGTAGGTTTTTGTACGGGAGTGGACGACTCCGATGGTTTGACATTCATCTGATCGGGGCGATTAGGAGAAACCCCTTTGGGCAGTAACCCAGCCAGCGAACGAACATAAGCAGCAAGTTCCCACGCTTGATATTCAGGAATGCGATTGCGAAAAGACGGCATCCCATTTGGCCTTCCTTGCATGATGGTCGCAAAGATATTTCCCGGCTCACTACCGTAAATCCAGTCGCGATCCATCAATGGCGGTCCAATTCCGCCTCCACCGTGCGCGTGACAACCTACGCAGTTGTATTGCTCGAAAAGTTTTTGCCCTTCGGAGACGGCATAAGCGCTCTCCTGGTACATGTTGGAACTCGGCGGTGTAGGAATGGAGTTCGCACCTGGGTTGAGGCCGCTAATCTGAATGGTGTTCAGGATGTCATTGGCAGGCGGAGGCTGTCGCAGGATTCGGTCTTCGCGCTCACACGATAACAACAGGCTTGCGGTCGCAAGCAGCAAGCCGAGTTGCAGACGCAAGCGCATCAGTTCACTCCACCCGAACTGCTGGCTGTCGAGGCAAGCGGTAGTTGCGGAACTCCGTATTGATCGAGGATGCCGTGTATCTCAGACTCGCGCTTAGAAAGAATCGCTTCTACCTCGTTTCGCAAGGAAACATTTCCCTTGCGGACTCCCATCGAAATCGCGAAAGTAAAAAGCAATCCAGGCGGATCGACTTCAGGTTCAACCGGAGTAAGCATCAGACTGCCACGATATTTCTGTGCAAAGTAGCCGGCCAGCGGACCCCAGACCACGGCGACATCTACTTGACGGTCGGCAACCGCTTCCACAATCGAATCAGCGCCATCGCCTGCTGTATCGAAACCGACAATTGCACCTTGCAAACCACGTCTGGCCAGAGCTTCGCCGGGAGGCGTGTATTCCTCGTCTAAAACCTGGACGCCAATCTTCAGTCGGTGAAGATCCGGCGAGTTGAATCCCGCTGCGAAGTCCAATCGCTGAGCGCGGCGTGAGACAAATAAATACGTGGACCGATAGTACGGGCTCGTTGTCAGAACTGAACGATAGCCGCTTGGAATTCCGATCAGCAGGTCACATCGTGACCCATTGAGATACTCCCGCACGAAACCGCGTCCCATCCTTTGCCACACGTAAGTGAGCCGTGCGGGTAGATCCTCGGCAACCAGGGCCGCGATTCGATTCTCAAAGCCCTTCTGTTCCATGTTCGAAAACGGCATGTTATTCGGATCGGCGCACACGCGAAGTTCGCGGCTCTGCCCCATCGCCACGATCCCAGAAAGCAAAATCGTGAAACCCGCACAGAACTTAAGGAAGAGCGAACACATAAAGCATGCCTCCCTTATTCGTGTAGTGAGGCAAGTCCTTCATGGCGTTCGCGAATCCTAACGCGGCGGATTCATCGCGCGCATCCAAGCCTCCGGCCACGATGGCTCCGGCCCAGCCCCCGACCCCTGACAAGATTGCGACATATTGCTTTCCGTCTGGTCCTTTATAGGTAGTGGGTTGTCCGACAATTCCGGAGCCGGTCTTGAATTGCCAGAGCAATGTTCCACTATGTGCATCGACAGCTTTGAACCATCCGTCGAGCGTGCCATAGAAAACGACGTCGCCGGCGGTCGCGAGCGCACCGCTCCATACCGGAAAGCGATCTTGATTTGTCCACACCACTTTGCCTTCGACTGGATCCCATGCAGTGAACTCGCCACCATACCCTCCCGGCCCGTCGTACATGCGCACGTTCGCGCCGACATAAGGAGTACCAGCAATATAGTTGGGCGTCAGGTCTTCTTCATCCATACAAAGATGGTTATGCGGAATATAAAGCAGCCCAGTGTGGGGAGAAAAAGCGGAAGGCTGCCAATCCTTGGCGCCTGGTGAAGCCGGACACAAGCCTTGTACTACTTTTCCCGTAATCGGGCGCTTCTCCTCCACGTATTGCAACTGTCCCGTTTTCAGATCAACGCCGCGGCTGGTCGTGATGGGGGCAAAAACATTCGCGGATAAGACTTCTCCCGTCGTGCGATCCATCACATAGACGTACCCGTTGCGATCCGGATGCACCAGGACCTTCCGGTTTTGCCCTTTGATCGGAAGATCGATCAGAATGTTTTCGTTCACCGCGTCATAGTCGTATAGGTCATGAGGACTGAACTGATAGAACCAGATGGCCTCGCCTGTATCCGGGTCGCGGGCGAAGATTCCGGAAGTAAACTTATTGTCCCCGGGACGTGCGTCAGCGTCCCAAGGGCCAGGATTCGCGGTGCCGTAATAAATAAGGTTGAGCTGTGGATCATACGAAATCCATCCCCACACGGTGCCGCCACCGATTTTCCATGAATCCGGAGGCCAGGTTTTCACACCCAAATCCTGGCCTCTATCTTGCGGATAAAACGGTTTGAATCGTGATCCAATCAATAGGTCTTTATCCGGACCGGCCGTATAGGCTCGCCAAACTATCTTTCCTGTCTTTCCATCCAGCGCAGCCAACCAGCCGCGAACGCCAAATTCGCCGCCGCTGTTGCCGACCAGAACTTTTCCTTTGACCACCAGCGGAGCCATGGTCATGCTTTCGCCTTTATTGATATCACCCACCCGCGTTTTCCATACTTCCCGTCCGGTGTTGGCATCGACCGCCACGGTTTGATTATCCAAGGTGTTGTAGTAAATCTTTCCGTCGTCATAGGATGCGCCGCGGTTGACTACATCGCAGCAGGCCACTCCCTGCGATGCGGGCGTTGGCAACGGCTCATACACCCACTTCATCGGTGCTCCGGGCTTGGTAAGGTCGAGCGCATAGAGATTGTTGGGAAAGGGAGTGACGACGTACATCGTGTTATTGACGATCAGTGGGGCTGCTTCGTGCCCGTGAGTCATTCCCGTCGAGAAGGTAAACGCCAGCTTCAGAGTTTTCACATTGCTGCCGTTAATCTGATCGAGTGAGCTGTAGCGCGTGCTGGCGTAGTCCTTGGCGGGGCGTATCCATTGCCCGTCGTCAGCCTCAAGCTGGCCTTGATACGGATGGGATTGGTAATTGCGCTCGATCGTAGGCTGGAGCATCGAGGAGCTTTGAGCGAAAGCATTACCTTCGCCCGCGAGTCCGCCGACGAGAACGAGGCACAAAATAACTGGCCAACAATTACATGCAGCCAGGTGAGACGTTTCGTTAGAAGGTACCAAAGCGACTCCGCCGTGCCATGAATAATGTTAAAAAATACGCTCCTGTGATGCTCGAACGATAGATAGAGTTGGCGAGCACTTAACGGACTGCAACCCTTCACCACGCGAGGAGAATCCAATCGGGCAATTCATCATATGCGTGCCTTTGTTAGTACATTCGGATTGGCATTGATCGTTCTTCTGCTGGTCGATGTCTTCAAGGCAGTGGTTCTGGCAAGGAGAGCTCGGGGCGAGTTCAGGATTACGCGCTTTTTTTATCAATCGACCTGGCCAATCTTTGCGACAATCGGACGACGAATCGAATCCGGACAACGGCGGGAGAGCTTTCTTGGAATTTATGGTCCGCTTTCACTCCTGCTGCTGTTCTTCTTCTGGGCGGTTGGTCTCATTCTCGGCTTTGCATTAATTGGGTGGTCGGCGACATCGAACAATGGAGGCATGCATTCCTTCGGGGATGCGCTGTACCACAGCGCGGCAAGTTTTCTTACCGTGGGAGCAGGCGACATGCCGCATGGCTTTTCGCGATGGATCACAATCTCCGAAGCCGGGCTCGGATTTAGTTTTCTGGCTCTAGTGATCGGCTATTTGCCGGTGTTTTACCAGTCGTTTTCACGCCGTGAGCTTCATATATCTCTACTGGATGCTCGCGCCGGCTCGCCGCCTTCAGCCGGCGAACTGATTGCCCGGCAAGGCAAATATCCACGGCAGCTCGAACGCCAACTTGCCGCTTGGGAAGAGTGGGCAGCGGATTTGTTGCAGGATGAGCTGTCGTATCCGATGCTCGCCTACTTTCGGTCGCAACACTTGAACCAATCATGGATAGGAGCTCTCGTCGCTATTACCGACACAAGTGCGCTCGTTTTCCTGAGCGCCAAGGACGAATTGAAGCACCAGGCGGAAGCGACTTTCGCGATGGCAAGACATGCTCTTATTGATAGCTGCAAAGTCTTGGGCATTAAGCCACACCCAAACGGGCGCGATAGACTCAGCCACGCAGCGTTCGACAAGACCCGGGAAATCATTAATGACGCCGACGCGGTACTCGACTCGCGATTACTCAGGGAACAGGATATAACCAAGTTGGGCGCGTCCTATGAAGCCTACGCGGATGCACTCAGTTTGCATCTGTTAATGGCAATTCCCGCTTGGATTCCGGAAAGCAATCCCGCAGACAATTGGAGAATCACTTCTGCGAAACAATCGGAGCCTATCTTCGCCGTATCGGACCCATTCCATGAGGAAGATGAGGAGGACGAGCGGAGCGCTTAGGTGTGCTCGCGATCAGCGTCGCGCGAGAACGATTATTGCCTCTGCCAGACGCCGTTCCTCGACTTGATGGTGTTGCGTCCGCGCGCGGGTGGCCAGGTGGTCAAAGTTCATGCCCTGAAGGCGCGAATCTACTTCCTGTAACGCCTTCAATGTGTCCCAAAGGGCGAGCTTGCCAAGTATCCCCAATGCCAGGAATTCCAGCGCTTCGAACGTAGCGAGGCTGTGACTATCACGAGTGAGCTTGATCCGGCTGACCTTCTCACTCATCCAGGCACTCAATTCTTTTAGCTTGTCAGACCCTGTGCCAATCCGGTCAGCGATGTTCTTCAGCGTGATGCGGTCCGCCTCAACCTCGTTCAATATCGACGCCGCAAAATCACCGAGCGGATCACTCGGGTATTTTTTCCGAAGCGCTTCCAAAAGGTCTATCGCGAGCGCGGCGCCTGCCAAATGGTCGTGCAGATAAATTGCCAGAGAATTGTCCATATCGCACAGGACTAATCGCAAGCGCCCGTCCGGATCTGAGATGACCAGCGCTCTCCGATAGTTGTGCACCTTGTGAAATCAGCATTGCTTGAGACACGCTAACATACGACTACCGACCTTCACTAATTTCCATCAAACTCTACAAAGAATTGTGACATCTAAACGAAATCCCGTTGTGCGGGCCGGGTGATGAATAATAAAGAGGAAGATTCCCAATGAAGGCAGTCGTATTCCATGGAATTGGCGATATTCGCTTAGAAAACGTCAAGGAGCCGAACCTTAAAGAACCCACCGACGCCATTGTGGCATTGACCGCGAGCGCCATCTGCGGAACCGACCTGCACATGATTCGCGGCACTCTGTCGGGAATGCAAAAAGGCACAATTCTCGGCCACGAAGGAGTTGGCGTTATCGAAGAGGTTGGTAAGGGCGTGAGAAATCTTTCTCCGGGGGACCGTGTTGTTATCCCTTCGACGATTGGATGCGGAAACTGTTCTTATTGCCGAGCCGGTTATTACGCGCAGTGTGACAAAGCTAATCCCAACGGTCCAGATGCCGGAACTGCATTTTTCGGGGGTCCGAAAAGCACCGGGCCTTTTGATGGCTTGCAGGCCGAAAAGGCGCGCGTTCCATTCGCAAACGTGGGCTTGGTGAAATTACCGGATGAAGTGGACGATGACCAGGCCATCCTCCTCTCCGATATCGTCCCAACTGCATACATGGCCACTGAGAACGCCCAAATAAAGCCAGGAAATACTATCACGGTATTCGGTCTCGGGCCCGTTGGGCAGTTTTGTGTCGCCTGCGCAAAGTTGTTTGATGTCGGCAGGATTATTGCGATTGACACAATTCCGTCCCGACTGGAAATGGCTAAGGCACAGGGCGCCGAGGTCATCGACTTCAATGCCGAAGACCCTATCAAAGCCATCAAGGAATTGACATCCGGTATTGGAGTGGACAGGGTAATCGATGCTGTGGGTGTTGACGCGAATCGGCCACACTCCGGTCCGGCAGCCAAGTCAGCAGCCAAGGAGCACGCGAAGGAGAAAGAGAAAATTGCTCCGGAAGCCAATCCTAAGAATGGCAACTGGGAGCCCGGCGATGCGCCTTCAATTGTTCTTTCCTGGAGCGTGGAAGCGGTAGCGAAGGCCGGAACGGTATCGATCATTGGCGTCTATGGTGAAGTTGATTCGTTTCCTATCGGCGACGCCATGGAAAAAAATCTCACGGTCACTATGGGCAATTGCAATCACAGACGTTATCTCCCGCATTTGATTGAGCTCGTCCGAAGCAGGAGCCTCAACCCTGCGGAAATTCTTACGCAGAGGGAACCCATGACCTCCGCGATCGAGGCCTACAAAGCATTCGACGAACGAAAGCCCGGATGGATAAAGGTCAAATTGGAACCGGCAGCCGAGAGGTCCTTAGCAGCGTGAATCTGAGTAGGGGTAGTTATGGCACTGGATGTCGATAGAGCCGAAAAACCTGTGCGGAAGCTGCGCAAGCTTCTCAAGAAAATGCCTGCTACGCCAGGCGCTGACGACGTTCACGATTTCCGGACCAATTCGCGTCGCATCGAGGCCACCCTAGAGGCTCTCTCACTCGACTCCGGAAATAACTGCCGGCGAATTTTGAAGGAGCTTTCGCGGCTGCGAAAACGGGCAGGCAAGGTGCGAGACATGGACGTTCTCACCGACTATCTATTAGGTGTACCCCATCTCGAGAAAGAAAAGGAATGCTCTGTCCAACTGCTCGAGCATCTCGGAGCGCAACGTCAGAAATATGCCAAGAAGTTTGACTCCGCGAGACAACAATATGCGTCGGAACTAAACAGGAGATTGAAGCGGACTTCCAGACGGATGGTTAAAGTCTTGCCCTCGAATGGGAAGAAGGATCCGAACCGAGAATCGCTGTCCGCCGAGGTGGCGGCTTCGGCACTAAAGCTGCTTGCCGGCTTAACACAGCCCACGCGCTTGGGGAAGACGAACTTGCACCCGTATCGCCTGAAAGTGAAGGAACTACGAAACCTGTCGCAAATGGCTGAAGATTCCGATCAACAGGAATTTGTCCAGCGTTTGGGCGAAGTGAAGGACGCCATAGGCGAATGGCATGATTGGGAAGAACTGGTTGCCATAGCGGGAGAGGTGCTCGATCACGGTGCAAATTGTGGACTTATATCCGAACTACGGAGGACTGTGGAGACGAAGTACCGAAATGGCCTGGATTTAGCCGAGGCCATGAGAAAGCAATTCTTGCGGATGCCCGAGAGCGGAGATAGGCGCAGTAAGAGGCATCGCCAGCGCGGACCCGCAGAACCGGTATGGTTAGCCACCGCTGCACTCGTTGCTTGAGTTGCTTTACAAAGAAGGAGGCTATTTGACCGACAAGCGCAAACTCGTAACGACCGCTAAGAAAGGCTCGTCGCACGCCTTTGGCCGGATCGACGTCATCATCGAGACTCCAAAAGGCAGCAGAAACAAGATCAAGTACGATCCTTCGAGCCGGAAATTTAAGCTCTCAAAAGTGATGCCCGAGGGAATGATGTTCCCCTATGATTTTGGCTTTGTTCCCTTCACAAAGGCCGACGACGGAGATCCCTTGGACGTACTCGTTCTTAGCGACGAGCCGCTCTTCCCGGGCTGCCTGGTCGAATGCAGGCTGATTGGAGCTATCGAATCGGAGCAAGAGGAGAAAGGCCAGAAAAATCGCAATGATCGCCTGGTCGCCGTGGCAGAGCAGTCACTGCTTTATTCCGAAATCAAAACTATCAAAGATATGAATCCGAAACTGCTTCAACAGATCGGGGCTTTTTTCGTCAATTATCAAGAGGTTCGCGGTATTAAGGTCACTACCTTGGGACATGCCGCACCCCAAGGAGCGCGGCAGATCCTTGCCAAAGCAGGAAACCGCAGTAAAGCGGGGTGAAAAAGCGCCAGCGCATTCTGGTTACTAGTTCTTCCAACTCACCGGTACTGCCGGTGACACCTGAGGATGAAACAAGCCGACCGGCAATCCTCACCAATCGTGGCATTGCACGAATTGTTGGCCATTGAAGCGGAAACTGCTAGGCAGCCATTGCAAAAGGCCAT
>JBAWBG010000333.1:0-16790 GCA_049589695.1 Candidatus Sulfotelmatobacter sp. | reverse complement strand
TGTTTGAATGCTAAGTCTAGCGAGGAGCGCGTGGTGTACAAAAGGCTGAACTCAACGGAACGTTGATTCAGAGAACAACCACGGAGGCTCCTCAACGGACATTATGTATTACATCGGGCTGGATGTTCACAAGAAGACGATCAGCTACTGCGTCAAAGATGCGAGCGGGCAGGTCCATCAAGAAGGCAAGGTGGGAGCGACGCGACGCGAACTGGATAGCTGGATCAAGACCCTTCCACAACCACGGACGATGGCCATGGAAGCCACGATTTTCACCGGCTGGATCTACGATCATCTGCTTCCGCACGCGCAGCAGGTGAAGGTGGCGCATCCGCTGATGCTGCGCGCCATCGCCGCGGCCAAGAAGAAGAACGATCGGATTGGGGATGGTGCGGGTGTGCCCTGCCTTTCCTCTCAGATCGACAATGGCCCAGTGTTCTTCACGCTGCTGAATGTGGCCGAAAGTTAGCCGAACTGCCTCATGCCGCCGCAGGCCACAGGCAAGTAAGACAGCCAGAAGTGCTCGATCACGTTTTTCCTTCAAGTGCTCGCCGCCGGGAACCTGCCACAGTCTCTGCGACTGTTCGGCGGTGCGCCAGTTACCGAGCCTCACCTCAATCTTCTTAACGCCCTTCACTCGTTGGATGCCCGCAGCTAGTCAGGGCTCAGGAGACCACAATCAGCGGCCTCATAGGCCAAGCGGCGAACGGCTCCTAATCGAAGATTGACCGTCCCCGGAGCGAGATTTCGCGATTCGAGATGAATTCGATAGCGGAGCACAACGGTCCTGCTGAACGAGAGCCTCGGCTCCGAACAGTACCACTCCATGAATTCTTCAATGGCGAGCCGATAACCGCAGTGCGCGTCTGCAGAGGTCAGGCTGTTCAGAACGGCGGATTTTGCTTGATCCAAATCGGGTAGGCGAAGAACTGCTTTGGGGTTTGGGCGAGTTCGTTTCGAGCTACGCTTCCGAGACATCGTTCGCGGTCCTTAGACCGCGCTACGATGGTCTGCCTACCTCACGACTTTACGCATTGGCCGTGAACCAGGAGCGATCAGTCGCCGGAGACTCATCCAACTGCGTTGCGCTTGCACGCTCACATGGGATAGGGCTGATTAGCCCCGAAGTCTGAAGAGGGCGCCCGCCCCATCCAGCGCTGCTGCAACTTCTCAGGGAAGGTCCACATCCAGCGCATAGATATCCTGGGTGCTCGCGTCGCGCACAAAAAGCCGCGAGTCGTCGGGCGCCATGCCACTCCACGATCCCCAGGTCCCGAAATACCGATGGATGCCGCTCAAACTGAACAGATCCTCGGGCCGGCTTTCTCCAACTTTGACGCGGTGGCACTGGGGATTCTCTGTAGCGAAGTTGTCGTAATAGACATAGCGGCTGTCCGACGACCAATACTGATAATTAATGTTATTGATTCCGGCTAGCCACTCCGACCACTTTTGCGCGCGGAAATCGTAAAGCATGAGCCTGTGTGAGCCCTCGGCGCTGGTCGCCGACAGATACCGGCCATCGGGAGACCAGCGCGGGGAAAACAGGCCCTTGGAGTCCGGAAAGGTGGAGACCTGGCGGGTTTTCATATCCACCAGTTGAATATCGATGGTTCCGGTATTCAAGGAGGAGAGGCGCCCAAAGGCAAGCTGCGTGCCGTCCGGAGACCAGGTAGCATCTATTTCAGCAACGTTTTCCGGCAATAGCTCCTTAGGCGAGCCGCCCTGCGCGGAAACCAGAAAGATCTTCCATGGCTTTCCGACTTGAGCGGAGATGTAAGCGATTTGGGTGCCGTCCGGAGACCAGCTCGGAAGTGAAGCCACTGCCGGCGCATAGGTAAGCTGGAGCCGATCGCTGCCATCCACGCGGCTGCGCCAAAGAGTACCGTCAGGAATTGTGGTGTACGCGGCCCACTTTCCGTCGCGGGAGAAGGCCACGTCAGTGGCGGATATTCCTCCGAGGAAGGGGACAAATTGTTTCATCGCGGCGTCGTAGCGGACGAGTTCCCCGCGCGGCTGAATACCCTGTACAAATAACCTGCGGCCATTAATGTCCGGCAGAACGGTAGAGTACAAGATGGGGCCGGTTGTCAGTTGGGTGGGGATCGCGGAAGCCTTGCGGAAAATACTGGTGGAGTCGGCGAGGGCAAAAATATTATTGGCCTGCCCTTCCCCGCTTTCGAACAGGTAGTAGCGTCCATCCTGTGTCCATCGTCCACAGCATTCGCTGGGTGGAGTACGCCATCCCTTCAACAGTTGATGCAGATTGGATCCGTCGGTGCGGACCTCCCACAATGAATTAGTATTCGCCTGGTCATGAAGAGAGAACCGAATACGTCTTCCATCGGGAGAGAAACCGGCGCCGAAGGGGGAACCGGGCACTGATACCACACGGTGCGAGCCCGTTCCATCGGCATTCGCCAGATACAAATCGGACGCCTTGATGAACACGAGTTGCCGCCCGTCAGGCGACCAGTTCGCATCGCGGCCCGTGAGGTCACCCAGACGACGAGGAGAACCGGCAGGCAAGGGCACAATCCAGAAGGGAGTTTCTCTGCTTCCCGTGCCCTCCGCTGAGTTGACCAAGAGTTGGGAATGGTCGGGGGAGATGTCGTCGATCCACATGTTCTTGATTGGCGACGGAATGGACGAAGTCTCGCCTCCGCTCGTGGAAACCTGGGCTAATACCAGACCCTCAGGACGCCACTGAGTGACATAGACACGCGCCCCATCAGTCAGCATATTTCCCATGGGGTAACCGTCGTGGGTGATCTGCGCGATGCCCAGGACCTTAGGAAGACTTGCCGGTACGACGAACCAGATAGCGGCCGCTGCCAGTGCCAACCCTGCCGCTGCTGCGGCGACCCACGGCCAGCGAAGCTTGGGTTCTGCAGGTAGCGTGGCAGTGGCGACCGCAACGCTCACTCTGCCCGACGTGCTGTCGCGCTTCAGGCCCTTCAAATCTGCGCGGATTTCCGCGGCGCTCTGATAGCGAATCTCGCGATCTCTTTCCAGGGCCTTGCGAATGATGCGTTCCAACTCCGGCGGAAGCTCGGGCTTGAGCTGTAGCAGTGGCGCAGGCTCCTTGTGCAGCATGGAATCGAAAATCGCGGCGGTGGTATCTCCGCGGAAGGGCAGCGTTCCGGTTGCCATTTCGTACAGGACTGTCCCGAAAGAAAACACATCGGTGCGGGCGTCGAGGTCTTTACCCAGCGCCTGCTCGGGAGACATGTAGGCGACGGTTCCCAGAGTGCTCCCCGGACTAGTGAGATGCGGATCTGCAGCGCTGGCAATGGTTGCGCCGTCTGGGGTCGCAGACGGGCGTGTCTTGGCCAATCCGAAATCAAGAATCTTGGCGTGTCCGCGCTCGGTCACGAACAGGTTCGCCGGCTTGATGTCGCGATGAACGATCCCTTTGGAGTGCGCCGCATCGAGCGCGTCGGCGATCTCAATTCCCAGGTCCAGCAGCGCCTCCAGGTCCATAGGTTTCGTGCCGATGCGGTGTTTCAGGGTTGCGCCATCCAGAAACTCCATGGCAATGAACGCCTTGCCGTCCTGGTCGCCGATGTCATAGATCGTGCAAATGTTCGGATGATTCAACGCAGAAGAGGCCTGCGCCTCGCGCTGAAAGCGGGCGAGGGCTTGTGCGTCCCGGGCAAGATCGTCGGGCAGGAACTTGAGCGCGACAAAGCGGTGCAGGCGCGTGTCTTCCGCTTTGTAAACCACGCCCATACCGCCGCCACCAATTTTCTCGATAACGCGATAGTGAGAAATGGTTTGGCCGATCATGAGGAATAGCAACTTTACAGTCGGTCCATCTTATGGACGAGGCAGACCGTAGTCAATGAAGAGCTGCGTTCGTATTGTGCGTGCTCGACTCTTGGATTCGGAACTCTTGCTCCGGTAGCGTTAAAGGAATGTGAACGCCGGATCGGTGCCGCGACCGCAACAAATCCCGGTTGGTCGGCTATTCGGAAGTTGGACCAAAATTTATTTCGAATTCTGTGTGCGAATTGTGTGCCAGATTTCGGAGGGTACACAGATTCGGAAACTGTCGATCTGACTTGCGGCCCATAAGCCATCCTTTGTTCAATCAACCTAAATATCCGTGCTTTCATGCCGCATCAGTGCGTCAGTTGTGTGCCTCAGTTGCGAGCCAAGGAGGAAACTCTATGGCTCGCAAAGTTGGCCAAATCATCGCACGAGGCGACCGCAGATGGCTCATCAGGGTCTATCTAGGCCGCGATCGCGAAACCAAGAAACGCAACTACCACAACCGAACGATCCACAGTCCCATGCGGGAAGCGCAAGCATATTTGACGAAGAAGTTGCGCGAACGCGACTTGGGTCGTGACTTGGAAGGGGCGAAAATTACGCTCAACGAATATCTTGATCGGTGGATCGAGACGGCAGTGAAACCCAGAGTACGAGAAAAGACCTACCAGGATTACGACGGAATGCTGCGACGATATGTCCGGTCCATGCTCGGTGAGAGAGTATTGGCGGGGATGCGTCCTTTGGACCTTCAAACGACGTACCAGCAGATGATAGAGCTCGGCCTGTCTGCTCGGACCATTCGCTACACCCACGCAATTGTAGGGTCTGCGCTGCGCCAGGCCGTGCGCTGGCGATTATTGCTCGAAAACCCAGCTGATGGCCTTAAACTGCCGCAGCAGCCCAAAGGAGAAATCCGGGTGCTAACTTTGGAGCAGGCGCGGACCTTCTGCGGTCAGCCCTGGCTACACCGTATGGCGCAGTGCTCGCGGTTGCTCTCACCACGGGGATGCGTCCAAGTGAGTACTTGGGGTTGAAATGGCAGGACCTGGACTGGACGCGACAAACGGTGAGCGTTGTTCGGAGTCTTCGACGACTGAACGGGCGGTGGTCCTTCGCTGATACCAAGCGCTCGCGGAGTCGCCGAATAATCAAACTGCAGAACTGGATTGTCGCAACGCTTGGGAATTTGCGTTCTTTGCCAGTGAACAACTCCGGCCCTGAAGCCGTTGACCTGGTGTTCAAAACGGTGTCGGGACACCCAATCAATTCCGGCTCTCTTGCGAAGCAGTTCAAGAGCATTCTTGAATTAGCCCGCTTGCCACGGATAAGGCTGTATGGTCTGCGTCACACAGCTGCCACTTTGGCATTGGCTGCAGGAGTGCCTCCAAAGGTTGTGTCGGAGCAATTGGGACATGCCAGCGCAGCCTTTACGCTCGATACTTATGCTCATGTGCTTCCGCACATGCAGGATGAGGCGGCTGCGAAGGTGGAAGCAATGCTCCTTGCGCAAGGGAATGTTGCCAATTGAGTACGTGTGCTCGGCACTCCATCTACACACCGATTCTCGGAAATGAGTGCCGAGCCTTTTCACCAGACACACAACTCTCGATGCGGGCAGTTCTCTCGCGTTGGGCGTTTACAGCAGATGCAACTGGCTGCACCAGAAGCAGGCTGAGGGAGAGAAGGCTGCGACTCTATCTCTCGTTCGCTCGAACATGGCATTTGCAGAAGACTTCACACCGGTGCTTGCGAAGCACTCGAAGGCGCCGGCAACTTCTGATACGAGGTATTGATCTTAGCCGGACTAAGCGTCTCTACCGCAGGGGATGAACTCCCGGTAGTTTCAACTGGTAGCTAATGATGGCGGAGACAAGGTACATGCCGGCAAAGATCCAGATGACACCGGAGACGCCCATCCGCGGGAGAAAAAGCCCGGCGACGGCGGGCCCGAGGAAGGTACTCAATCCCGAGCCCAAATTCATAATCGACATGGCTGCGCCTTGCGACTCCGGTGCCAAGATGGACATGATGGCGGCGATGGGCACGAATCCCGCCAGCGCAATGCCGTAGGCCATCCCGGCGGCCATCACGAGCGCATAGTTGGCGCCGAAGAGATAGGGAACATAAAAGAGCCCGAGGGTTGTAAGTGCACAACCGCAGGCGCCGGCAAAGGTGATCGTGCGCCGCCAGCCGACCTTGTCGCCAACCCATCCCCAGAAGAGATTAGCCACAACATTGGTGGCGAACATAATGCTCAGGATCTGTAGCCACTGGCTGAGCGTGAAGCCCACCGTGCGCATATAGTAGATGGGCAGGAAGACGAGAAAACCGAACTCCGAGGTGGTAGTGATGGTAGCCACAATACCGCCCAGGCCAACCTTAGGGTGTTTCCACACGATCGAAACGCCGCGCAGCAACATCCGCAATGGATTCTCCCCGGAGGTAGCCAGCGGCAGATTGCCGTGTTCCTCTTTCACGCCCAGCAGGGTGATTAGGCCGCCAACAGCCACAAAAACGACCGAGACCCAAAGCGTTTTATATCCGCCGATTATCGGCACCGCCAAGCTGGCGAGCAATGCACCCAACGTTGGCAAGCCACCGGTGCGCGCCGACCAGAACCATCCGATGGCCGTGGCCCGGTAACGCTCGGGCGTGACCGCGGCTACCCAGCAGAGGAAGCCGTAGGCAAACAGGGGATAGCCTAGCCCGCGCACGCCGTAGCTGACGATAATGATCGAGTAGTTCGCGTGCGCAATGCCGCCGAGAAGAAAGGGCATTTCGAGGCTCAGCCAAATTAGCAGGCCGACCCACATGACCTTCTTCGGTCCAAAGATATCAGTGAGTGCTCCGCTCATCCAGGAGGCGAGCGCGGCAGTCGCGCCATAGACGGTGAAGACTAGCGCCACCTGCTCCGTACTGAAGTGCTGATCAATGAGAAGAGGGGAAAGGAATCCGGCCTCGACGCCATCGCCGATCATGAACAGCAAGAGGCCAAGATAACCGATGGCCAATGCGGGATGCATCCCCAGCCTTTCAGGAAGAGTTGTGCTGGCGACTAGAGTTGTCTTGGCGTCAGTAGGGGCTTGCTGTGAGCCGATCATCGTCCGTGTGTTTCTCCTTCTCGCATCGTGTTGGCTCCCAGAAGGCGAGTCGCGCGTCCTGTTGGTACAGTTCAAGGCGCGACGGCGCCGTTGAGCACGCTGGCGATGGTGGAGCGAACGCCGCGCGCCCGAAGGAGTTCAAGATATTGCTGAACCCGCGAAGCCCAGGCGGGAAACTCCGCGGCAAGCGAGCCAAAGACAGCGGGTTCTACAAGCACCAATCGTGCGTTTACGCAGCCGGCCTCGACAAATGGCTTGAGCAGAGCCGCTTGGGCGTCGGCCATGATCATCGCACGGCTTTGCTCATCTACTCCACGCTGATAATGCAGCCACCCAGCAATGACCAGCGGCAGAATCCGCGGCATGTTCCCGGCGCGCAACAAATCAGCCAACGGCGGCACCAGGAACTTTGCAATCTTGGCGCAGCCTTCCGAGCAGATCCGGGGCACTTGGTCGCGGATGGCCGTGTTGGAGAATCTTTGGACAACGGTGGCCGCGTACAGGTCGAGATCGATGCCCGGCAGGCTCGGCACTACGGGCTTTACCTCGTCCATATAGGCCACCAGCAGCCGACGCAGTTGATCATCCGTTGCCGCTTCATGAATGAATCCTATTCCGAGCAGGTCTGCAAAATAGCCGAGCGTGGAGTGGCCGCCATTCAAAATACGCATCTTCATTTTCTCGTAGGGAGCCACATCGCTGGTCATCTCCACGCCCACATGTTCGAAGGCCGGACGTCCGGCCGCAAAATCATCCTCGAGAACCCATTGGCGGAAGGGCTCGCAAACGACCGGCGCGCGGTCCACGACGCCGAAGCGCTCCAGGATGGGCGCGCGGTTTTGCGGCGTAGTGCGCGGCGTAATTCGATCCACCATGCTGCAGGGGAAAGTGACATTTCGTTCGATCCACTGCGTCAGGCCTCCGCCGCGCAGCTCGGCAAACGCCATCAAGGCTCGGCGGGCAATGGCCCCATTGCCCTGTAGATTGTCACAGGAGAGCACTGTGAAAGGCCCGCGCCCCAGAGTTCTGCGACGCTCGGCCGTCTCGGCCACATAGCCCAGCCATGTGACTGGCGCATCCGAGTGCTGCAGATCGTGGTGCACATCGACGTTCTCGGAGAGGAAGCGTCCCGTAGCATCCTCAATGAAGTAACCTCCCTCCGTGACCGTGAGCGAGATAATCGCGCACTCGGCCGCGGCCATCCGCGCCAGGACCGCCTCAGTCTGATCTGGCGCGTAGAGATGCTCCACTAGAGAGCCAACTACCTGCAGGCGCTCGTGTCCCGACTCCATCTGCAAGAGGCTGTAGAGATGGTCCTGCGAGGCTAGCCCGACGTGGATTTCGCGGTCGGGAGGAAGAAGTCCGACTGCCACTTCTCCCCAGCGCGGTTCGGCGGCCATGCCCAGCAGATCGTCCAAGTAGACAGCAAGGTGTGAGCGATTGAAGCCGCCGGCTCCTATGTGAACCAGCCGCGGCATGGTCTGCGCCCGATCATAGCTTGGCCGCCCAATCGAATCGTCCAGTTGAGCGAGATTGGAGTTGCTTACAGCTACGTTGCTGCGCATAACAGTGTTCATACCAGCGTCCTCGTTCCCGCGCCGAATCAAGCAGAGTGATAATCAGGATCCATCTCCGACTTGCGCAGGGCCGCGATTTCCAGCGCCTGGAAAATAAATGCGTTCCAGGCAAAGACACGGTGGTACCCAAAAAAAGGATGCCGCGGATCGGTGGCGAGATATTCCTGGCTCGTGGGGAAATCGGGTGAGATGTTGATTTCAGCCCAGAGCCTGTTTGCAATGGCTTGATCGGCTTTGTTCCATCCATGCAGCTTGCCTGCAACGTATCCGCATATCTCAATGCGCAGCCAGCTTCCACCGTTATAGTAAATGCCATCCATGTTGTGATCAGCGTAGTTGGCGCCGTGTTCCTGGCTGATCATGGGGTGCCAGGAGTCGGTGAAGTAATCCCAACCTCTGCCATCCTTCTTGAGCCCAATGAAAATCGGACGCACTGTCCCGTCTAATTCCGGATGTGGAGCAGTCTTGCTGGGCAGCAACAGCGGAATGCGATCGAGATGGTTGATTAGCATTTCATCGGTCAGGATCTTGCGTCCAAATAACCATAGAGAAAGGAACTCAGGGAAGATTTCGCCGAAACCGATCGCATCGTTTATGTCTCTCGCCGGGCGGACAAACTTCAACATCGGATCGTAGTACGATTGATACACTTCTTCCGCCTTCGTGATGTATTCATCGGAAATTCCATCGCTGATCCCGGCAATTTTCAGTTCCTTGATCACACGCAGCATCACGGCCAGGATGCCCTGGTTTTCGCAAATCTTCGAAGTTCCTTCGGGGAAATTGACGACATCGAGTTGCCCCATTACGAACTGCGCCCAGCAGACTCCGTCATGGCGCCGGTCGTAGGTCTGCAAGCAGTATTCCGCGGCTTTGCGAATTTTATCCATGGGCAGCTCTGTCCCAAAGCGCGCGCGATTCCGCAGCGCCCAGATCAGCCAGAGGGGCGTTGAATCGTTCGATTTGCGCTCCAGGTTAGCCAGATACGGCTCGACGAGAGTGTTGATGGCGCCGTCCTCGCCTTGATTGGACGCCCATAGATTGAAAACGCCCTCGTTTAATTCGCAGTTATGAATGCCGTTTAGCGCGAAGAAGCTGTCGCGCAAATACATCTCTCCCGCCGCGCTATACCAGATACTGGGCGCGACCATAGGATGTTGATATTCCGGCGCGGCCGACCAACACAGCATCATCAGGTCAGAGTAGAGTACTTTTTCGGTGTCGCCTCCGCGGAAGGCCAGACCATCCGCGAGATATCGCTGGGATGCGAGGCGATAACCGCGAAGCGTGTCCGGTACCTCGTCATCCATGAAGATGAAGGACGTCTTTTGGCGCGCGCGATCCATCTCGAGGCGATGATACGGCTGTAAATACGTGACCACCCGGCGAAGCTGTAAATCTCGAAGTTCGATCTTCAGCGGGCGCTGAAAACGCTGCGCTTTTGTATCCTGGTCTGATTCCGCCATGGAGATGTAGAGCGCAGCGCTAGTGCCGAGCAGCGAGGGAGTGAAAATATCGGCACTAAATTCCGACCAAGCTTCCGGAGATGGCGGAAGACGATCGTTGTATAAAGTGAGATTTTGCAGTTTATCGAATCTCTCATTCACGTCCCAAAGTTGGACTGAGAACGATTCCTTTGCACGATATTTGAAACATAATGAGTAGATTTCAGAATCTTTGGCAGAAAATGGAACAATCGCGCCGGCCTGGGAATCGGGAAGAGACAGAACGGTTGTTCCGCTGTGCTCTTCCAGCCCCGGGTCTCCTCGTTTGTGCCAATTCGACGCCTCCGGCAACCACACCGCAGCGCCAGTGTCCTGATTTTTCTCGCGTACGAGTTCCTCGCCGAAGGTCTGGCTCAGGAAGAAACGGCGCTGCTCTCGATCATTTTCGCGGCAAACATAACAAAGGTTAATATCCGGAATTCGGTGTGGCGCCGGTTTCACAGGTTTTCCATCGCGCCGGATGATCCGGCTCCATCCGTTGCGATAGCCTGAATCCGTGAGCAGGCCGACTGTGACATTGTCATGCGACCGGAATCCGGCTGCCGGAAAATATTCATGCAAGGGCCCGCCCTTGCAGCTGAGCTGATCGAAGCTCCAGAAGGATGCCGGGGGCTCAAAAGGTTCCAGGGAATTAGTTACTTGATAGAACAAATCATAGATATCTGCCAGATGCAGCCGGATCTGTTTTCGCACGACGCGTGGAGCAACCACCTGATACTCTACCTGCACAAGAATCGTCGCTTTCAAGTTCGGAAGCTGGCACTCGCCTGCTAAACGCAGCTGTCCTTCCCTTTCCGTGCACGAACTGGCCCGCCAGTGTTGTACACGGTCTTCGAGGCTACGATCGCCATTTTGAAAAAAGGCGGAAAACTCGCCTTCGCCACTGTGCCGTGCGACGTGTCGGCCGTCGAAAAGAATGTGTGCCTGGTAGCCGGAATGATTATCGCCAACTGCTTTCAAACTCACGCGGGCACCGGAGGAGTGCTCCGCCGCCGCATTCCATGCGCCTTGCGGAAGAATTCCCGCCAACCCGGTAGCGGCTGAACTCGCAATGAACTGACGGCGTGAAATCCTGGCCATTAAAGGTCCTTGAATTCGCGATGAGGCATACAGCTGTTAAAAAGCTGCTGGCAAGCTGCACGCACGTGGGCGCCCTGGGGTCCGAATTCCAGGTCAGCTAAGGCCGAGCGCTTTCATCTAGCGAACCGCAGCAG
This sequence comes from Candidatus Sulfotelmatobacter sp., assembly GCA_049589695.1. Taxonomy (GTDB): domain Bacteria; phylum Acidobacteriota; class Terriglobia; order Terriglobales; family Acidobacteriaceae; genus Sulfotelmatobacter. The sequence continues at coordinate 5,616 of JBAWBG010000333.1, read as the reverse complement.
ACGCCACCCCGACGTACTTGTCGGCGCCGCCATAATAGAAAAGCCAGCGATTGCCGTTGCGCACCATACCCTCGACAAACACAACGTTTGGAACTTGCCCAACTTTTTCCCACGCTTGGACGGGTTCAAAGATTGGCACCTGAGCCCGCGCCAGAACTTTAGTCGGATCATTCTTATCAAACTGCACCCATCCAGTCCGATAGACATTCTTATCATCCGCTCCGTTGTAGATCAGGAAAATCCCGTTATGAGTGATGAGCGGCGCCGGACCGGGTTCGACAACCTGCGAATCGAACATTTTCGGGCGGCTGACGAGCACCGGATGATCGAGTGCATCCGTCCAGTGGAAAAGGTCTGTCGAATAGGCAATGCCCATCTGGGTCGTTTGGTTGGCAGCATCGGCGAGATAGTACATCCAGTACTTGCCATTAATTCTTTCCGGGACAATGGCTCCTGACTTCGTCCACCCGACGTTCCATTTGCCCTTGTAAGCCGGCATGATGACGCCCTGGCGCTTCCAGTGGATCAGGTCGGTAGAAGTTGCCAGGCAAAGCTGCGCATCGCCATGGACTGCGCCACTCGCATGCATGCCTTGGCCGCCTTCATTGTTATAGCCCGTATAAGTCAGATAGAAGGTGTCCCCGATTTTCACCAATCGGGGGTCTTCCACGCCGCCACCCATCTCATAGGGGGCCTCGGCAACCATGACGGGATTTGATTGCCGCACAAAGTGGACGCCGTCACCACTCGTGGCGTAACCCAGAGATGATTTGCCGTGGCTATCCTGAGCACGATAGAGCATCACAAACCTGCCATCGTATTTCACCACTGCGGGGTTGAATGTGCCCGCGGATTCGAACCCGTTACCTTGCGGAGTGATGATTGGTTGATCTGAAACCCGTTCCCACGTTCCGAAAGGCATTCTGACGTGTGTGGTCGCAGCGGTGGCGATTATAGCAATCGCGCCGAAGAAAGCGATGCGGGCGGGCCAAAACATCCTCTGCATGAATATCAGTCCCTTCTCCATTTGGCGGAAACCAAGTTCTTCATTTCGGGGACTCACCACGAATCGCTGTCAAACTCCACGACAAATCGGAAGATCGCTCGTGGGGGCACGTTTAATTTGTTTGACACTTCCGTCCCGTTCTGAATTATTCGGACGCTTCCACCGTTTGCCGGCGGGATGCTGATGGTTGCACGTCGGTGTTGTGATGTCGGGTTATAAAGAATGAAGTTAAGCCGACGAGGGGGGAAATCCTTAGCATCGAAGATATCCAGCAAGTCGAGATTCACCAGCATCAGTTCGCGGTCACTCACCTGACCCAGGGCCTCAAACATGAGATACATCCAAATGCACTCACCGGCTCCATAGATCTCCTTGCCCACGTTTCCGGTTTGTCCGCCGAGTTCCAGCGTTCCGAGATTCTCGAACGGGATAAATCCCATGGAAATGTTCCCGCGGCCTTCCGTGCATTTCTCGAAGAAGTAGAAGTTATTTCGCCGTTGCTGATCCATGAAGCGCAAGAGGGCCTCAAAGACAAGCCCCCGTTTCATCACACCCGTCCAGGGCAGGATTGCCTCGACGTTTTCCTTGAATGCGGGATAAAGAATGGAGGCTGCTGCCTGCACCATGCCGCGAATATCGTGGTTCTTTTGGCTCGAGTCGGAATACCAGTAGAACATTCGCAGTTGTTCGAAGAGGAGGTATTGCGCTTGCGGGTGCATTCCGAGTTCCGCCGCAGCGAGCGCGCCGTAGGCGAGTTCCTGAGGCTCGTGGAAAAGCCGATCCGACGGCACCGTGCACAGCACCTGAATCGCTCGCTGCGCCTGGTCGCGGTATTTCGTTTCGCCCGTCAGGCGGTTGGCTATCAGTGCTGCCCAGGCGTAGAGCCCACCGACGGCGTAGTTTGTGCCGGCACCCTGCGCGAGCAGGGTCGCAACTTCGTAATAAATCGGGAACAGATAGTTGTACTGGTGAGCGATTTTCTCGGCAGTTGCAAAAGCGTCGAGAAAGTATTTCCTTGTTTCTTCCGAGCCGGTCAGGCTGGCGATCATCGGGTACTTAATCAGACCATTTTCGAATGGATACCACGAGTCCGCCCGCTCGTTGGCGTGGCGCACGTAGTCATTGCTGATGCTGTGCGTGTCGTCGTGGTAAAAGCCGGGCAAGTCATCTATGAATTGCTTGCATTCGAGCTCAAGAGCTGATGATGGGTGCAGCCGGAGATACAGGAGGAAGGGCCACAAGACATCCGCGACCGCCATGAGTTCGAAATTCTCTTTGGGCTGCTGCCACAATTTCGATGTTTCCTTTACATAGGCGCGCAGCCCGGTGTGTCCCGCAGCCTCGATCTGGGTTTCTGACTTCTGTTGCAGGTTCGCGATAGTGCCGGCAGCAAAATCTTTCCAGGCACCCGCGCAACGAGGCCAACCCAATTTCTCTTCGAAGAGCGGCAGCAATGCACGCATCCAGCGCGAGACTGCCTCTTGCTCGGTAAGCAACTCCGTTAAGGAACGTTGCAGGAGCCAGTAAGTGAACCGAACCTCGCCAGCAGGCAGCACATCTCCAGTGGCCTGATCGGCGATCAGGCCGACTCCAAGGCGCTGGGTACCGTCCCTCTCAATTCGCGAAATGCTTGAGCAGCGATACACCAGAAAGCGTGGCACATTCTCGATCGACATCCAGCTCATCTCGCCCACATCGAAAAACATCATGGTTTCGACGCCGACATTCTGATCGAGCAAATAGAGTGCCGGCAGATCGTTGCCCCACGCGCCCAGCGAATTACGAGTGGGTTGCTGCAGTAAAACGCGTCTCCAGCTGCCTGACTGGCCTTCCATCAGCGTAGAGTTCAAGTTCAGCCAGACCATGATCTGAGGCTCAATCTGAGTCCCTTGCTGCAGCCGGATCGGGCGAGTCAGGTTCAGAGTGATCTCGAACCGCAGCCACGCAAGATCTGCTTCCGGCGTGAGAGCTGAGATTTCGGCCTTCCAGTCATACGAGACAGATTTTTTCCCGAGGTCCTCTGCGGTTGCTGAACCACTGGCGACAATCCTGCTGGTGCTGGTCGAGATTTGTGAAGCGACCAACGGAAACGAGGGGCCAGTAACGAGCGGGATGCCTGGCAGCGTAGCCGGTTTCCATTGATCCGCCACGCGCAGAAAGTTCTGGAAGCAAAAAGGCGCGCCCTGCTCTGACACCCGCAACTGCTGGTCACCGTGTTCGAGGGTCACGAGTCCCGCATGCGGGCTCTCCTCTGCGGCAAGTACATGGAACTCCGGAGTACGCCGCATGACAAGCGACGCGGAAGTGACGCCAGCGAGACAGGTCTTCATGAAGCCACGGCGATGGATAGGACTCATGTGGCTATTATGGGCCGAATCCGACGGAGCCCCGCCAGCGAAACTGCTCACCAGCGGGGATTCACGTCAGTATTCAATCTTGAGGCCAAACTGGATAGCTCGTGGCCCACTGGCGCTCGTGATGGCGCCGAAGCCACAGGCAAATGCCTGCGCGCAACCGGGACCACCAGCAGGCACAAACGGCGTACCCAGTTGTGTAGCGAATCCTCCGGGCCCGCCGGGTTGCTGATAGATGTGGCGATTGAACATATCGAAGAACTCCGCCCGGAAATCGATTACCCCACGTTCTCCTATCTTCGTTTTCTTGCCTATCGTGATGTCCTCATCGCGTCCACCGAATGCGCGAGCGCTGGCCAGAGTTCTAGGCTCATCACCGAAAGTGAAGGGAGCCGGCGCCGCAAAGGCATCTGAATTGAAGAACGGGGTAGTCAGCGGATTCAGGTCCCTGCCGTTTGTCTGTTTGGCTCCGGGAATAACATTCACGCGCGCACTACCCGTGAATTCACATCCGGCGAAAAGGACCGCACCAGCCGTACCTCCGCAAGGCGAGTAAACCTCGGTCGGCAGCCCAGACTGATACGTTAATATCCCCGATACGGACCAACCTCCCACAACGCGGTCTGCCACGCCCCCTGAGTTCAATAGTCGCTTACCATGTCCCATGGGAAGCTCATAAAAGAAGCTGGTAACCAATCTTTGCGGTGTGTCGAGCGAGCTGACCGACTTTTCTGCTCGGCGGTCGTACGAGTTCTGCCCAATCCATGCGTTGGCCCCAATGAAGCCCGCAACCCCTGGGCCTTGGGAATCCGCGTCGGTAATATTTTTCGAGACAGTATACGAGACGAGAAAACTCAATCCTTCCGCGAATCGTTTGTTCACTTGGGCCTGCATGGAATGGAAGGTTGAGTTGCCAGTGCGGTCTGGCGTGAAGGAGTCGTCTTCCTGATTGAAATCGCCGTATTGCGGGAACGGTCGGAGCGCCTGGTTGATGTTGCCGGTGAAGGTCGCGTAAGGAACCTTTACACCTGCGGCGACCGAATTCGGGCAGGTCGTTGGGGTTGCGGTCAGGCAGCTAACGTTCATCGTCAGCTCGCTGCCCAACGGTAGATACGTCGGATTTACCTGATTGGGAATAATGTTCAGCGCCGGGAGATGAGTTCCCTTGGAACCAACATATGCGATGCTTGCCTCCAGGTTCTTCGCGATCTGCCGCTCTACATCGAGATTCCAGGATTGAATATCGGCGGGACGCCCGCTGCTACGCGGAATCAGAATTACCCCACCATTTCCGTTTTGACCGTCAGGGGTGAATGGACCCGACGGGGGTTGGATGTGTGGAAATCCGTTATCGATCTGGAATGGTGCGCCGTTACCGTAGCTTAAGTTCTCGATGTTGAAAAATCCCAAACCGTCTTGATCGGCGTAGGAGCCTTCTTTGAGAGGTTCGTAATATATGCCATATCCGCCTCTAAGGACGGTCTTGAGATTTATGCTGTAGGCAAAGCCCACTCGCGGGCCAAAGGCCTTGTAATAAGTATCCTGAAGCCGGTGCTGGCCATTGCGGCCAGGACCGCTGCCAAAATAGGTATAGGCGCCCAGAATGCCTCCCGCACCCGGGTTCGGGAGAGTGGGATCCACTTCGGAAAAACGATCGCGCGACTCGCGGGCAGGCAAATCCACCTCGTAACGCAGGCCATAAGTCAAGGTCAGATTTGGCCTGACTTTATAGGTATCCTGGGCGAAGATGTCGAAATCTTTATAACGTGGCCCGTTAATGTGCCCGTAATTCAGTGTGCCTTGATTGTCCACGAGCCCAAATAATGCGCTCGCCACGGCGTATCCGCCCGTGCCACTCGGGCTGCCGTTGCTGCTTGTCACGGCACCATTAAAGTTGAAATCGCCCGAAGCTTGCGTGAACCGGCGTGTGTTGAACTGCCCGTCATGGTACCCGCCCCCAAATTTCAGGGTGTGTTTTCCCCGAATAACGCTCACCGAGTCGTTTACCTGATATACGTTGTCGGCAAACTGGGAGTCGCCGCAGTTGTTCAGGTTGTTTTGATAGTTTGTACCGGTAAACTCAAAACAGGGATACGTCACATTCGATACTCCTGTGATCCCCAACTTCTGCGGCCAATTTTGACCTAAACTATTGGATGCTTCCGTTCGAAAACGGCGGCTGAAGCCTACCAGGAACTCGTTCAGCACGGATGGACTGAATGTGTAGTTGTGGCTGAACCGTGCATAACGGGTGGA
>JBAWBG010000332.1:0-9446 GCA_049589695.1 Candidatus Sulfotelmatobacter sp. | reverse complement strand
CATCTCTATTTTCCCCTCTTTTTTAACTTTCATATTGAATTCATGCTGGTCATGAATGACGCAGTCGGACATGATGATCGCACCTGCTTGGCCAAACGATTTAGTCACTTCGGTTCGGCGCCAGCTCCTGCGAAGAGCCCTGTTATCTTCACAGGGTGAAACTTCAGTTCCCATTCTAAGTCTTTTCTAAGGGTCGTTCTCGCCAGATTACGTCTTCATTGTGACAATTCGTGTCATTGCGGAACAGTAATCGTCCCAACTTAGAACGCATCCGTAGGCAGACCTTGCATCTCTCAAAATCTCCTGGCTTACTTATCCGGCACTTTGTTCCCTTCCAGTCGCTCAAGCGCCTTCTGAGCCCCCATCTGATCAGGATGTAATCGCAGCTCGGTTTTATACTCCTCGATTGCCGAAGACTCGTCAGAGGCCTGCTCCAGCGCGCTTCCTAACTCATAGTGCAAGCCCTCGGCCGTCGGTTCAAGCCCCAAAGCTGTCTTGAGATAAGCGATCGCATCTTCGGGGCGGTGCTCCAACAACCGGACCTGCCCCAGTCCGAACCACGCTGCCGTCAGCCCGGGATTCATTTGCAAAGCAGCGGTGAACCAGCGTTCTGCCTGCGACAAATCTCCAGCCTGCTGGTAGGCGAAGCCGGCGAAATCCGCCGCCCGCCATCCCGGCTTCAACTCGTAGGATCGAACAAAATAAGGGGCAGCATCGGCAAATTTGCCACGGGCACTCAGAGCGGATCCGTAATTCAATTGCGCCCACTCATTGTTTGGAGCGCGAGCTACAGCGCGCGAAAACAACCGAACGTCGTTGGCCCAATACTGTGATTGAATGGCGCTGGCAAAGACAAAGACCGCCACAATACAGGCGGCCAAGGGTCGCACCAGATTCTGCTCCGGCCATTTCCTTCTTATCCCGGCATAGGCAAATCCCACCAGCAATCCGACTCCGAGCATACTCATGTATAGGTAGCGGTCGTGAATGAAATCGTCTTCATTCATCCAGCGCAGATTGAGAGTTGGAAGTACTGGCAAGACCAGCCACGCGAAAGCCACCCATAAGCGGGAATCGCGTCGCGCCGCCATGATGGCAAGCGCAATCAGAGCAGCCAAAGCCAGCGCGGACAGCAGAAATGCTAAGTTAGCCGGCGAATCGATCAGGCGCAAGTCATATTGAGAACTCAGGCCTCGCGGGTAAATCACGCGATACAAATTGAAAAGAATGATTTTGGGTGCGCTCAGCAAAACCGTGCTCCACGGAATGGGAGCGGAAACAGCCGACGCTCCGCCCAGCACCCGGGAGCGAACAAACAGCCAAAAAACGCTGACGATTCCGTACGTGGAGATCACCGGCAAAGCGGAACTGGTCAACCCATTTGACCGATCGCGAGAGACCGACCATAGGTCAATCAAAATAATTCCCGGCAGCACAATGCTTACTTCCTTCGCAAACAGCGCCAGCAGGAATAGAAGCCCGGGGAGCACCCACCAAATCCCGCGGTTCTGCTGCCTGCTCATGGCTCGGCGATAGATCAGGAAACTGCCAAAGCATAGAGCAGCCGCCAGAGGATCATTTACCCCCGAGATCCAGGACGCCGATTCCACCTGAAGCGGATGAAGCCCGAACACGGCAGCAGCTAACAGAGCCGCGCCTGCATCCCTCAACAATGATACGGCCACAAAAAATGCGAGCGCCGTGGCCGCAACGTGCGCCAAGACCGTGGTTACATGGAACCAGTGGGGATTGAGGCCAAAAATTGTTTTGTTCACCAGAAACCAAAGTGTAAGCAAGGGCCGGTAAAAACGGCTCTGCACCGCGGCCGTGGAGGCCCAGAGCTGGTGGGTGAATAAAAAACCGAGCCGGCTCCATTGCAAATTCGGATTCCGCGGAATCTGCGGCGGATCGTCATAGACCCATCCGAAATTGAACGTCAGGGAAAACGTGAGCAGCGTCGCGATCAGCAATCCCGCAAAAAGCAGCCAGTCTGTGCGGGATAACTGAGGAGTTTCTTCCGGCATCAGACGCTTAACACTCGTCTCCGGGCGATGCAGAATCATTCCGCTTTCACCAGCAAGCAGGTAATGTCGTCGTGTTGCGGGGTGTTGCCCACAAATAAATCCAGTTCAGCCATCAGCCGGTTGAGCATCTCGGCTGGCGTGCCAGCGGCGCCTGCCGCGATTGCGTTTAGCAGCCGGGTTTCACCGTATTCATCCTGATTGGCGTTTTCGGCCTCGACCAATCCATCCGTGAAGATGATCAGCCAGTCGCCCGGCGCAAGCACCACGCTAGCGGATTCGTACTTAGCCTCCGGCTGAATTCCTATAGGCAATCCTCCGACGTCGAGCCGCTCGATCAATCCCGTGCTGCGCCGCAGGATGGGATTATTATGGCCGGCATTAATATAAGTGAAAACACGCCGCGCCGCGTCGTACTCGGAAAGAAACGCAGTCGTAAAGCGCAGTCCTCCCTGGCTGTTCGAGCACGCATATTTGTTCATGTTCGCGACCAGTTCCGGCAGCGCAACCTGTGCCGTAGAAAGCGTTTTCAGGCTCGCCTGGAACGTAGCCATTAGCATGGCTGCGGGAATACTTTTTCCGGCCACGTCGGCCACGGCAAATATCACACGATTTTCATCGTTGGTTTTTCCGGGACGCGGAAACACGTCGTAATAATCTCCTGCCACCGTGTTGGCTGGGCGCGTGGCGTAGGCGACGGCAATTCCGGGAATCTGAGGCGGCGCACCCGGCAATAGCCAGGTCTGGATCTCGCGCGCAATCTGCAAATCGCGCTTCATCACCACCCGGTCGGCAATCTCGAGCATGAGCAGAAGGAACATCAGCAGGCCGCCCCAGAAATGAAAATCGAGTTCGACCACGTGCGCCTCGTGGTCGCTGCCCTGGTAGCTGACGCCGCCAAATGTGGGCAATACCAGCAGGATCATCGCGGCCAACAGCAACACTCGGCGCGCCGGCGAAAGTTTTTCCAGAAGGGCCCAGAAGAATTCCTTCACCATGTGCATGCGGCGGCCACGGCGGGCAAGGTCGTCAGGAGTTCTGGCCGCAACATCGCGAGAGTACAGCCGGTAGCTGGCGCGCGCCTCGGTGCGGAACTGCGACCAGAGCTGGGTCAACTCCATGCCTTCGGTCACGCGCCGCCAGAACTGTTGCATCCGCACTCGCAGTGGAGGGCGCTGAGCGGTGGCCGATGGGGGCGCGGTCGCCATAGGATTCAGTGATTATAGAGGAAGGCGCAGCAGGGATTTCCAATTGCCGATTGCCGATTTCCGATTTCCGAACTCCTACGATACGCGTTCGTCACGCGAATCGTTTTCCGTGCCGCAAGACAAGAGAAACGCCGCGATCTCGCGGCTGGTGCGCAATCGGAGAACCGGCACATCCGGCCCGTGCGATGCTCTGGCTGCTTCAATGCGCGGACGGTTAACCCGATCGAAATTCCAGATGAACTTAAGAACCTTGGCGAGCTTTCCAATCCTGTGCGCTTCGCCCCGTTTGAAAACACGCGTCATTGCACTCCACATGCAGAACAGTTTCGACCGCTCGAGCCAAATCACCATCGTGGCGCGAGGCAACCGAATATCGAAGGTGGCCAGCGCGAAGTTGCCGTCGCTGATCCACTCATCCCCTGCGTGCGCCTTCTCCACTAACCTTCGGAAAACAGGAACGTTTTTGTCGTCCCAATGCGGCTGCCAGAGGTCATCCAGACAGATCACGGGCACTCCCGTACGCTCGCCAAGCTGCCGTGCAAATGTAGTCTTTCCGCTCCCCGCGCAACCCAGGATGACGATCCGCGTCATAACACTTGGTTATCGCAGAGATTTGCGTGGCGTCAAGTGCACGCTTTCGATTTTCAATTGTCGATTTCCGATTGCCGATTTTGAATCGTCAACCGTTCAGAACAATCGCCACTTGGAAATTGGAAATTGGCAATTGGCAATTGGCAATTGGCAATCGGCAATCGGAACTCTCAAAACAGCGCCAACTGTTCTTCCAAGCCTCGCACGCATTTGTCCACAGGCTTCTCCTGCCGCGGATCGGCGCGTTTGATTCCATATTTCTGCCGCAATCGGGAAAACAGCTGCGTGATGCGTTTGCTGTACGAAGCCGGCAAGAACGCCCGATCCTGATAACGCTGTCGATAGCCCTCAACCAGCTGTGGGAACTGCTGTTCGAGGAAAGGTAAAAAAACCGCCGCCGAACACGGCTTCAGAAACAGCGGATTAGCAAAAATGTGCCGCGCACCCGCAGTCGCCGCCTCTCGCACCAGAGCCTCGAGATCCGCCGGAGAATCGGTAATCCCGGGCAGCACCGGCGAGCAACTCACGCCAACGTTAATTCCCGCCTCGCCGATTTCGCGCACCGCCGCCATCCGCAAATCCGGACGCGGCGCACGCGGCTCCAGAATCCGCGCCAGTTCCACATTCAGCGTCGTAATCGTGATGTGAATCGACAGAACATTATTCCGCGCGATCTCGCGCAACAATTCCAGATCGCGAACAATGAGATTCGATTTCGTAACAATCCCCAGCTCGAATCCGCGGTGTCGCACGAACTCCTCGAGAATTCCCCGCGTGACCTCATAGCGCCGTTCAGCTGGCTGATAAGGATCGGTGGCCGTGCCCAGCGCAATGCTTTCCCCCGGCTTCACCCGCCGCAACTCCTGACGCAGCAGTTCCCCGGCATGTTGCTTCACGTAGATCTTCTGCTCGAACTCCGCCCCATCCCGCATTTCCATAAACTCATGCGTGTACCGGGCATAGCAGTACTTACAGGCAAACTCGCATCCGCGATAAGGATTAATCGTCCAGGTAAAAGGCACGCGGACGCCGGTGCAGCGGTTCAGCAACGAGCGCGCGGGCAGCGTGAAGTATTCAACATTGTGCCCCTCGCGCAGCGTTTCGCTCTCTGCCGCCAGCCGGGCAATGCCCACCAGCGACGGCTTTTGCAGAACAGGGAACAGCGGAGAGGAACTCATATATTCGTCTTTTGTTCGCCTAATGTTACAGCGCGAGAAAGCGCCCGTCAAGGCATACCCCCCAGATTCGCTCAAGGAATCAGGTCAATGAGGGCTATCGCCTGTGGGTGTTGAAAAAGTCACTGAGATTGGCGGATTCAATGCTGCCGTCCTGTCTGATGCGAAGCGACAAAACCACGTCTCCCGAAATGCGCGCTTGTCGTGCCAGAGGTGGATAGATGGGATCGTACAACTTGGACAGCAACGGTCCACCATGCCCCGTCTCAACGGATTGAGCCGCGATTTCGATCACCGCTAGAACGGCAATTGAGAGGAACAGCAGCGGCAACGACCTACGATTTCGCCTCATGCAAGGAAGTTTACAGGGAACGCGAGGCATCCAGGATTTTCTTGAATCGATTCACACAAGCCGGCTTGTTAGTACTGATCTCCCAAGCATGCCTTCGCCCGCATTTGTCCGAGATGGTGAGGATCGCCAGGGGACCGGAAGACGTGAAAAAATCAGTTAGGGCCGCAGATAAATTTCCACAGATGGTGGCTGCGACCAACTACACAGCGAATAAAAAGAGAATATGAGCACTCTTGCAACGTGTGTACGTTGTGGGTACATTGTGTTCATAGCGTACGCACATTGTGCGCACACTGAGGGGGTTAAAACTATGGCAATGGCAGCAGTACGAACTGATCGTATAGCTCTGCGCACAAGCAAAGAGCAGAAATCATTTTTGGAGAAAGGGGCAAGCGCAACCGGGCAGAATCTTACAGAGTTTGTCTTGTCGAGTGCGCAAGAGAAAGCCGAAATGGTTTTGGCCGACCAAAACCGTTTTGTGATTTCCCCGAAGCAGTGGGACACTTTTGTGACAGCCCTCGATAGGCCAGCGACTCTCAAAGAGAGCTTGGCTCGATTGATGTCTGAACCGTCAGTCCTTGAACGATAAAAACAATTCGCTTTCCGCAGTGCTGCCGCTCGCAGAGCATCACATCTGTAATACGTTCGACTGCGGAAAGCATGAATCTCTTACCGGTTGGCTGAAACGGTATGCCCTGGAATCCCAAAAAGCAAAATCAGCTCGAACGTTCATCGTTCACCGTGAGAATGCCGTCGTTGGCTACTATTCTCTTTATGCCTCTTGCATTCACAGAAATGAAGCAAGCGAACGGGTTGCCAAAGGTCAACCAGCCCGCCCCATCCCATCCATTTTGCTAGCAAGACTAGCGATCGATAAAAGCGAACAGGGTAAGGGACTGGGAAAAGCCTTACTCAAAGATGCACTGTCACGATCACTGAACGCTGCAAATGAAATCGGAGCTAGGGTAATTCTCGTTCACGCGATTGATGAAGAAGCCAAGAATTTCTATAGGAAGTTTGGCTTTGAAACATCACCCGTGGACGATCTCTACCTAATGCTGTTAATGAAAGACCTACAGAAATTTCTAAGCTCTGCACCGACCGCGTCTCGCTCTTGACTACCCGATCTTGGTTAGAAGATTTTATTTTCTTCAAGAGCTGTAGTTCTAATTAAGAAACGGGCCACCGTCATCCACTGGATTCGCCCCGGAAGGACTACGAGATGCGAAAAGGCTTCACGAGAAAACCAAAACCGGACGCCCCCGCGACGCCAGTCAAGAACTACATCACGCCGAGCGGGCTGGAGCGCCTCAAAGATGAGCACCGGTTTCTGCTCACCAGGGAACGCCCGGCTGTGACGGAGGTGGTGGCGTGGGCCGCCGGCAACGGCGATCGCAGTGAAAACGCCGACTATCAGTATGGCAAGCGGCGGCTGCGGCAGATCGATGGGAGGATTCGCTTTCTCACGAAGCGAATCGAAGCCGCGGAAGTGGTGGACCCGGAAGCTCCCAGAGCGGGGCAGGCGATGACGAGGGCATTCTTCGGAGCGACCGTGCGCTATGCCAATGCCGCGGGAGTATCGCGAGTGGTGAGCATCGTGGGCACCGACGAGATCGATCTCAATCGCAACCACATCAGTTGGATGTCACCTCTGGGGCGCGCGTTGATGAAATCGGCAGCGGGTGACAGCGTAGTCCTTCAACTGCCGGGCGGCACAGAATACCTGACCGTGCTGGAAGTGTGTTACGAGCGCATTTCTGTGGAACCGTTCCGTGAACCACCTGGATCCGAGGCCTCGGCAAAGGGACTCACTCGCCGACGCTAAATCCACCTTGGCGAAAAGAGACGAAACGGCTAACCCGCTGTCGATGAGTGCATCGGCGACTAGGCTCCGAGGTCACTTCTTGCCGCGACATCATCTGCGGCACGTCGTCTGCAGACGGCGGCGCCTTTTGACGTGTCTGCGCCTTGTGTTAAGCATGCAACCGTCAAAACGGAGCCGATCGAGCACGCCCTCAACCAAATTTTCATCTTCATTTTCCGCACCTCCGAGTACGTTTCCCATGGCGTTGCCGCACCTCGTCAAGAGTCAACAGCTAGCGGGTAAATGTTGATCCTGCGTTATGGACGCCGTCGCAAGGGATACGAAAAAAGGCTGCCAGTGGTTCCTTGGGGATCGGGGCCGCCGTCGATGCAAACAGCCAGCCCGAGGATTTCGCACGACCGGGACACATCTTTCCGCTGCGTTGCCGCGCAGGCGGAGTTCTCGAGCGGCGAGGCCACACGGAAGCAGCGGTCGATCTTGCACGCTTGGCTGGACTGCACTCCTCTGGTGTGATTTGCGGGATTTCTCAAAGATGATGGGACTATGGCACGAGTTCCCGACCTCGTGCGATTTGCATGATGCACGAACTCAAAATGACAGCCGTGACGGAATTAGAGCGGTACCGATTGGCATCCGGTCCTCAGACTCTAACGCACGAGAGATTGAAATATCCGCTTCGCGTGAGTAACAAGAAGCCTGGCACAAGCAACGCCGCCCAGCGCCGCCGCGTCAATTCGACAAGGTTGCTCCGTTGGCTCGCATCATCGGCCGTGGAATTGCTCGACCTGCGATTCGATCCGTCGCCAACTCACACCCTCGGTTCCTCCGCCTAAAGAAACGCCATGCAGGATTTCAGCGATGATCTCTGCGGTTTCGCAGACCGTCATTCCGGAGCGATTGAAGAACAGGTTCCCGTCCGCAAATGCAACATTGCCGTTTCGTACAGCCCGAAGGTCTCGCCACCATGGATATCGTTCCAATACATTCTGTTCGAGCAGACTTCGCTGCAAATTGAATCCGCAAGGCGCCACAATGAGGTATTCCGGATCGGCATCGCGTAATTGCTCGGAGGGAATCGCAGCTGAATACTCACCCTTTTTCCCAAGCAGCAGTTCACCATTCGCGATCTCAACCAGCTCCGGACCCCAGTTTCCCATCGCGAATATCGGATCCGCCCACTCCAGCATGACCAGGGTTGGGCGAAGGGAGCGTGCAACCCTTTCGCTGACGATGTCCAGTCGCTCACGTTCCCGATGGACAATCGCCTCAGCCCGAGCTTGCAGTCCGAGGGCTTCGCCGATCCGCAGAATGCCTTGGAATATCTCCTGCAAAGACGATGCGGAAAGTGCGACTTGACGCGAGGCGGGCAGGCAGGCGCCACTTCGCTCGACGTCACCCGGAGTGACCGCACACACTTCACAATGAGATTGCGTAATCAGTAGATCGGCACGCAACTCGCGAATCAATTCCGCATGAATGTTATACAGCGGCTCGCCCGACTGGAGGCGACGCCGGACTTCCGCATCAATTTCGCCGCTCGAGACAGAGATATCGAAGGCAGGACTGCTGCAAGCCGGAAGTCTCCTCACCCAATCCGGGTTATCGCATTCGTGCGAACGGCCTACCAGCATTTCGCCGGCGCCTAAGGCGCAGACGATTTCCGTGGCGCTCGCCAGCAGAGAAACAATTCGCATGCTAAGCGGCCTGCTGTGCCGGTTCGCACAGGCGGTTGATAAGCGCGTAGCCGCCGAAGATTGCGACTGTGTAAACCACGTCGCCCAACACCTGGTTCCGATAGAACGGTATGCCCGCTAGATAACAGGCCGATAGGCCCGCCATGGTGCGTGGATACAATTGGCCGCTAGCCCAGACCATAAAGTTGGTGATCAGGAAAAACGACAGACTCGACGCAAAGGCAGCCGCGGCAATTGCGCCGACTCCCTCGTGATTACGAATCAGCCTTCCGAGCAGCACCGGAATCAGCGCCGCCGCATATACGTACCAGAAGCCGGGGTAGAAGCCCATCACAGCGTCGCTCACAGCGAGCGCGAACAGAGTCGTTAAGACGGCTGTGCCAGCCTTTCGAGCGTGACTTCCGGCAAATAGCGCGACGGCCATCAGCGGAGTAAAGTTCCACGGATGCGGAAGCAGCCGTGCACACGCGCCGAGAACCACCATCCCTATCCACAACCGTTTTGGAATTTCCATCGCTGACTCTCCTATCGCTATTTTAGTTGCTCTCACCTTCCATCGCCACTGATATCGGTATGACAC
>JBAWBG010000331.1:0-1884 GCA_049589695.1 Candidatus Sulfotelmatobacter sp. | reverse complement strand
GCGACGAGCGCCAAACGCGCCAAATCCGGAAGCGATTTCGATCGGGTTCGCTTCATGATTGACGCGCGATGGTTCTCGACGGTGCGCCGGCTGATGCCGAGCTCCGCCGCAATATTCTTGCTGGCCTGACCGGCGAGCACCCGTTCCATGACCTCGACCTGGCGAGGAGTGAGACGGGCCAGATTCATAACGGCCGACTCGCGCCACTCCAGCATCTTTTTCGAGTCCTGCGAAAGTTCGAGCGCATGCTCGATGCTCGCGATCAGTTCCTCGCGGCCGATAGGCTTCTCGATAAAGTCCCTGGCGCCTGCCTTCATGGCCTGTACCGCCACGGACACGTCACTATTGCCGGTAATCATGATTGCCGGCAAACAATGCCCATCCCGGCGCAGCTTCTGTAACAATTCGAGCCCCGTCATGCCTGGCAGATAGGCGTCGATCAACAGGCAGGCTTTATCGACGGGGTGAAAGGCCGTCAGAAACGACTCGCAGCTCGAAAAGGCCTCGACGATGTGACCGTTGTCCTCCAGTATGACGCTCATCGCGCCGCGAACCTGATCGTCGTCATCGACGACGAAAACCTTACTTTCAGAGAAGGGCCGGCCTTCGGCGGGACGCGCCGCGCGGACTACAGGCGCCGCGAGCGGCTTGGCGAGAAGTTTGTCGATCGCCTCGATCAGCTCTTGCAGCTTGAGGGGTTTGTTGTACTGGACGCAGTCGTGCAGCGCGATGTCGCGGAGGGCCTTGGTCGAGATATCGCCAGTGAGGATGACGAAGGGAATGTGGAGATTGAACTCTCGCCGCAATTTCTGCGAAACCGCGACGCCGGTCAGGCCGTTCGGCAGATTGTAATCGGCGAGAACGAGATCGGGGCGCTTCTCCTTGCTGGCCAACAATGCCAGGGCGGCGGGACCGTCGATGGCCGTCATGGTGCGGAAGCCCGCTTCCGTCAAGACGAGTTCGAGGTGATCGCGCAGTTGCGGATCATCCTCGATGATGAGAACGACGTGGGAACGTGACGGCCTTTCTGCGGCCGCGATCTGCGCGGCGGCGGGAAGGGTCCCCGTACGGGCCGCGGCATCGCCGGGCGAAGTCAAGGGAACCTCGATGGAAAACATCGAACCTTTTCCGGGCAGCGAGCGCACGCGAATTGGATGCCCGAGCAGTTCGCTCAGGCTCTTGACGATCGAAAGCCCGAGGCCCAGCCCCCGGCTCCGCTGGCGAGCCGTGGCGCCGACTTGATGATATTCCTCGAAGATCGCCTGGAGTTCTGACGCTGGTATGCCTAACCCCGTATCCCAGATCTCGATGTTCAGCTTTCCCTCACGACGGCGGCAGCCGACCAGAACGCTGCCGCGCTGAGTGTATTTCAGGGC
Organism: Candidatus Sulfotelmatobacter sp.; assembly: GCA_049589695.1. Taxonomy (GTDB): domain Bacteria; phylum Acidobacteriota; class Terriglobia; order Terriglobales; family Acidobacteriaceae; genus Sulfotelmatobacter. The sequence goes on along the minus strand of JBAWBG010000331.1, from coordinate 508 downwards.
GTTCGAGAGCAGATTGCGGATCATCTGCTCGAGCAAGCGCGGATCGCTCCGGATGGAAAGCCGGCAGGACATCACGCGCAATCCCACACCCGCCGCGTGCGCATGATAGGTCAGTTCGTCTCTCAGCCGTTCCAGTGTTTCGCTCACAGGAAAGTCCGCGATTTTTGCCTTTACGGCGCCCACCTCGAGCTGATTGATGTCGAGCAACGTGTTCAGCATGCTCCTCATGGAGCCCAGAGCTTCATCGACGCGGACGATCAGCTCATGCTCTTTCTCGCCTGTCACTCTCTTGGCCAGCGATCCGTGAAGCAGGGCGAGCGTTTGCAGGGGTTGGCGCAGATCATGGCTCGCCGCTGCGAGAAATCGCGATTTGGCCGTGTTCGCCGCCTCCGCTTGCCGCTTGGCGACGGACAGCGCATCTGCGCCGCGCCGGCGTTCAGTAATATCTTGGAAAGTGATGACGACGCCTTCTGTCTTGTCGCGAGCGCGATACGGCAATATTCGCCGC
>JBAWBG010000330.1:0-41785 GCA_049589695.1 Candidatus Sulfotelmatobacter sp. | reverse complement strand
CTGCAAGGCATTCTCAGACGGAACTTTCCCCACTTTGTGTCCGTACAATTAATTGGAAGGAAAAGAAAGAGGTCTCACTATGTTTACTTTCCTCCTATGGTGCCTGCTCTTTGTGATCTGCTGGCCGCTGGCTCTGCTGGCTCTAATCGCCTACCCGTTCGTCTGGCTGTTGCTGTTGCCCTTCCGCATCGTAGGCGTTGCGGTTCACGGGGTTCTGGAGGTCATCTTCCTCGCGATCACACTGCCGTTCCGCCTGTTGGCCGCGCCATTCCGAATCTAGATGAAGCAGGATGATCTCGGCCGACCTGATTGCGGACCGGGGCGCTAGCTCTCCATCACTTTCAAACTCTCACTGACCACCAGCTTCGCCTCGGTCGCGAACTGCACATCCTCCGCCGTCAACCCATGCGCCACTTCTTCGAGCACCAAGCCGCGATCCGTCACGCGTATGTACGCCATTTCGGTCACAATCGTGTCCACTACTGCCACGCCGGTAAGCGGCAGCGTACATTTCTTCAAAATCTTGGGCGCACCTTCGCGCGTCGTGTGCTCCATTGCCACCACGACGCGGCGCGCACCGGCAACCAAGTCCATGGCTCCGCCCATGCCCTTCACCATTTTCCCCGGGATCATCCAGTTCGCCAGATTACCTTCCTCATCCACTTCCATCGCGCCCAGCACACTCAAATCAATGTGTCCGCCGCGGATCATGGCAAACGAATCCGCGCTGGAAAAATACGACGTTCCCGCCATCTCACTAACGGTCTCTTTCCCCGCGTTGATCAAGTCGCAATCTTCCTCACCCTCCGCCGGATAGGGCCCAATGCCGAGCATCCCATTCTCGGATTGCAGAATCACTTCCATCCCCGGCGGAACATGATTTGCAATCAGCGTAGGCATGCCGATGCCCAGGTTCACATAGAACCCATCCCGCAATTCACGCGCAATACGATTCACAATCCGCTCGCGCTTCTCAACATCTTTGCCAGGCTTACTCATTGCCGGTTGTCCGCAGTGCCAAATTCTGGATACTCGGTGCTGGATACTTCGGTACTGTCAACCAACCTTCCTCAGCGTCCGCTTCTCGATTCTCTTCTCAAACACCTCTCCCTGAAAAATCCGCTTTACGTAGATCGATGGCGTATGAATGGAGTCCTCGTCCAACTCGCCGGCATCCACTAAATGTTCAACCTCTGCAATCGTGACTCTGGCCGCAGTCGCCATCATGGGATTAAAATTCCGCGCTGTCTTGCGGTAAACCAGGTTGCCCATGCGATCGCCTTTCCAGGCCTTTATAAAAGCGAAATCCGCGTGGAGGGCGCGCTCCATCACGTACATCCGGCCATCGAATTCTCGCGTCTCTTTTCCTTCGGCAACCACGGTACCGACGCCGGTAGGAGTGAAGAATGCCGGAATGCCCGCACCGGCCGCGCGAATGCGCTCCGAGAACGTCCCCTGCGGCACAAGGTCAAGCTGGACTTTCCCCGTCAGCACCATCGACTCCAAAAGCTTGTTCTCACCCACGTAGGTGCCAACGTGACGCCGAATCTGACCGGCTGCTAGCAACAAACCGACGCCGAAGCCGTCTACTCCAGCATTGTTGCTCATGGTTGTGAGATTTTTCGATCCCTTCCGCACCAGCGCCCGAATCAGATTTTCCGGAATCCCGCACAGCCCAAAGCCGCCCAGCATAATGACTGAACCGTCGCCGACGTCGCGGATCGCCTCGTCTGCGCTGGCAACAACTTTATTCATAGCGTCCGCATTTTAAATGAAACTCGCCACGGATGGACAGAAAGCGATAATTGCATGATTGTTGATTTTTGATTGTTGATTGAAACTTCAGCCGGTGCATTAGTTAACAACGAGCAATCAATAATCAGCAATCGCTCACTTCTAGCTTCTTCCTGGACTCTTTTTCAGTTCATGCGCCTGTTCAAATTCTTCGGCGAGTTGGCGAGTCGCAAGATTTTCCCGAATATGCGCCAGCCGTTGTTCCACCTTGGACAACGCATCGGCGAGATTTTTTTGGTTGCTGATGGCAATGTCGCGCCACATTGAATATGGACTGGCAGAAATTCGCGTCATCTCTCGCAAGGCGCGTCCGCCCGCGGGAAGCAATCGCGCCTCGTCTCCAAACTCCTCTACCAAAGCCGCCGCCAACGCGGTTGAAATCATCTGCGGCAGATGGCTGATCCATGCGCAAAGCCGGTCGTGTTCCTCCGGGGGCAACATCGCAATGCGCGCGCCAATCTGATCAATCCATCCCGCAAACTCCGCGAACAATCCTGCATGCAGATTTTGTCCCGGCAGCGGCGTCAGAAACCAAACCGCGTTCTGAAACAAGTCGGCATCCGCATACTCCACGCCACTGTTCTCTTTTCCGGCCATGGGATGTCCGGCAAGAAACCGCTGTCCAGCACTTTTCCCGAACACGTTCAGCGCTTGTTGAACTACCGCCGCCTTAGTGCTTCCCACGTCGGTCAGCAACGTGCTCGCTGGCAGTGCTGGCCCCAATCGTCCAATCAAATCCACAATCGCCAGAACGGGTGTTGCGAGCACTACCAATTGACTGCCGCGCACCGCATCGGCGGGCTCGCAGAATCCATTGTCAATCACGCCGCACATCTTCGCGCGCTTCAGCGCCGACTCTCGATCGCAGCCCACGATGCGCCCGAGGAATCGCCGCTTTCGCAGCGCTAGCGCAAACGAGCCGCCAATTAACCCCGTGCCGATGATCGTGATTTGCCGGATTGGCATTAGATTTGCACTACGCAGCGCAGAAGAGACGGTGGAAATTGTTGATTGTTGATTTCTGATTGTTGACTTAGAACCAATCAGCGAAACGATTCTAATCAGCAATCAACACAATCAGAAATCAATAATCCCTTTTTCTTCGCTGGGAAAGCACTATGCAATCTTTCTTCCCACCGCCGGCGCAATCATCCGTAACTCATCCATCAGCTTTGCGAATTGCTCGGGAAACAGCGACTGCGCTCCATCGGACCACGCCTTATTGGGATCGCAATGCACTTCAATGAGCAAGGCATCCGCTCCGGCTGCCACTGACGCTCGCGCCATGGGAGCGACTTTATCGCGCCGTCCCGTTCCATGCGATGGGTCCGCCGTCATCGGCAGATGCGAGAGCTTATGAATAATCGGAATTGCCGAAATATCCATCGTGTTTCGCGTGTAAGTCTCAAATGTGCGAATCCCACGCTCGCATAGGATGACATCGTAATTCCCGCCCGCCATAATGTATTCCGCCGACAGCAGCAATTCTTCCAATGTTGCCGCGATTCCGCGCTTCAGCAGCACCGGCTTGCGAACTTTGCCGAGTTCGCGCAGCAGATTGAAGTTCTGCATGTTGCGCGCTCCCACTTGCAAAATATCGACGTAGGGAAGCATCATCGGAATCTGTGATATTTCCATGACTTCGCTGATTACGAGCAGCTTGAATTTCTCTCCGGCTTCCTGCATCAACTTAAGCGCATCTTCCCCATGCCCCTGAAATGAATACGGAGAACTCCGCGGCTTGAACGCCCCGCCGCGCAACACTTTTGCTCCAGCCTTCGAGACCGCTTCGGCGGTTGCGAACAGCTGTTCCCGCGATTCCACCGAACATGGTCCAGCCATCACGACTACTTCGTTCCCGCCAATTTCGATCCCATTTGCCAGCTTGACGATCGTCCCTTCTGGCCGAAAACTCTTCCCCGCCAACTTATATGGAGAACTAATGCGATGGACTTCCTGCACTCCGGGGAGCAACTCCAGATTACGAATATCGAAATCGATGCCCGCTCCCACCGCGCCCAGCACGGTTTGCCGCGCCCCGGTAGAGCGGTGCACTTCGAATCCAATCTTCACCAGGTGTTCGATCACCTGCTGAATCTGGGTCTCATCCGCTATTTCCTGCATCGCCACAATCATAGAAATACTCTGCTTCTAGCTTCTAGCTTCTAGCTTTGCGCCTTGCCGCGACGGCCGTCCTTCCGAGAGAAGCGAGGAATCCTGGTTTCGTTTCCACCCACCGAACGCCACGCTAGACAACCGGCTCAATCATTCACTTCCGAATCCAGTTCGGTCTCGGCTTTCATGTTTTCCACCACCTTCACGCCGATTCCTTCTTTCTGAACATTCCTCATCACATCCATGATCCGTTCATAAATTCGCACCAGATCGCGTCCCTGCAAGGGACCACGATTCATCTGCTGCACGTTCTCAAACACAATCCGTTCGCGCTCCGGTTCGTAGACTGGCAAATTCGTATCTCTTTTCAATCGCCCAATTTCGACCGCCGCCCGAGCGCGTTCGCTCAGCAGATCTACTAGGCGCCGGTCCAACTCATCAATTTTCTTTCGCCAATCTGCGATGTCCATGAAAGCCAGTGTGCTGCACTTTTTTCATTTACAGGATTTTCAATCTCTAAACCGCTGGCAGGCAGCTCGATGCTCTAAGGTCGGCCACAAATTCGCCAACTGCTTCCGCTTCCCGGCCCCGATTGCTCTCAATTGTTTCAACGATTGCGCTGCCGACCACCACGGCATCGGCGAACGTACCAACTTCGGCAAACTGTTCTGCGTTTGAAATTCCAAAGCCTACGGCCACCGGCAGCTTGGTCACGCGGCGCAAGCGCCGCACCAGCTTTTCGGCGTCGCTCGCCAACTGCTGGCGCGCACCGGTAACTCCGGTGCGGGAGACGGCATATACGAAGCCGCGGGAAGCTTGCGCGATCCGCCGAAGGCGCTCATCCGGACTCGTCGGTGCTGCCAGAAATATCGGCGTCAAGTCATGCGCATGCATGGCTCGAAGATACTCGTCTGCCTCTTCCACCGGCAAATCCGTTACCAGTACTCCGTCCACTCCGGCATGCCGCGCAACTTTGCAGAACTTCTCTATCCCCATCCGCAAGATGGGATTCAAGTAGGAAAACACAACCAACCCCGCCGATTGCGCCTGCTGCCGCACCTCGGCAGCCAGGGTCAACACCTGCGATAAGGTCGTCCCTTGCTTCAGCGCTCGCTCACTGGCACGCTGAATCACCGGACCGTCCGCCACCGGATCGCTGAACGGCACGCCGAGTTCGATCACATCCGCTCCTGCCTCTATCGCACGCAGCACGATCGCACGTGTGGTCGCGAGATCCGGATCGCCGCAGGTCACATACACAACCAGGCCCGGCTTTCTGTAAAAAGATAGAGGCATGAAGAGAAATTGTTGATTTATGATTGCTGATTGATGATCGAAAAACCTCGGGAACCTACCGCTGCGTTTGCAATCGAAAATCATCAATCATGAATCGAGTTCCAAGCTTTCCCGCATAATCCCAATATCTTTATCTCCGCGTCCGGAAACATTCGCAATCACCACATCCGACTTTTTCATGCCGGGAGCACGCTTTATCACTTCCGCGATGGCATGCGCAGACTCAAGCGCTGGAATGATGCCCTCAGTTCGCGCCAGCAAGGTTGTCGCCTCCATCGCCTCCGCATCGGATGCAGGCACGTACTCCGCCCTCCCGACCTCGCGCAATGCCGCATGCTCCGGCCCAATCGATGGATAATCCAGGCCTGCAGAAACTGAGTGGGTGTTAGCAATCTGCCCGGCCGCATCTTGCAGCACGTAAGAATAGGTTCCTTGCAGGACACCCGGTGATCCTCCGCGGAACCGCGCCGCGTGTTCGCCGAGCGCTTCGCCGCGACCGCCGGCTTCCACGCCGATCAGGCGAACTTTTTTATTTTTTATAAAATCGTAGAAAATCCCGATGGCGTTCGATCCTCCACCCACGCAGGCAATGATCGCCGCAGGCAATTTCCCTTCCGCCTTCAGAATTTGCGCCCGCGCTTCGCGCCCAATCACGCGATGAAAATCACGCACCATGGTCGGATAGGGATGCGCCCCGAGCACGCTGCCCAATAAATAATGCGTGGTCCGAACATTCGTGACCCAGTCGCGCATCGCCTCGTTGATCGCATCCTTAAGCGTCCGCGAGCCCGATTCCACTGCGCGCACTTCCGCGCCCAGCAGCCGCATGCGAAATACGTTCAACTCCTGCCGCCGCATGTCTTCGGTGCCCATGTAGACGACGCACTCGAATCCCAGGAGCGCACACACGGTTGCCGTAGCCACGCCGTGCTGCCCAGCGCCCGTCTCCGCAATCACTCGCCGCTTGCCCATGCGCTCCACCAGCAGCGCCTGTCCCAGGCAGTTATTGATCTTGTGTGCCCCCGTGTGCAGCAGATCTTCCCGCTTCAAATAAATCTTTGCTCCGCCTAACTTTTGCGTAAGGCGGCGCGCAAATGTAAGCGGCGTGGGACGACCGGCGTAAGTGCGCAGCAAACCTTCCAGCCGTTTCTTAAATTTCGGATCGCGCTTCGCCCTTTCGTACTCGTGCTCCAGTTCTTCCAGTGCCGCCATCAAAGTTTCTGGAACATAGCGCCCGCCGTAGACGCCAAAGCGTCCATGCTCATTTACGCGAACGGATACCTCAGAGTGCCCCCGTCTTGCCACGCCTTTTGCGGCAGGGGTGGGAACTTTGACTTTAATTGCTTTTGGAGCCGTCGCCATGTCTAAATCGCCTTACGGTCTGCTTCGCGAACCGCACTCACAAATGCCCTCACCTTTTCTGGATCTTTCTTCCCCGGTCGAGCCTCCACTCCGGAAGCCACATCGACGCCCCAAGGATTCAGAATGCCCATCGCTTCGATAACATTCTCTGGCGTTAGGCCGCCCGCTGCGATGACTAGCATCGTCGATCCCAATCCTCGAACCATGCCGCTGCACTCTTCCCAGTCAAAGGTCGCTCCGGTGCCTCCCGGCCGATCTCCCGACCCTGAGTCAATCAATATTGCATATATGCGTCTCTTAGTTTCATCGCTAATGAAGACTCCGCCGTCGATTAGTCCTTCTCCTCCCACAGCAATGATCAGCTTACGTCGGGTTTCTTGAACCATTGCGGTCCAACCCTCCGAACCAGATTTCCCCTTGGCATGGTAAAACTGCACTCCGGTCAAATTAGCTCGCGCCGCAATATCGTTAACGTTCTTTGTCGTCTCCCCCACAAAGACTCCAATCTTCTCCACGCTCCCCGGCAACCTCTCCACAATCTCGCGCGCCGCCTCAACTCTAATATTCCGCGGACTCTGCTCATAAAACACAAATCCGACAGCATCGGCCCCTGCGTCGACCGCAGTGAGCGCATCCTCCAAATTCGTCATTCCACAAATTTTTACCCAAGTCATGAAAAGAGTTGTCCGGGAATTGTCATGGGCATCGCTCTAAGCGCTCTAAGCACCGATCGGTACCCCGGAAATTAACTCCCGGAGCGCTACTCCTGGGTGCTCGGCTCGCATCAGTGATTCTCCAATCAAGAACGCCTGATATCCTGCGTCGCGCAACCGCACAATGTCTTCTCCCGAGCGAATCCCGCTTTCCGCTACGCGCACTAAATTTTTCGGAAGCCGCTCCACCAGCCTAAATGCCGTTTCCGGATCCACCTGAAAGGTTCGAAGATCGCGCGTATTCACTCCGATCAAATCGCATCCCGCATCCAATGCGCGCTGCAATTCCTCCTCATCATGAACTTCGCACAAAACATCCAGCCCTCGTGAGCGGGCGCCGCGTAACAACTCCGTCAACCCCGTCTGCGATAAGGCCGCCACAATCAGCAATACCGCGTCCGCTGAGTTCGCCCGCGCCTCCAGCAATTGAAATTCGTCTACAACGAAATCCTTGCGCAGGCACGGTATCTTGACTGCCGCGGAAGCGTTCCGCAGATTCTCCAGAGAACCCTGAAAAAACTCCTCGTCCGTCAGGACTGAAAGCGCCGCCGCGCCAGCCTCTTCCAATTCCTTGGCCAAACCCTCCGCAGAAAACTCGGCTCGAATCAATCCCTTCGATGGCGAGGCCTTCTTCAATTCCGCGATCACAGCTACGCCAGATCGACTTTTTTCCTCGAGCGTCCGCCGAAAGCCTCGCACCATATGGCGATCTGCCCGCTTTTCCAATCCTCTAATATCAGCCGCAGCCTTCGCGTCAGAGACCTTCCGCCGCGTGGTCGCGATGATCTGATCGAGAAACGCACTCATAGAAGGTTTCGTAATTATAGAGGAGATGGGCTTCACGCATTTCCCTCGGCGCAAAACTTGATACAAAACAAAGCCTCCGCCGCCCTTGCGGACGACGGAGGCCCAGGTTTTGAGCCGCTTTCAGATTTACTTCACTGAAGGTGCTGCAGGTTTGAAGGCATCGGCAAACGCTTTCCCGTTCGGCGTTCCCATGCCGGTTACATTGTCCCAGCCGACTTTGGTGTGCAGCGCTGTCGAGCTGTTGCACGGCGTTCCATCAAAATCGCTGGCGGGTAGAGCCGAACAGTCCATGCCGAACGAGATCACCACCGCTGTGTCTTCTATCGAAGGATAATCCCATATTGCGCTGATGAAGTCAGCGGGCGTAGCAGGGGTCAGTCCGCCCAATACCTGAGCCGGAGTGTACTTGTTGGTTCCGGTGGACTCCACAATCGAAGCCTTGACGTTATTCTTGGAGGTCACAGGAACAACGTCGGTAATCGCTCCCTTGGGCATCGAATACACGTATTGAGCAGCTTGCCCGAGCGGCGCGCCTGCTTCCTGGTTAGCAATTGCCCAGAGTCCTGCGAACATCGGGCAAGCCACGCTCGTGCCTCCCCAGACTTGCCAAACCTGCTCCGGGACCTGGCCTGGAACGCTGATCGCAATCACCACCCCCGTGAAAGGATCCGCTAACCACGCGATATCGGGAACCTGCCGATACTTTCCAGCTAGATTCTTCTGGAACGCAGGCTTCGGGAATCCGGCCAGACAATCTCCGCTGCTATCTTGCACGGCGCAGGTGCTTGGGCCCCCGCCGGCCCCAGCGTAGAAACCAGCTTCTTCCGGCGGATCAGGTACGAATCCAGCCTCTGCAAGCAGAACTTGGTTGTTTCCCCACCCCGCTTGCCATGCGATGGAGTCATCCGCGTTCAACGCCAGACTTACTCCGCCCACTGCTGTCGCCCACGGCGAATCCGCAGGAGCACTCACAGTGGCAGCAAGTCCGAATGCGGTAAAGTCGCCGTCGTCTCCCGAAGAGAAGTTGGTGGAGATTCCCGAGAGCGCAGCGATTTCGGAAATCAGATTTTCATTGTCCAACTCAGAAGCTGGAGTTTCGGATTCGGGTGAACCGTAGCTACCTGAGAGGGAGTTCCCCAGCCCGTAGTTCACCGCGTAGAACTCGGCCTCATTTACATCCTGAAAGCTCGCTGAGGGGGGAACAACGAGGTCGATGTTGGCACCAGGAGCGATCGCATGCGCCCATTCCACATCGATGTTGATTTCCGTCTGGTCCGCAGCAATGCACAGACTCGGCGTCGGAGTGTAAATGATGCTGAAGTTCGACGAGCCAAGCAGGGGCAATCCAAACATTGCTGAAAACGCATTAGCATCGGCCTTAATGGTCGAGGAACCACACCAATCAAGAATGACAATAGTCTGCCCTGCACCATTGTATCCCTGTTTGTAGAGGCCGGTCAGATTGTATGCAGTCTGAATTGGCTCTGGAGTGTAGCCGCAACCCGCGCTGGTCAGGCTCTGCAGATTCAGGTGATTCCCCGTGTAGGTTCCGATGGGCAACTGGCCATCGTTGTTCGTAGAAAACTGTCGGGTGACCACGCCATTGAAACAGTCAGAAGAATAGAAGCTCGAGCCCGCAGGTGAAACAGCTTCTGTGGTTAGCTGTGACTTGCCCGCAGGAAGATTCGCTCCGCGTTGCATGGCCGGATGTTCATACTCGCCAGAGTCCAGTCCTGAAATCGTACGTACGAGCGGACTGGCAGCTCCGTCTACATACGGGTCGCTGGCGTTGGCCCGGATCGTCTTATTTCCCACTTGGTACATGTTGAGTTGAACGTGAAATGCTTTTTCCACGTCGCCCACGGTGCCCTGCGCGCGCACGAAGAAATTGTTTTCGCCGACCTTAACCACTTTGAGGCTGTGCGATTCAAGAAACGTTTGTACGGTTTTTGCTTCTTCGGATGTCGGCGCAAAACGCGCCGCAATTTGTGACCGGTTCAAAAAATGACGGTAGTTAGGCGAAGTGCGATCGTACAAGTCCTGCGCCACCGCATCCATCTCTGCCCGGTTGTGAGGGTTCAGCCAGACGCTCACTTCAATAGTCTTCGAGGGATCTTCCGTCCCCAGGTTCTTAGCGGTCTTCACATACCCAGGTGTATTGTGTGCGATGAACTGTCCGCTGGCCGCAGCGGCCGGCAGAGCTGCGCATAACGTTAGGGTCAGCACAACAAGGCTCAGGCCCATTGTCATCGTTCGGTCGAAGTGGGCTGAGGGATAAGACTTCGGTTGCTTCTGCATTGTTCCTCCTGGATTTTGACTTGCAGAACCTGGCGAGACGGTCTAGGCCACCCGAGATGGCCCGAACGCTAACCACCGTTGGAAGGGGCATCGTGAATTAGAATTCTGCTGCCGGAATCCAGTGCCGTCTCCGTGCGAGTCCGACGATTCTGGACCCTTCCCCAAAGGTCACGCCATCCTAATGGCTGCGCTACAGAAAGACAATAAGTCCCAAGACTCTTTTTTCAGGTCTTAGCTGCGCAAAATTTTGCACTTAGTTTTGGGAGGAATTTTTCTACTGGCATATGCTTTCGATCTGTTTGTAGGGCTTCTCGGCGTGCTCCGGGTACTTGATCCCTTTCACCTGCATCATCTGGTCGAGAAGTGTGCCGGCATCGTGTAAGCCCACATCCGGATCGCTATCATAGGCTGGATCGCTCTCCGCCTCTTCCAGCGTTACCAGCTTGAATCCCTTCTTCTTGAGCAGATCCAGCGCGTCTGGGAGGATCGTGCTGCTGTAGGCGCCCAAATGCATAAGCAGCACGTAGTTGATATCCCGGCCATAAATCAGCTTTGCCTGCTCCCGGCCAAGATCGAGAAATTCGGAAGCCGTGCTCAAATAACTCGAGTGTAGCCACTCGATCGATTGCTTATCACCTTTCGCCACACATCGTGCATAGGCCGTGTTCCATAGATAATCTTCCCAGTCGAGAGTCACCTGTGCGATCCTGTAGCCGCGAGTCTTCAAGTAGGCCCTTATTGCACGGCGCTTTTCCACCGTGTCACCTTCATGCAAGTACGGATAGCGAAACCAGTGCCAGATATCCTTCGACTCGCCGCCTAACAATTCGAGCGCGGGTTCATTTTCGTCGATCTCGCGCTCGAAGGCCTCCGGCGGATTTTGCTCGAGATCCATGTGCGAGTAAGTATGGTTTCCAAACGGTTCAGCCGCTGCCCACAGCTTTAGAGCCTCCGCGCCATCTTCGTTTTCCTCTAACTTTTTCGCGTTGATGAACCCATATACCGGAGGCACGTGCCGCTTCTTCAGTATTTCCAGGACATTTTTAGTAGTCTCGACCCGCGTCACTCCCGGAGGAAGTAATCCGTTCAGCGGCAGATCGTCGAGCGTAATGGCCAGCTTCTGAGCCGTTGCGGTCGTGCAAAAAGCCGAAACAAGCGTGAGCGTAATAATGAGGATGAGAGAAAATGCGCACAGAGACTGAGAGCAAAGAACGCTGTGGATTTTTTTCATCCCAAGAGTGTACTTGAAGTGTTCAAGGCGCAATGATCTAAGGAAGGATGACGGCCGCTCCGTCGACGGCATCATTCTTGACGGCGGCTAAGGCTTGGTTAGCTTGTTCGAGGGGAAAAATATTAACCTTTGGCTCGAGCTTAATATCGGCGGCGATCCTTAAGAAATCGCGGGCGTCCGCCCGAGTCATATTAGCGACGCTCCGAATCTGGCGCTCGCCCCAGAGCAGGTGGTCGTAATCAAACTCAGGAATTCGATCCAGATGAATCGCGTTGATGGCGACAATGCCGCCCTTGCGCAAGCTGGCAAGCGCGGCGATCACTACGTCGCCGCTGGGCGCAAACGTTACTGCGCGGTCGAGTTCAACGGGAGGCTTGTCGGTTTCCTGGCCCACCCACTTCGCGCCTAAGGAGGCCGTCAAGTGGCGGTGCGAAGCGCCGCGCGTCGAAACATAAACATCGCAGTTCCAAGAACGTAGAACTGCGATTACCAGATGCGCGGACGCGCCAAAACCGAATAGTCCCACGCGGTCCCCCGCTTCAACGCCAGCCACGCGCAAGCTGCGAAAGCCAATGATGCCGGCGCACAAGAGCGGCGCCGCGTGCAGGTCGTCAAGCTCGGGAGGGAGCCTAAACACAAAATCGTTCCGGGCCACGGCATACTCGGCGTAGCCACCATCAACGGTGTATCCGGAGTAGACCGGCGAGTCGCAAAGATTTTCCAGGCCGCGGCGACAGTATGGACAATCTCCATCAATGCCGCCAATCCACGAGACGCCAACCCGCGCACCGAGCGGCAACTCGGCGGTGGCGCCATCGATGATATCTCCGACAATTTGATGCCCTGGAATGAGGGGACTCTTCCGTTGCGGCAGCTCTCCTTCGACAATATGCAGATCGGTACGGCATACGCCGCAGGCGCGAACCCGAAGAAGCACGTGACCTGCTGCCAGCCGCGGCTTGGCAGTTTCTTCGATCTGAAGAGGTTGTTTGGCGATCTTGAGGATGGCGGCTTTCAAGCTGGGCCGATAAATATGCGAAGCATCGCAGTTCTTACAGGATACGGTTAGTTTTTTGTGATTCTCAATACAGCTTACGTTGTATAGCGAAGCAGAAGTATGGCTAAGCAGAAGAGGCAAACTTAGGTCAGGAATTTCGCGGGTTCACCGATCGCCTCGGCGAGATCATTCAGAAACATTGCAGCGCGGGCACCATCGGCGGCGCGGTGATCGCAGGAAAGCGTCAGCGTCATCATGGGACGAACCGCCGGTTGGCCTTCGACTGCGACAACTCGGTCGGTAATGCTTCCGACGGCAAGAATAGCCGTTTGCGGCGGAGTAACAATGGCGCTGAATTGGTCGACATGATACATGCCGAGATTACTGATAGTAAACGTAGCGTCCGCGATGTCAGCCGGACGCAGCTTCCCGGACCGCGCGCGTTCGGCAACGCCGCGGCGCTGAGTGGCGATCTCCACGAGGTTCGCAATGTGAGCGTTTAGGATTACAGCCGCGACCACGCCATCGTTCACCGCAATGGCCACACCCATGTTCACATGATTGTGGAGACAAATGCCTTCCGCGGTCCAACTCGCATTGAGCCTCGGGTGCTTCAGCAGTACGCGTGAAGTTAACGCTACCAGCAGATCAGTATGCGTGATGCGAGTCGGCTGCATGCGCTCGGCCTTTGGGCCCAGTTTCTCGCGATATTCGTTCAGCGCGCTGGCATCGATTTCACGTGCGACAAAAAAGTGCGGGACGGTCGTCCAGCTCTGAGTGGTACGTTCGGCCATTAATCGGCCGAGAGTGCTCGGAACTTCTATGCGGTCTGATTTCCTACTGGTCTCAGCAGTGCTCGCAACTGGCGTAGACGCGTGCTGTTGCACATCCGACGCAAGGATCTCGCCGCCAGGTCCGGAGCCGCGCACTGCCGCGACGTCCACTCCTAATTCTTTCGCGAGACGCCGGGCTTTCGGAGAAATCCTTGCGGCTTGGGCGGCAGAAGGCTCGCCAGCATGCGTGGCAACCGATGTCACGTGTGATTCCGTCTTCACCTGTGAACTAGCCCGCGCAGCAGGGATAACCGCTGCGGAGGCGTTCTCCGCGGGAAGCTTCTCTCCGGGAGCGACGATCCAGGCGATCGTCTGACCCACGGGAATATCCGCGCCGATCGAACCTGTAACTCCGGCGAGAATGCCATCCGCTGGCGATTCCACTTCCACCACCGCTTTATCGGTTTCGATTTCGAGAAGCGGTTCACCTTTCGTGACGCGGTCGCCTTCCTGCTTCCGCCAGGCAATAAGCTTGCCGGTCTCTTGCGCCATCTCGAGTGCGGGCATGACTACGCTGAAGGCCATAATGTTTTATTCGGGAGGGCTCCACTATGGCCTTCAGTCCGAAACTCCTACTCGCTCCGTTTTCGCGCTGGCCTCGATCATGTCGAGAACACGCGTGCTTGGCGCTGCCTCGGTCTCTCGCGTAGTAGGCAGCGGTCCGTTGACGGTGAAATAGTGCGCTCCCGCCACCAACAGTTCTTCCGCCGGAAAGCGTGTGATTACTTCATGCCCGGTTGGAGTGACCACAATTTCTTCTTCAATACGGGCCGCGCTCCAACCGTCGGTGGAAGGCCAGAAAGTTTCCAGCGCGAACACCATGCCGGGCTCGATGGTTACCGGATGTTCAAACGAAACCAGCCGGCTGATCACCGGCTTCTCCCAGATGGCGAGGCCAATGCCATGGCCGTATTGCAGAGCGAAACAGGCTTCTTCATCGGGGAAACCGAATTCTTCTGCCTTAGGCCAGACCGCCGCGATCTCGGCGGTGGTCCGTCCCGGCCTCACCAGTTCGATAGCCGCGTCGAGATATTCGCGGCAGCGCTTGTAGGCGTCCACCATGGCGTGCGAAGCGTAACCTACGGTGAAGCAGCGGTAGTAGCAGGTGCGGTATCCCATGTAGGAATGCAGAATGTCGTAATAGACTGGATCGCCCGGCCGCAGCACGCGATCGGAAAACACATGCGGATGCGGATTGCACCGCTCGCCGGAAATTGCATTCACCGCTTCTACATATTCCGATCCGAGATCGTAAAGAACCTTGCTCACCAGGCCTACAGCCTCGTTCTCGCGCAGGCCCGGCTTCATCGCGCGATAGAGTTCGTCGTAGGCGGCATCGACCATCATCGCGGAAGTGTTGAGCAGCGAGATTTCGTCCTGGGTTTTGATGACGCGGGCATTCGACATCAACTGCTGTCCGTCGACCACCGTGATACCTTCGCGCTGCAGCGCAAAGAGCACTGGCAACTCGATGATGTCGATTCCGACTGGCTCTTTGTGGAGGCCACGCATTTCGAGTTCAATACGGATTTTCTTTGCGACGTCTTCAGCTCGACCCATCTCCGGAGTCATCGCGCCGCGCAACATCGAAATTCCAGGACGCGAACGTTCGCCAAGCCACGGGCAATTTAATTGATGATGCTTGGCGGCTGAGCCGAAGTCCCACAAGATGGGCTCATCGTTCTGCGGCAGAAGCGTAAAGCGGTTCGCCTTGTCTTGCGCCCATGAGCCGATGTGCGTGGAGGTCAGATAGCGCACATTGTTCATATCGAAACAAAGCAGTGCGCCCATATCCGATTTTGCCAGCAGCCCCTTGGCTTTGGCCAGGCGCTCGCGGCGCAAGCGGTCGAAATCGATGCGCTGTTCCCAATCGACCGCCATGGTTCCATGAGTTTTTAATGCCATACAAACCTCCAGCCCTTCGCTACCTCAAATCTCGATGCGTCATCCCGAAACCGGTGCAGTTCGGCCGGGTGAGGGATCTCTCGCCGAAGCGTCCTCGCACGTCGCCGCGATATATGAGAGATCCTTCGCTCCGCCTGAAAAGCGGCTACGCTCAGGATGACCCATTTTTAACACGGCTTACACATCGCCTTTGCCGCATCGAAAACGGTTTGCTCCGTAGGCACCGTCGCATCCTCTAATGGCGGAGAAAACGGAATCGGAACATGCATCGCTCCCATGCGCTTCACCGGCGCATCCAAATCATAGAACGCGCCTTCGGCGATCACTGCGGCGAGCTCAGCCGTGACGCCGTAACGACCGTAGCCTTCATCGAGTACGATGACACGCGAAGTTTTCTTCGCGGAGTCAATCAAGGTTCTTTCATCGAGCGGCCACGTCGTTCGCGGATCGACCACCTCGGCGCTGATGCCTTCCTTTTCTAGTAAGATCGCAGCGCCCAGCGCAACCTGCACCATGCTGCTGGTGGCGACCAGAGTGATGTCATCTCCGGCGCGCTTCACGTCGGCCACGCCCAGCGGAATAATGTAATCATTCTCCGGGACCGGGCCCTTGAGTTTGTACATCATTTTGTCTTCAAAGAAGACTACCGGATTCTCGTCGCGGATAGCGGCCTTAAGCAAGCCTTTCGCGTCGTAGGGAGTCGACGGCAAAACCACTTTCAACCCAGGCACATGGCTGAACCAGGCGTGGAGCGATTGCGAGTGCTGCGCCGCTGAGCGCCGTGTGGCGCCCAGCGTGGTGCGCATCACCATGGGAACCTTCCAGTGGCCGCCTGACATGTAATACGCTTTCGCCGCCTGGTTCACCATTTGATCCATGGTGAGAGTGATGAAATCCCCGAACATAATGTCGACGACCGGACGCAAGCCCGTCATTGCTGCGCCTACTGCCACACCAGTGAATCCCGCTTCCGAGATAGGAGTATCCACCACGCGCTTCGCCCCGAATTCCTCCACCAATCCGGAGAGCACCTTGAAGGGTGTTCCGGCCTCAGCGACGTCCTCGCCGATAATGCACACTCGCGCGTCGCGGCGCATCTCTTCGGCCAGAGCTTCGCGCACAGCCTGCCCAAATGTCAGTTCGCGCTCAGGCATAAACGTGCTTTTCCACTTCTTCGACGTTCGGATACGGTGCCGCAATCGCAAACTTCACGGCATCTTCCATAATGGAACGAACTTCCGAGGTGATCCGATCGAGAGCGGCAGAGTCAGCATGGCCTCCGTCGATCAACCATCGGGCTAATACGAGAATGGGATCGCGATCCGTCTTCCAGAGATGCTCCTCTTGCTTAGAGCGGTAGTATTCGCGATTGATATCGCCGACGTGATGGCCGCTGTAGCGATAGGTATCGCACTGCAGGAACGCCGGCCCGGCGGCGGAACGGGCACGCTTAACTAATCGCGTGGCAACTTCGTGTACCGCGCGCACATCCTGACCATCGACGCTGGCGGCTTCAATTCCAAAAGCAGTGGCGCGGCCGAGAATGGTGCCAGCCGTGGTTTCCTGATAGTGCGTGTACTCGTTGTAGAGATTATTTTCGCAGACGTAAATTACCGGCAGCTTCCACAATTGCGCCAGGTTCATCACTTCGTAGAGTGATCCTTGCCCGAGCGCGCCTTCGCCAAAGAAACATACCGCTACGCGATCTGTGCCAAGAGTCTTAGCGGCAAAAGCCGCGCCCGTGGCAATGCCCACGCTGCCGCCGACGATAGCATTGGCGCCGAGATTGCCGGTTGCGGGATCGGCGATGTGCATCGATCCGCCTTTGCCGCGGCAATATCCCGCTTCTTTTCCCAGCAACTCGGCGAACATTCGATCCGGCGAAGCGCCCTTGGCCAGGCAATGTCCATGGCCACGATGGGTGCTGGTAATGTAGTCGTCGATGCGCAGAGCGGCGCAAATCCCGACGGCAACCGCTTCTTCGCCGCTGTACAAGTGTGCCAGTCCAGGCATAAGAGCGCGCGTATACACCTCATTCACTTGCTCTTCAAACAAACGGATGCTCACCATCTGGCGGTAAGCACGAAGCCATTTTTCTCTTTCCGTCGTAGCTCCTTGTTGCGCGTCGTGCTTGGAGGTAGCCGTCGTCATATTTTCTTACCCCCTTTGGTGACCGGCGTAGTCACTCCTGACATCGTAGCCAGCACATCGAACATGCAGGCGAAGTCATATTTCGTCCAGCCCATACCGCGCGCGGCCGTAAGAATCTCATTGCTCACCGCAGTCGTCGGCAACGGCACGTCCAGCTGGCGCCCTAACTCCATCGCCAGGACCATATCTTTCTGCATCATGTTGACGTCGAACCACGCCTCGTCCGGCTGTTGCAGGACGAATGGCCCGCGGTATTGAATCATCGGTGACGCGACGGCGCTATGTGTCAGCACGTCGACTGCAGTCTCACGCGCAATACCGCTTTTCTCCGCAAGCAATACGCCTTCGGAAAACGCCAGCATCTGCACCGCGAGGCTGAGATTGACCGCGATTTTCATCGAAAGCGCCAGGCCGTTGTCCCCCACATAAGTCACCTTGGGGCCGATATCGAGCAGCAGCGGTTTCACTTTTTCGAATGTTTCACGGCGCCCGCCCACCATCACCGAGAGCTTTCCTTCCTGCAACGTGATCACGCTACCTGATACCGGAGAGTCGACCATATCCGCGCCCTTCTCCCGGACCTTCACTGCCAACGCACGGCTCACGTTGGGACTAATGGTGCTCATGTCGATAAAAATTTTGCCTGCGCTCAAACCCGCCAACATTCCATCGGGGCCGTCGGTAATCGCGGCAATGGCAGCCGAATTGGTTACCATGGAAAAAACAAAATCGGAGGCGCTGGCAACGGCACGCGGTGAATCGGCCCACTGCATTCCTTTTTCAACCAGCCACTGCGCCCTAGCGCGCGTGCGGTTGTAGCCGATGACGCTGTGGCCCTTGCTCAGCAGCCGGTTTACCATCTGGCCGCCCATCACTCCCAGGCCGATAAATCCGAGTTTCGCCATCCGCCCGAGCCTCCATCTTCAAAAATGTCATCCGAACCGGTTGCGGAACTACAACGTGACTTTGGAACCCGACGGCACTTCCTGTGCACGTGGCAAAGACGGACGATCGGTGGGTGCCTTTGAATCTTCTCGTACCTGCTCCAGGTGCGAGCGCATCGTGCTTCTTGCCAACTCAGGATCATGCCGCTCGACTGCTTCAAGGATACGTTTGTGATGAATCTGTCCCCGTTGTGGTCCGCCTTCCACATTGAATATCCGGATGCGCTGTTCGCGCAGCAAGCCGACGATGGAATCGATCAACGAAAGAATCAGCGGATTTCCCGCCGCTTCCGCCAACGCTAAATGAAAATCGAGGTCAGCTTCGATGTAGGCTTCCGGATCTCTCTGCGCGCGATCCATCACGGCAACGGCTTCGCGCATTGCCACAATTTCCGGCTCCTGAATCCGTGATGCGGCGAGCGCCGCGATCCCGGGCTCCAAAATCAAGCGCAGTTCCGCCAAATGCGGCGAGCCTTCCTGCTGGCCCACTTTTATCATCAGATCGAAGGATTGACGCGCCGCCTGTGAGGTCCCATCCGTGATAAATGTTCCACGACCCGAATACGCTTCCACCAAACCTTTTTCGCGAAGCGTTTTCACAGCTTCACGCACGGCGGTTCGGCTGACGCCGAGACTTTGCGCCAGTTCGCGTTCCGCAGGAAGTTGATCGCCGGGCTTCAACGTTCCCTTGAGCACGGACTCTTCAATTTGCTGGACGATCTGCTCGTACAACCTCGAGGTGCGTACAACTTTGTACATTGGATTTGCTCCCGCAGGGACCAGTTGGGGGGAACTGGTGATGGTCTGGCTACTATACCGCAGGTCCAGAAGGCGAGATGCAGATTTTGCAGTATCGAAAACCGATAGAGCCATATTTGGTATCTAGGTATAGTGGTATGACCACACATTCTATCGACCTTGCTCAAACTTTGCAAGATGCCAGGATATTTAGCTTCGGCCAAAGTTTCATGCATGCTTGCTTTGCCTAGATTGATTCGAGGGCCCCGGGATCGTTGGGGCTTTAGCGATTGCGCCCGAATTCTCTTGACACCCCTCAAGGCGCGGTGGTATGGCTGTCGGACCAGCTTCCGGAGGCTTCAATGAGATTCCGATGCGCCGCCACGTTCGCGGGCCACTTCGCTACTGTGGCCGTCCTTGTTTGTCTTGCCATAAGCCCACTTGGGTTTGCTCAATCCACCTCCGGTCGCGTGCTGGGAAGCGTTTCTGACCAGAGTGGTGCCGCTGTGGCGGGCGCCACTGTTGTGGTCACTGACACCGAGCGCGGAACTTCACGAACGCTCACCACGGACCAGGCCGGAGCCTATGTTGCTGCCGACCTCAACCCAGGCACCTACAAGATTCACGTGGAAGCGAAGGGCTTCAAATCGGTCGAACGACCGAGCGTGCGCATCGAAGTCGCCACGGATGTTCGCGCGGACTTCACACTTCAGCCGGGCGAAGTTTCCGAAACGGTGGTCGTCCAGGAGGAAGTTCCTCTCGTCAATACAACTTCGGCAACTCTCGGCGGAACGCTCAGCAACAAGGAAATTAACGACCTTCCGCTGAACGGTCGCAACTACGAAAATCTGCTGCAACTGCGGCCCGGCGTGATGCGTTACCCCGGCGGCGGATTCTCCACTACAAGTACCGACGGCTTGCGTGCGGAGGACAATGCTTATTTTATCGATGGGCTTTTTAATAGTGAGCCCTTCTCCGGCCAGGGCATCATCAACGGCGCGGGTATCGCTGGAGATTCCGCCACCATTCTGCCTATCGATGCGATTCAGGAATTTAATGTTCAGGAAAATCCTCCAGCCGAGTATGGATGGAAGCCGGGCGCCGTTATTAATGTTGGATTGAAGTCGGGAACCAATTCGATTCACGGCTCCGCCTTTG
Organism: Candidatus Sulfotelmatobacter sp.; assembly: GCA_049589695.1. Taxonomy (GTDB): domain Bacteria; phylum Acidobacteriota; class Terriglobia; order Terriglobales; family Acidobacteriaceae; genus Sulfotelmatobacter. The sequence continues at coordinate 21,443 of JBAWBG010000330.1, read as the reverse complement.
CTTTTGGCCGCGATGGCGACAAGCTCGACGCCAGAAACTATTTCAACGCCGATCCCGCCGCAAAGACTCCTCGAACTCTGGAACAATTTGGCGGCAGCCTTGGCGGCGCGATTATCAAAGACAAAGCTTTCTTCTTCGGGGCTTACGAAGGCCAGCGTTACGACGTAGGAAACAACTATAGCGTCAGCACTCCAACCACAGTAGGCTTACCCACGCCCGCAACGCCCACTTGTACCTCCGTGGCAGGCGATTGCGCCAACAGCATTCCGAATGCAATTGCCGATTTGCTGGCGAATCATATTCCGATCAGCCATGCCAGCCAGTTGATTTCGGGCTGCACGGTCTCAGGAAGCGGCGCCGTCACCTGCAACGGCACCGGTTTTCCGATCAATAACACTCAATCAATCAACGTCGTGCAAGGCTTCCCCAACGATGTGGGAGTCGACAACGTAATTGCCAAGGTCGATTACTCGCTGAATCAACGCAACAGCATTAGCGGCATGTATTTCTTCGGCAACAACTCGGGAACGGTCGAAGATTTTCCCGAGCTGCAATCGAAATGGCGCTCTGACATTCATACGCGGGCTCAGGTGGTTGGCGGAAACTGGATCTGGACTCCCAACGCACGGTGGGTGAATGAAGCCAGGGTCGGCTACAACCGCCTCTATCAACCCACGCTTCCTGGTGATCTGGATACGCCCGCGTCCGCTTACGGGCTGAATACTGGAGTGAGTGGACCGGATACCGGAGGACTACCTCGCATTGGGTTTGCCGGCGCCTTCGTACCTGGCCTGGGCGGCTTCAAGTGGCCGAAATTCCAGGGACCGGATTCCATCACCCAGTTCATCGATCACGTTTCGCGCACGGTTGGAAAGCACGCTTTCAAGTTCGGTGGTGAGGTTCACCGCAATGATGTAAGTGGCGGCGCTTTTGGCAACGCCCGGGGCAGCATCACTTTCCTGGGTGGTGTCGCCATACCGACGGGAGCTGGATCCACCGCGCTGGAAGACTTTTTTGCCGGCGATCCTTTCAAGGCATCGGTGCAAGCTGGCAGTCCCAATCGACAAATTCACAATTGGGCGTATGCGGGATTCGTTCAGGATGATTGGCGCGCCACCAGGACTCTGACAATCAATGCCGGTCTGCGCTACGAATTCAATTCGGTGATCAGCGAAGCTCACAATCTTCTAGGCAATTTCGATCCGAATTCGGCGACTGGATTAATTCAGGCCGGTATGAATGGCGTCAGCGGCCCTTACAACCCAGATCACAAGGACTTCGCCCCACGTTTCGGTTTTGCCTGGGATGTGACGGGCAAAGGAGATACGGTAGTAAGAGGCGGAGCTGGGCTGGTGTATGAAACCATAAATTGGGAAGCTCTGCTCGCCTTCAACAATGCCTTCGGCCTCAACAACGTTCCCACAGGAGCGATCATCGATGCCGCAGGGGATACCGCAGGCGGCACAATTACAGCCAGCAATTTGGCGATCCCGCCCGTCATGCCGCAATGGGACAGCGGTGTTCCAATCTATGGAAGCAACGTAAGCACCGCGACGCCAAACTGTTATTTAAATCCCTGCCCCATCATGAGCGTTGACCGCAATATCACTACTCCCTATGTGTGGAACTGGACGCTCAACCTACAACACGCATTTACTCCGAATCTTTCTTTAGAAATTGCCTATGTGGGCAATCACGGCGCGAATCTCACAGGTATTCGAGACATCAATCAGCCGCCTGTTGGTTCGGGCTGGACAACTACGGGCACCGGCGTTGGTTCGCTCAGCGCCTGCCTGGCCAGCGCTCCCGCCTACGACAATTGCGCCGTCGATAGCGGGAATGAAGTGGCCGCGGAGCCATACGCGAAGAAGTTCCCTTACTTAAGCAACATCTTCCAAATGGCGAATGTTTACCGCTCCAACTACGACGGATTGCAGGTCACGTTGAATTCGCGAAATTATCATGGCCTCAGCATGGTTGCCGGCTACACTTTCGCTCACGCGCTGGATGACGTGGGTGCAAACTGGGACTTCGGCTATGGCGCGGGCTTGCCTGAGGATTCCTACAACGTCGGACGAGAATATGGAAACAGCGACTTCGACATGCGGCAACGCTTTACGCTCTCGCTCACCTACGCCATCCCCGGACGCACTGGCTACGCTCAAATGCTCGAAGGCTGGGAGCTCAATTCCATCGTGACGCTGCAAAGCCCGCAATTCTGGGGACCGATCGATTTGGGCACAGATGCCAGCGGCGTCGGTCCGCTGCCCGTGAGTCCGCCCGCAAATGAGCCAATTCGTTGGAGCTTCTTCGGCAAGCCTTCTGACTTCAAATCAGGTCCGACGCCGATTCCGTATTTTTCCGGAGCTTCGAACCCCACTTGCGCCACGCAGGCTTTAGCAGTGGACGGAGGCACGGCCGGTCCAGCCACGGCGGCGCTGAACTTGTTCGGCTGTTACGCCCAGGGCAGTTCGATCATGATTCCCCCGCCGCTCGGACAATTCGGCAACATGTCGAGGAACACGTTCCCTGACTCCGGCTTCAAGGATTTCGATTTCTCTGTCGCCAAGAACTGGCACTTGGGCGAGCGCGTGCATGCACAGTTCCGCGCTGAGTTCTTCAACATCCTCAATCATCCGAACTTTGCCAATCCCTACGGTGGGCAGAATGGGTACGGGCAAAACGATCCGTCGGCTCCAGGGTTTGGCTGCGGGTGTGCGACGCCTGACGTCGCCGCAGCCAATCCCGTCATCGGTTCCGGCGGCAGCCGCGCCGTACAGCTGGGATTGAAGTTTACTTTCTAGATGTTCGGTCATTTGAATTCCATACGGGCCGGACGCGCTTTTTGTCCGGCCTTTCTTGTAACCGCAAAAATTTTTGTTGCTCCAAAAGAAAAGGGCCTAGCTATGAAAATACGCAGTCAACGCAATTCTGCAGTCTTTCTCTTGATATTCTCAATACTTACTTCGATGACCACTTTCGCTCAAAACGGCGAACGCCGCGAACGCAATATCGATGAGATCAGGGTCGAAGCCATTCATCGCGCGGAAGTAGGCCAGTACCCGCTGATCGGCCTCGATCCCGCCGATGTGAAAGAGGCCTTTGAAAATATTCACACCAGCGATAAGGACGAGTGGGCTGCGGCTTTTATGCACGTCGCCGATCGTTATTTCAATGAGGCAAAGTCGCTGGAAAAGTCCGATCCCACCAAGGCGAATGCCGACTACATTCGCGCCTGGCGGCTCTATTCCTTTGGACGCTGGCCGATTCCCGCTTCTCCCGGCAAGCAGCGCTCGTATGAAAAAGCCATTGAAGCGTTTCTCGCGCACGCGCGCTTCATGGATCCGCCGCTTGAGGTAGTGCATATTCCTTTCGAGGGAAAAGAAATCACCGCTTATCTACGCCTGCCGAAGAATGCGAAAGGTCCGGTGCCTCTGGTTATCGCGATCAATGGACTGGACAGCCGCAAGGAAGACCTTGCCGAGAGCTTCGGAGCGATTCTTCCTTTTGGTGTTGGCTATCTTGCCGTCGATGGTCCGGGCACAGGACAAAACCCAATCAAAGTAAGTGAAACGGCGGATCGCGTCTTGTCGAAGGTGATCGATTATGCGCAATCACGACCGGAGATCGATAAGAACCGCATCGCCATCCACGGCGTGAGTTGGGGCGCATATTGGGCCACGAAGATGGCGATTATCGAACGCGCGCGCTTGCGCGGTTGCAGCGCACAATCTCCGCCAATCGATAAATTCTTTCAGAAAGATTTCATCGTGAACTCGCTGCTGGGAAATCGCGAGTATCTTTTCGATCAGGTGCCGGCGCTGATGAGCATTATGGAAGGCGTTCACTCGCTCGATGAGATGGAAGAGTTCATGCCTAAGCTTTCGCTGGTGCATGAAGGACTACTCGGAAAGCCGATGGCGCCAATGCTCGTCATCGCGGGCGTGCTCGACACCCAGGTTCCCATCGACGATGAGTGGCTTCTGCTGAGCAAAGGCGACGTCCCGAAGGATGCATGGATCAACCCGCGCGGAGGACATCTGGGCCGCCAAGTCGGAGTATGGCCGGATCCTCTGATCTTCAAGCAAGTCATTATTCCCTGGCTAGTAAAGACTCTGGAGGCTCCGGGGAGTAGTGGTTAGGGAATCCGCATCATCCCAATAATCCGGGACATTGCGATTATGATCATACCCAAGGAGGTGAATGCCTATGCCCGCAAAGGTCGCACTTGTAACCGGAGCCAAGGGCGGCCTCGGAACTCACGTCACGAAAGCCCTGCTGGATGCGGGATTCACAGTAGTCGGACTCGCGCCGAAGATCCAGCAGTCGGATTTCGACCATCCGAATTTCGTCGCGCTGCCCGCCTCGCTGAACAGTCTCGAAGCGGCCAAAAAGGTGGTTGACAGCTTAATCGCACGCAGCGGACGAATCGACGTGCTGGCCCATCTGGTCGGCGGTTTCGCCGGCGGCCAGACTGTCTCGGAAATGGACGACGCCACCTGGCAGCGCATGTTCGACGCAAATCTGAACAGCACTTTTCACACCCTGCGCGCGGTGATTCCTGAAATGCGGAAAGCCGGAAGCGGACGCATCATCGCGATCGGCAGCCGTGCAGCTGAGGATCCCGGGCCCAAGGTGGGTGCTTACAGCGCGTCGAAGGCGGCGCTGGTGTCGCTGATGAAGACGGTCGCGCTGGAAAATAAAGATGCGGGCATCACCGCGAACGTGATTCTGCCCGGGACGATGGATACTCCCGCCAATCGAAAGGATATGCCTGGCGCGGATGTCTCTCAGTGGGTGCAACCTGCGTCGGTAGCCAGCCTTATCGCGTGGCTGACATCGGAGGCGGGCAAAGACGTGACCGGAGCTGCAATTCCCTTCTATGGCCGGGGACTTTAGCGAACACGTCTCATTCTGGTAACTACAGTAACTACCTACCTGCACAATTTTTGTTGCACCTTAACATTCCTGCAATGTTCCGCATTTACCATTACGTAGGAGATCGCCGCCATGGGTGCAGCGCGCGTTTCGAAGTCTCTACCGTTGCAGGTAGCTGCTGTCTGTTTTCGGAGGCAAAGCGGCCGAGTGGAATTCCTGCTGGTGAACACCAACGGCGGAAACAAGTGGACCTTCCCGAAGGGTTCCACCGATGCGCATCTCTCGCATAGCCAGGCCGCTGAACGCGAAGCCGCGGAAGAGGCCGGCGCGCTGGGCACGATTGAGCCTCGACACTTTCATCTTTATATTCATTCCAAGGGAGTGTTCTGGCAGCCGGGCGGCGTTCAGGAATTCGTAGTCAAAGCTTTTCTGATGGAAGTGCACCAGATGCGCCGCGCCGATGAACCCTTGCGCAATCCAACCTGGTTTAGTCCCGAAGATGCCCGCCGGCGTTTGTCGAAAGGCCGCGAAGTGAAATACGCGCACGAAATGGAAGCGGTGATCGATCGGGCTCTCGAGCGCATTCAATTCCACAGCGAGCTGTGGGGCAAGTATCCAGAAAACCGCAACGGGCACACGGCTGCGCATTCCTAATTCAGCCGCAATAGCCCGCCAGCGGAAAGTAACCATCCTCCGCTTTTTGTGAGACGATGAATCCAGCCCATGATTCAGCTTTCTGGCGCCGGAAAACGTTTCGGCCACAAACTCCTTTTTGAAAGCACCGACTGGCTGATCACGCCCCGCGACCGCATCGGTCTGGTGGGTGCGAATGGCACCGGCAAGTCCACGCTGATGAAGATTCTCGCCGGCCAGGACACACTCGACTACGGCTCCCTCATTGTTGCGAAGGGTACGACCGCCGGATATCTGCCGCAGGATGGACTCACGCTTTCCGGACGCACCGTGTTTGCCGAATGCATGGCAGTATTCACCGAACTCCACGCCATGGAGCGGGAACTCGAAACGCTGACTCACCAAATCTCGGAACTCGACCACACCAGCCCGGAGTACGCCGAGGCCGCCGATCGGTATCACAGTCTGGAGCACGAGTTCCGTACCCGCGACGGTTACTCGATCGAAGCCGAAGTCGGACGCGTTTTAATGGGCCTCGGCTTTCGCAAGGAAGACTGGGAGCGCCAGACCGACGAGTTTTCCGGCGGCTGGCAGATGCGCCTGGCGCTGGCCAAGCTTCTGCTGCAGAAGCCCAACCTGCTTCTGCTGGATGAACCTACCAACCACCTTGATCTCGAAGCGCGCAACTGGCTGGAAGAATATTTGCATAACTATCCGCATGCTTTTGTGCTGATCTCGCACGATCGCTATTTTCTCGATGTGACGGTGAATAAAATCGCAGAAATCTGGAACAAGCGATTCTGGTTCTACACCGGCAACTACGACAAGTTTCTGTCTCAAAAAACGCAGCGCAACGAGCAATTGCAGGCAGCCTACCGCAATCAGCGCGACCGCATCGAGCAACTGGAAGTATTCATCAATCGCTTCCGCTACCAGGCCACCAAGGCGAAGCAGGTGCAGAGCCGCATCAAGGAACTGGAAAAGATTGAGCGGATCGAGGTTCCGCCGGAAGAGAAGACGATTCACTTCTCTTTCCCACAGCCCAAACCGAGTGGCCGCATCGTGGTCGAGTTTGAGAATGTCTCAAAGGTTTACCCGGCCAAGGGCGACTCCCGCAGCTCCGAGAAGGAAGTTTTCCGCAACATCAACTTCATGATCGAAAAGGGTGACCGCATCGCTCTGGTGGGCATAAATGGCGCCGGCAAGTCGACGCTGATCAAGCTACTGGCAAGCGCGGAACTCCCCACACGAGGCGAATTCAAAATTGGCCACAACGTCGACGCCGACTACTTTGCCCAGGACCAATACAAAGAGCTCGACGCTGGCGCACGATTGATCGACGACCTGGGCGCTGCCTCCCCGCGCTCGACGCAAACAGAGCTTCGCAGCCTGCTCGGTTGTTTCTTGTTTTCCGAAGACGACGTGTTCAAGAAGATCGGAGTGCTCTCCGGCGGCGAGCGAGGACGCTATGCTCTGCTCCGGCTGCTGCTGCATCCAGCGAATTTTCTTCTCCTCGATGAACCCACGAATCACCTTGATCTCCGAGCTAAAGATGTCCTTCTGGATGCGCTGATGGATTACACAGGCACTGTCGTGTTCGTCTCGCACGATCGTTACTTTATCGACAAGCTAGCCACGCGAGTTTTTGAAATCGGAGACGGAAGAGTTGAAGTCTATCCCGGCAATTACGAAGATTATCTCTGGCGCAAGCAAGGCGGCGACATCAAGCAGGATGAGGCGATCCGGCAGCAGTTGGAGGCCGTCCAACCTCAACAGGTCGCGCCTTCGAATGGCAACCAGAGTTCGGCCGGGTCGGCGCCAGCAGCCAAGGCAAAACGTCTGAATCCCATCAAGCGCAAGAAGATGGAGGACCGCATCCGCGAGTTAGAAGGCGAAATCAGTCGCACCGAGACCTTGATCGCCCGGTACGAAACGGCTTTACAGGATTTCGTCAGCGCTGAGGAAAGCCAGCGTCAGGCGCTGGAACTCGAACGGCAAAAGTCGGCGCACGCGGCCTTCCTCAAGGAATGGGAAGATCTGAGCGAGTCTTTACAGGACGCGGTCTGAGGGCCACCAGCCCTGCCGCAACCGTACAGCCTCTTCCGTAATCTCGGAAGTTCGCTTACTCCTGTGCGATATTCAGATTGGCCAAAGGGACAGGAACCAGCCGGAGGCCCCAAAATCCCAGACCACCCGTACCGATTGGCGCCGCCAGCGACCTGAACTGGCGAACAGACGCGCACCGGCGGGACAAAGGAAGGTCGCATGCTGCAGTCATCTGAGAACTCTTTCGGCGTAAGGTCCACTTCGCCAGCCTCCAACCCAAACTCTTATAACCCCGTCAAAACCACCACCGCGCCCATCGAACAGGCGACCATCGGGCGGTCACTCGTCATCAAGGGCGAAATCAGCGGATCGGAAGCGCTCTATATTGATGGCCGTATCGAAGGCAAGATTACACTGGCGGACAACCGACTCACTATCGGCCGCAATGGCACCGTACAAGCGGACATCGTTGCCCGCGAAGTTGTGGTCATGGGCAAAGTGACTGGCAACATTGAATGCAGCGACCGCGTTGATATTCGCAGCGAGGGCGTGGTGCACGGCAACGTTTCCACCCACCGCATCAGTGTGGAAGACGGCGCGGTGCTCAAGGGCGGTATTCAAGTGAAGAGCGCCGAACACAAACAGCAGAACCAGCCTGTGCAGACAAAAGCTCCGGAAGCTCCGAAGCCTGCGGTCGCAGAGCCGCAAAAGGCCCTGGCAGCGATTGCCGGCGCCTGATAACTAACGCCAACATAGGCACTAAAAAGGCCACGCCTACGCGTGGCCTTCCATTTCTGCCGATCGCGGCAACTCTGGGCGTCTGCCCTCGGGCCAGCGAAGCTTCCGGAACAGCCTCTTACTTTTTCTCTTGAGGTTTTAGATCAAGCGAAGCCGAGTTCATGCAATAGCGCAGCCCTGTTGGCGCTGGACCATCTTCAAACACGTGCCCTAGATGCGCTCCGCACTTGGCACAACGCGCTTCAGTCCTGGTCATCCCGTAGCTGCGGTCTTTGTGCTCCTCGACTTTGCCCTCGTCTGCAGGTTTGAAAAAACTCGGCCATCCCGTGCCTGAATCGAACTTTGTCGACGAGTCAAATAATGGCTCTCCGCAGCAGACACAGTGATACGTCCCCGCGTCTTTGGTTTTCCAATACTTACCGGTAAAGGCCGGCTCTGTTCCCGCCTCGCGGGTTACGTGATATTGCTCCGGAGTGAGTTGCTGTTTCCATTCCGATTCGCTCTTTGCCACTTTTTCCGCCATGAATGTGTGCTCCCAGTAAATTGCCTGTTCCCTTTTATTTAACAAATATTAGATGTTCCACTGGCCAGAAAGGTGACGGGCAGTCTCCGCATGGCTTCGATTGTGATATCCGTCACAATCGAGGGGTGACATCTGACCTTGCCGCGAATCCCTTCTGGAGTCAAATATGTTGAAACGTCTGCGAGTCCCTCCGGCCCGGCATCGCCTCTCAAGGGATGCCGGGCCCTTTTGAATCACTCCAGAACTTCTTCTCCAATCTGGTGGTATTTTCTCCCGAAATAGAGCAGCGGTTTGCCCTGCCGCACCACCACCTCCTCCACCTCCGCGATGAAAATAGTGTGATCGCCCGCATCCTGCGCGGTTTGCAACCTGCATTCCAGATACGTTAACGCCCCATACAATACGGGCGTTCCATGCGCGGTCCGATCAAAGCTGGCTACAGGTTCGTCGACCTGTTCCTCCAGCGGGCGAGCATAGTATTCGGAAATCGCCCGCTGGTCTTCTGCCAAGACGTTGAGACCGAAGCGTTTCCTGGCATGCAGGTGGCCGTGGGTGCGCGCGCTTTGGTCCACGCACACCAGCACCAAAGGTGGCGTCAGCGAGACGGAGGCGAACGCGTTCGCGGTCATGCCATGAACCTTGTCATCCACCTCCACGGTGATGATGGTTATTCCGGTGGCGAAGCTCCCCATAGCCTTTCGAAATTCGAATGGATTGAGACTCATGTCGTGCCTAAGTACCGACTGCCGCGACCGCCTACGTTAGCACGCCAGCCACCGAGTCAATGGGGCAGCAAGTCATGTATGATTCGATGCATCAGCCTACCCGCGGAACCGGCGATCGTGATTTTGACTTCCATCGGCGCAACCAGTACGAAACATCGTTCGTCGCGTACTTCGGAATTCCTCGCTCTGAAGCCGGGATTGCCAATCACTCGCGACCTGGCCCTGCGCCTGATCCTCAGCAGTGACGACGACCTGCCAGCGCTGCTCGCCGCCGCCCGAGCGGCTAAAGAAAACTTCAAACCCGGCGTGATTACCTACTCGCGCAAAGTTTTCTTGCCATTGACGAATCTTTGCCGCGATTACTGCGGCTACTGCACCTTCCGCCGCGATCCCGCCGACCCCGGGGCGCATACGATGACTCCCGAAGAAGTTTTGTCAGTGGCCCGCGCTGGAGAAAAGTTGGGGTGCACGGAGGCTCTTTTCAGTCTGGGCGATAAGCCGGAACTTCTATTCCCAGAGATGCGCGAGACTCTAGGGCATCTCGGCTATAGATCAACGTTGCATTATCTGGAAGCCATGTGCGAACTCGTGTTGCGGGAGACGAGCTTATTGCCGCATCCCAACCCCGGCTTGCTCAGCGCCGAATGGATTACACGTCTGGCCGCAGTCTCACCCAGCATGGGCCTGATGCTTGAGACCGTCAACACTGGTCTGCTAGCCGCGGGAGCGGCACACGACAATGCTCCCGATAAACTCCCGGCCAAGCGCCTGCGCACCATTGAAGAGGCTGGAAAGCAGCGCGTCCCTTTCACCACCGGACTACTCATTGGCATTGGCGAAACTCCCGAAGACCGCGTCGAGACGCTGCTGGCCATTCGCGACTTGCACAATCGGTACGGCCACATCCAGGAAGTGATCGTCCAGAACTTCCGCGCCAAGCCTTACATTCCGATGGCTCACAAGCCGGAACCCGGCCAGGGAGAGATTTTGCGAACGCTGGCGGTAGCTCGATTGTTAATGCCGAACGTCAATATTCAGGCGCCTCCTAACCTTAATGCGCCGTATTATGAAGAGTTACTGGACGCCGGCATCAACGACTGGGGAGGTATTTCGCCGCTGACTCCCGACTATATCAATCCGGAGAAACCCTGGCCGCATCTGGAACAATTGCGCCTCCGCACCGAAAGTAAAGGATTCCAGTTACGCCAGCGCTTGCCTGTCTATCCTGAATTCCTGCCCGCAACCCTTGCCAAACCGGGTCTTCTCTCAGAAAAGGTCGAATCCGTTCGCGACCGCGAAGGCCTCGCTCGAACCGGGAGGGCCGCATGATCTGTGTTCTCAGCGGCGGCACGGGCGGCGCCAAGTTCGTGGATGGTCTGCGGCAGGTGATTCCCCCGGAGGAAATCACGCTCGTCGTCAATACGGGCGACGACTTGCTATGGTGGGGACTTTACGTCTCCCCAGACATCGATTCCATCACGTACGTTCTCTCCGGTCTGCTCAGTCGCGAGCGCGGCTGGGGGGTGAAAGGCGATACCTTTTTATGTCTACAAGCCATGGGTCAACTCGGCGAGCCCACATGGTTCCATACCGGAGATCGCGACCTGGCGGTGCATCTGTTGCGCTCGCGCCTTTTGGCCGAGGGCAGAGCCCTCTCCGAGGCCACTTCCACGATTTGCGAAAAGCTCGGCGTGAAGGCGCGCATACTGCCCATGAGCAACTCGCGGGTTGAAACTCGGGTTGACACTCCTTCCGGCGAGTTGAGTTTCGAAGAATATTTCGTGCAGCGCTGGTATCAGGATCCGGTGAACTCGGTGCGCTTCGCCGGTGCTTCCGATGCCGAGCCATCGCCTGGAGTCATCGAAGCGATTGTCTCTGCCGACGCCGTCCTCATCGCTCCGAGTAATCCGATTACCAGTATCGGTCCGATTCTGGCTGTACCCGGAATTCGCGACGCGCTGGTGCGGGCGCGCGGCAAAGTTGCCGCCGTCAGCCCAATCGTGGGAAATGCTCCCGTTGCTGGGCCTGCGGGTATCTTGATGACTGCCATGGGATTGCCCTGCTCGATCGCGGGCGTGGCCAAAGCTTACGAGGATTTTCTCGATCTCCTGATCTGCGACACGCGTGACGCCCGCGCTGCGTTAACGCTGCGCGAAAAAGGTTTGCGAGTGCAGTGCACTGAAACCATTATGCGCACCGCCGAGGACAAGGCCACGCTCGCTAGAAGCGTGCTTGCCTTCGCATTGGAACGGCCTGCCCCAAACCCGTCTGTTCCTAAAAAATCTGCATCCCGTGCCACCGTCGACCAGCCGTGATCCTCATCCCCGTCAAGAATCTGTCGGCGGCGAAGCAGCGGCTCGCTACGCTATTGGATCAGCCAGCGCGCACGGAATTGGCCCAAACCATGCTGCATGACGTTGTGACCGCACTCACCGCGTGGCCGCGACGCCCCCCCTGCGCGCTTGTCACCAGTGACCCATTCGCGTTAGAACTCGCGCGGCAATATGATTTCGAAATCATCCCGGATCCGGCAAATCCCGGTGAGACTGGGGCAATCGAAATGGCCACGCGCCTCTGCGTCGAGCGCGGGATCGATAACACTCTCGTCATTCCAGCGGACATCCCGTTGATTCAAGCCGCTGAGCTGGAACAGATTTACGCCGTGGCTCCGGATGAAGGTTCAGTGCTGGCTCCGGCTGGCGACGGACGCGGAACCAACGCCGCATTCCGGCGCCCCGCGAATTTATTCCCTCTACGCTTCGGCAACCACAGCTTTAAGCCACACCTCGTCGCGGCCCAAGCCACTGGAAAACCTTGTCACGTTTTACAACTGTCAGGCATCGCAGTCGACGTGGACAATCCGGAAGACTTGCAGCAGCTTCTGGCGCGTCCAGGAGAAACTCGCACCCAGAGCCTGATTCGCCGCTGGACGCTTGAGGGCCGCTTACGCGTAACTAAGGCGGAGACCCGGTGAGCGAACGACCACACCGGCAGCGTAAAACTCTTGTGCGGGCGCGCGCGACGAAGAAATCGAAGCTTCCGCTAGCCGAGATTCGCGTGATCCCGATCCCTTTCGCTGATGACATACAGCTCGGCGACTCCTTATCGGAGAAACTCACCGCGTCAATGTGGCAACACAAGCTTGCGTTTGCAGCAGGCGATATTCTTGTCGTCAAACACAAAATCGTTTCCAAAGCGGAAGGCCGCATTATTGATCTTTCCACGATCGATCCTTCTGCCGAATCGATCGCATGGGCAAAGAAATACAAACTGGACGCGCGAGTGATCGAACTAGTCTTGCGCGAAAGCCGCAGCATTATCAGGCGCAAGAACGGCGTACTCATCACGGAAACGCAGCACGGATTCATCTGCGCCAACAGCGGAGTGGATGTATCCAATGTTGACGGAGGTCGCCACGCTCTGCTCCTGCCTACGGATCCCGACCAGTCTGCGCGCAAACTTCATCACGACTTGAAAAAGCGCACAAAACTTACGATTCCCGTTCTCATCACTGATACGTTTGGCCGTCCGTGGCGCGAAGGCCTTGTCGACTTCTGTATCGGCATCGCCGGAATGAAAGCGCGGCGTGACGATCGGGGCCAACGCGATCCTCATGGCTATTGGCTGCAAGCCAGCCTCGAAGCCATAGCCGACGAGCTCGCCGCCGCGGCAGGTCTGGTCTGTGGCAAGCTCAACCGCACACCAGCCTGCATCATCCGCGGATTTCCTTACGAACCGGCTCGCGGCCGCACTCGGGACCTGCTTCGGCCTGCGGCCAACGACTTGTTCCGCTAATACTCGGTTGTCGCTCGCCAAATGTGCGTGCGCAGGAGTAATTTGGAATGATAGAAAGTCCGGAGGAAGCCGTGCGCCGCCATCTTTCACTATCGGAACTGGAAAACTTCCGTTCGCTCGATTGGTTCGACATCGCGCCAACTCTCACAACAGCGGTGCGCAATTCTCTGGAGCGAATTCTAGAAACTCAAAGCGGAAAAACTATTTCTCTGGAAGATGCTTACACACTCGCCAACGTCGATGGCGATGACCTGCTTGGCTTGCTCACCGCAGCCAACCTTCTGCGCGTCGAATTTTCCGGGAACCTGGTCACCTACGTCGTGAACCGCAATATCAACTTCACGAACATTTGTTTTGTGGGATGCAAATTTTGCGCATTCAGCCGAGGCCCCCGCGAATCGGATACTTACTTTCTGGAACCCGATCAAGTCGCGCAAAAAGCTGTCGAGGCCTGGCAGGTGGGCGCAAGAGAGGTCTGCATCCAGGGCGGACTACCACATGGCCTGCCTCCGTTTTATTATCGCGACATTCTGCGCGCGGTGAAAAATGCTACGCCTGGAATGCATATCCATGCTTTCTCGCCGATGGAAATCGTTTATGGCGTCGAACTCACCGGAATGAAGCTTTGCGACTATCTCTCGATGTTGCGTGACAACGGCCTCGACACTCTGCCCGGCACCGCCGCTGAAATTCTGGATGACGAAATCCGGCACATTCTTTCGGCTAACAAACTTTCCACCGCGCAATGGATTGAAGTGATCCGTACCGCCCATCGCCTCGGCATACGCTCCACTTCCACGATGATGTATGGCCACACCGAAACGCCCGAGCATTGGGTTCGCCAAATGTATCTCCTGCGTGAAATTCAGGACGAGACCGGCGGCTTCACCGAATTTGTTCCGCTCGGCTTCGTGCACCAGAACACGCTGCTATTTCATCAAGGCCTGTCTCGAACCGGACCCACGCTTGCGGAACATTTGAAAGTGCATGCGCTGTCACGTCTGCTGCTCGCCGGCTCGATCAATAACATTCAAGTATCGTGGGTGAAATTGAACCGCCAGCTTTCGCAACTCTGCCTGCACGCGGGCGCCAATGATTACGGCGGCACGCTGATGGAAGAAAACATTTCCCGCGAAGCCGGAGCCACCGCCGGCCAGTACACCAGTCCGGAAGATTTTCAGTTATTGATTCTGGAAGCAGGACTGATCCCAGCCGAGCGCAATACGACCTACTCTCGCATCAAAATCAAACTGCCGCTGGAGGAATTCACTGGCGTAGAAACCCTGGAGCCGGAATTTGCCTGATTCACCGCCTATCGCCATTCTGGGTGGAACTGGTCCTGCAGGCATGGGTTTTGCCCTGCGTTGGGCACGTGCGGAGGAGAGAATCATCATCGGATCGCGCGACGGGCAGCGCGCTCAACAGGCAGCCGACAAGATCAGGAAAAGGATCGGCAATAGTGCCCAGATTTCTGGCATGGAGAACAGCGTGGCTTGCGCTTCCGCAAATATTCTTGTGCTCACCGTCCCGTTCGAAGGTCAGGCCGCACTGCTCAAGCAACTCAAGCCTTCGATTCGCTCCGCCACTATTTTGATTGATGCCACAGTCGCGCTCGCTTCCAGCGTTGGCGGACGAGCTTCACGCACGCTCGGCGTCTGGCAGGGATCAGCTGCGCAACAAGCGGCTGAACTGGTTCCGAAGGGAGTAAGCGTCGCAGCCGCTTTCCATAATCTTTCGGCTGAACTTCTCAACGGAGACCAAGATCTCGACTGCGATGTTATCGTCTGCAGCGACGACGCCAATGCCGGTCAGATCACGCGCACCCTCGCCGCCAAGCTTCCCGGAGTCCGCGCCATTGACGGTGGCAAATTGGAAAATGCCCGTATCCTGGAACAGATCACAGCCTTGCTGATCGGCTTGAACATCCGCCACAAAGGCCACGGCGGCATCCGCATCACCGGCCTGCCGCCGCAGGCCTACAAGTAATTCAGCAAATCAACTTTTAGAACGAATACTTCAACGAGAACTGAATCAGCCGTGGCGTGCCCACAGTTGAAGTGATCGGTGCCGATCCCCCGCCAGTTCCGCCCACGATCGGCGACACGGTGGTCGCCGCCGGAAGCGCGAACGATGGATGATTGAACAGGTTGAAAAAATCCGCCCGGAATCGCAGGTCCTGCCGTTCACCCAGTTTGAAAGACTTGTCGAGAGTGAAATCCACGTTTTTCTGCGGCGGTCCAATAATGCAATTGCGCGGCGTATTGCCGTAGACCGTCGCATCGCTGCTCGTGCCGTTCGAAAGCGTTGCCAGCGGGTCGGGGGTGTAGGCCAGGGGATGGACCCAGTTCGCCAGCCTTGACTCCACGCTGCCCGAAGTTGCAGCACTGGCGCAACTCGATCCTGGACTGAAGGTCGCAGTAGAGGATGGAGTGCTAGCCAAAGCGTAAGCGGTGCCTCCCGCCGGATCATAGATGGTGAACGGAGCCCCCGATTGCAGAATCACGACACCGCTCGCCTCCCATCCTCCCAACACTTCCTTAGTTAGCCCGCTCGCGCCGCCGAAGAATGGCAACTGATAAACCGCGCTGGTCACAAAGCGTTGCCGACGGTCAAAATCTGACAAGCCCCGAGAAGCTGCCGCGTCGGTTTGATTATTCACCCGGGTAAGAAAAGCTACGGACGCAGTAGAAACGTCATCGATCGATTTGGACCAGGTGTAGGCGCTCTGGAAATATAAGCCCTTGCCGAAGCGGTGGGCCAAAGTTGCCTGCAGCGCGCTGTAGTGCGAATCGGAGTTGGGAGCAAAATCTTCGAAATCTGCAGGCGCGATGCCCAGATACGGAGCACGGGCCGAGGCGTTTTCCACAGTTGAATCCACAATCGTGCATGACAGGGCCTGGGCCTGTAGATTTGTGCAACCCTGCCCTGTAATCGTAACCGGATTCTGTGGAGTGGCGAGCGTAGCCTGGTCCGGATCGAAAGTGGAACGCAGTCGTGTGCCCTTGGTGCCGACGTAACCAAGTTCCATAAACCAGTCTCTTCCAAGTTCGTGCTGAATGGTGAAGTTCCATTGCTGGGTGGTGCCTGCTACCCAATGCAGCGGCACAGAGAGTTGGATCAAGCCATTCACGTTGCCGCTGAAAGCCGGAGAACACGCTTGTGGAGTCGGAAACGTACAGGGCGCAAATCCCTGCAGGATCGCCGCCGTGGGCACGTAAGTCTGAGTTGGATTGGCGCCGAGTGCCGGAATGCCGTTCGGAAACGCAGCGCTGTGCGCAAACAGGTTCGCCAGGCTGTTCTCGCCCGGATCGAACCCTACCAGAAATGGGTAAGTTGGAGGAACGATCGCAAGATTATCCACCGCGCCCAAATCCTCGCGCACGCTGTAAATTCCATAGCCACCACGGACCGAGGTAGTATGGCGGCCTCCCACGTCATATGCAAAACCAATGCGTGGCTCCAGGACGGTGGCGTATTCATTGTTCAGTCCAGCTTGATTGAGTGTTCCGGAAATTCCAGAGAGGCCAAATTTGTCAATGCACTTGGGATAGACGTACGGCTGCCCTGTCGTATTCGCAAGGTTCGGATCGGTATTGCCTGTGTGGCAGAGCGTGTCGTATGGCGCGCCGAGGAACTCGTTTCGGAAACCCAGGTTGAGAGTGAGCGTCTTGCTTGCGCGATAGTCGTCCTGTGCAAACCAGGAATAACCGGGAATGCGGTAATCGTGATTGCCCAGGCCGCCGCCACCTTCGCCTAAGAGCGGTGCACCCGCCATAAAGCTCTGGAAATCCGAGCCGAACCCGGTCGCACCGGAGATAAAAAATAACAATCCATTGTCGGCAATCGGCAAGCTCCGGCGCATGGCAACGCGGTCGACCTCTGCGCCGAACCTGAGTTGGTGCGGGCCATGGCTCCAACTCACCGTGTCGACCCACGTGTAGTTATTGGAGAGAGCAGACTGGAGTTGCGTGGGGTAAGCCCCAAAGGCAAAACTGTCGAACTGAAACCGGTATATGTTGGGATCGCCGGCTTGTCCGTTTACGCCCGTTGCGGTCGGCAGGTTGATACCGACATCTTTATTCGTGATGGGCGGCTGATTATTCAGCTTGTCGCTGATGATATTGATGCCGAACCGGAATTCATTGATCAGAGTATTGCTGAACACATGCGTTTCTGTAATGCTGCCAAAGCGGCTGTGCAGTGGAATATCCAGAGGAAAGTTAAGATTGTTGGGACCGGGCTGGCCACCGGTCTGGATTCCGTAAGAATCCGCTCCGAAGGGCTGGAACGTATCGGAATTAGACCAGAAGAAGCGCTCGGATAAACGGTCTTTCCCACCACGAAATTCGCGATCCCAGTTCGCCGTGAACTGGTTATCCGTGAATTTGCCGGGATCGGTTAACACCAGAGATCCGGTATTCAGTTGACCGTTAGTAAAACCGGGCGTGCCGGCCACCGTCGGAAATAAATAACCGGCGCCATCCGAGCCCGGGCCGAACTGTGTACCCTTGGCCTGAAGTAGAGCCAGGGCAACTGGATCGATCGAGGTTGCGGTGACTCCGCCGCAATTCGCTCCGCAGAAGAAAGTGTTTAGCAGCGTGGCTTCATCGCGCGAGGTAGGCAGGATGGGAACGTTCGGGCTGTTGATGAACGTGCCCGGCGAATCTCCGCTGCGCTGGCGCGTACCTTGAAGATTGAAGTAGAAATAGCCGAGCTTGGCGCCGCGTCCAATCGGGCCGCCGATATCGCCGCCAAAAATGTTCTGCTTGATGACGACTTTACCCAGGAAATAATCATTCGCATCCAGTGCGGTATTGCGGAAATATTCCCAGAGATCGCCGTGAAACTTCGCGCTCCCACTCTTGAGCGTGGCGTTAATGTTGCCGCCGCCATTACGGCCTTGCGTGGCATCGTAAAGGCTGGTGCTGACTTTGAATTCCTGAATTGCATCCGGGCTGGGAAGCGGGGTGTAGGTCAATTCGCCGAATGCATAATCGGCTACGGTAATGCCGTCGATCAAATAATTATTGTTGTCTTCTCTGCCGCCGTTCACGTGCATGTAAACCGTGCCCCGGCCAAGCTGCGCGGCGCCGTTGAGGTCCGAAGAAGCACCCGCGGAGAGCGTCAGCAGCTGTTGAAAGTTTCGCGTGGCCAGCGGCAGATCAGTAATTGTCTGTGCTCCCAGCGATTGTCCAGTGGTAGCATCAGTTGTATTTACTTGCTCCACTTGGGATTGCACTTCCACTACTTGCCTCACCGTATTCACTTTTAGAGTTGCGGTCATGCGCGTGGTTTCCGTGATGCGCACTACCACGCCGGGAAATGTAGTAACCGGAAAGCCCGGCGCCGTCACTTCCACCGAGTAAGTCCCTACCGGCAACAATGTAGCGGTAAACAAGCCGGACGCATCGGTCGTTACCTGGCGCACTACTTCTGCGGTCGCCTCGTTCTTGACATTTACCTTGGCATTGGCAATGACCGCCCCCGTCGCGTCTTGCACCACGCCGCCGATGGCGCCGGTGGCTCCGCCCTGGGCGAAGATCACTCCCGTATAGACCGCGGTGAAAAGAACGAACGCCATGAAACTCCGAGCGGAATTCATCTTGTCCTCCTTGCGCGATTGTCGGTGGCTCCCTCGCCATCGCAATGACGGATCGATGGGTGGACGAATAATGCGGTGAGATACCAAGCGGATATATCACGGCCCTCCGCCATTGTTCAAGAAATATACGTATCTATTGCGGACCGTAATCTTCCAAATGCTGACGATGAAAAATTTGGATGGAAGCAAAATGAGGAAACAATTATGTCGAGCCGAATTGATACCAGTTCGCGTTCTAGTCTTCCACCGCCTGCGTGACCATCTCGGAAGGCTCGCCGCCAGCCGCGGCCTGTGCCACAATCAAACGCCGCGCTTCCACGCGAATCTTGGGGAGTTGCGCCCAGAACCATGCCGCCCCAACCACGGACGCTACCCCACCAATCGCGACCGACAACTGAGCACCCAAGCGGTCGGCCAGAGCGCCGCCCAGTAGCGCTCCAATGGGAGCCATGCCCATGAACATCATCGAATAGACCGCCATCACTCGCCCTCGTAGGGCATCCGGCACCATCACTTGAATCAGTGTGTTCGAACAAGCCATCTGCAGCATCATTGTGTAGCCTACTGGCAATAACAGGATCACGGAAATCCAGAAATTGTGCGACAGCGCGAACACCACCAGACTCGCGCCAAAGCCGGCGCAGCACAGCGCGACCCATCGCCCCAGTCCTTTCACTCCTTCGCGGAATGCGAGAGTAAGGGCGCCGAGCAGCGCGCCCACGCCTGTCGCGCCCATCAGAATACCCAGGCCTTGCGCACCGCCGTGCAAAATCTTATCGGCGAAGATCGGCATCAACACAACGTAAGGCATTCCAACCAGACTCACGAGCCCGAGCAGAAGGAGCAGCGCCCGGATCGGCGCGGTCCGGTTGACGAAACGAAATCCTTCCATCATGTGTTCAAAGGGTGACGCCATCGATGCACGCGGACGGCTCTGCACCTTCATCATCAGCAACCCGATAATCACAGCGATATAACTAACCGCATTGGCAAAGAAGCACCAGCCTTCGCCGATCTTCGCCACCAGAATTCCCGCGATTGCCGGGCCTATCACGCGCGCCCCGTTGAACATCGACGAATTCAGGGCAATGGCGTTCATCAGGTCTTCCTTGCCCACCATATCCACCAGAAATGATTGCCGGCCCGGAATATCGAACGCATTCACGACGCCAAGCAAAGCCGCGAGTACAAACACATGCCACACTTGAACCTTGTTCAGCAAGGTGAGGGCCGCCAGAATGAAGGCAAGCAACATTGACGCAACCTGCGTTCCAATCACGATGTGGCGACGGTTGAATCGATCGGCCGCAATTCCGCCCAACGGAGCGAATAAAAACACAGGGATCTGACTGGCAAATCCCACCGAGCCCAGCAGTAGCGCGGATCCGGTCAAACGATAGACCAGCCACGACTGCGCCACGCTCTGCATCCACGTACCGATCAGCGAGATTAACTGGCCGCTAAAGAAGAGCTGAAAATTGCGATGACGCAGCGCTCGCAAGGCTATTTGCCAGCGCGATGTTGGCGTGGAAACGGATTGGCCCAGGTGTCCATCCGCATTTGCCTGGATTGGCGTTCTTGTTTCAGACACGTTGGCTTCTTTTGATGACGACAAAGGTCTTTTGGATCACTATAACCCGACAGTCTGTTGATTCAGAGACTCTGGAAGTGACCCCCAGATCGGAACCGAATCGAAGATGAATTAAGAGTTACTTGGCTTGAGAAACTGGCCGTTCGAAGCGGCGACCGGCAGCTTCATATCAATTCCATGCATCATACCCACGCGAATTTTTGGCTTCCCACGCCGGTCAGACTGCGCTACAGTGGCAGTTGCTTCCCCCCGGCGATTCCCTAAGGAAGGGATACGACGATGACAATCTCCTCGGTTGGTGTTGAACGCCGCATTGGGCAACGCTTCGCCTTCAACCTGCCGGTCTCGTTGCGAGACGTAGCGACCGCTTCCGAAGGCCTTGGCTTCACTCAGGATATTAGCTCCCGCGGCGCCTTTCTGTTCACTGACATGCCGCTGACCGAAGGTGCCGAGATCGAACTCACCTTGGAGATGCCATCCGAAATCACTCTCGGCGAGAATATGGGGGTGCGCTGCCGGGGCCGCATCTTGCGTATCGTCAAGGCAAAAGATCCAACCCGGGGATTGCCCGTCACTGCCGAGACCAAGTCGCCACAGACAGAAACCAAGATTGGCGTCGCGGTCTGCTTGAATGGTTACGAATATTTGCCGGAGATAGAACACCCTTCCCCAGATTTCCGCCGGATTTCGGCTTTGCACAATCTGGCCGAAGCCGAACGAACCACCGCGCCTGCGCCCTCTATTCCGCGTGCTGTGGCCCATTAATTTCTGCCTTCACGTCGATCCTGAGTGGGAACCCCTACTTTTTTTGCTTCTGTACTTTCGGACCTTTTCAATCTCGTCGACTTAGCTTAGAATCCGTAGCACGGTTGCGGATTGTCTCGGGGGTAGTCCAGCTGTGGGCCTGTCGCA
>JBAWBG010000329.1:0-3357 GCA_049589695.1 Candidatus Sulfotelmatobacter sp. | reverse complement strand
CTTCTTACCGGCCGTGTTCGGCAAGAAACCGTAGCTTGCCGAAGAAAATCCGTAGATGTCTGTTTTATCTCCGTAGATACGTTTTCAGTTTTTGGCATGTTGCATCTCATAGCCTCCGCTCAATTTTTGTCAGTGAAACCCAGGGGTGGGAGGAGTATGAAACGCTACATCAAGGTCGTTGTTTGTCTGATCGCTATGTTAGGCACGGAAGTGGTGTTTGGTCAGGAACAATCTATATCGGATAGCAGTGCTGCGAGTACGACGAGTGCAGCGGTTGCATATGTTTATGTATCCAGCAGTAGCGGCAGTAGCAGCAAGGTCAACGCTTACAGCGCGGCTTCGAATGGAAAGCTGACTCCGGTGCTGGGTTCGCCCTTCGTGGCCAATGTGGGACCGATGGCGCTGAATAGCAAATGGCTCTTCGGCACGAACGGAATTGACATCTACTCATTTTCGATTGCATCCGATGGCGCTCTCAACCAGGTCTCTTCCATCAACGCGCAACACTTTAATCCCTATGATTCCGGCGGTCCGGGGAATTTGTTTCTCGACCATACGGGAGCGTCGTTGTATGACGGAGACACGTACGCTTACGGTACCGGGGATAATGCGTACGAGTCTTTCAGCATTGATAATTCCACAGGCCAGCTGAACTTCCTGAACCTCACTCCAGATGGCGGGACGGAGGTGGGGAGCGCGTTGAGCTTCGTCGGTAACAACATCTACGCTTACTCAGCCTCTTGCTATCACTACACTCCAGATATTTTCGCGTACAAGCGGAACTCCGACCAGGTGCTTTCGCCGCTAACTATCAAAGCCCCGATACCGGCAGCACCGAACGGCGGCACCTACTGTCCTTATCTGGCCGCGGCTGATCCAACCGATCATGTGGCCATCTCGCTCACTCCGCTGACCAGCGACATGGGGCCGGATGGTCCGCCCCAACTTGCCACGTATACCGTCGGCGGCTCTGGGAACCTGACCACGACGAGCACCCCATCCAACATGCCGAAAACAGCAGTCACGTCGATTCAGGATATATGGATGGCCCCATCGGGCAAGCTTCTGGCAGTAGCCGGAACAACTGGGTTGCAGGTGTTTCATTTCAACGGCGCGAGTCCGATCACGCACTACACCGGATTGTTGACCAAGGATGAAGTGGATCAGATGTTCTGGGATAACGACAACCATCTCTATGCCATCAGCCGAACGGCGGGAAAGTTGTTCGTGTTTACGGTGACTACGACCAGCTACAGTCAGGCTGCGGGATCACCGTATAGCATTGCTAACCCGGAAAACATAATTGTTCTGCCCAAATAGGGTTTGCGGCACAGGAGCCGGACGCAAGGCACTTACACAACCGGGGATTCATGGCAGTTGTCACATCCATGAGTTCCCTTCGCTTTTATTATGCCGCCAACTTCAAGATCTTTACAGCGATTAGTTCCCCGTGGCACTTCGCATATCCGATAGGATGCCGGCGGTACTACGGCCTACTCGCGATAGGCTTCTTTGATGTGTGCGCGAGCTTTTTCCGCGGGAGCAGTGCTGGCATTTTCCGCGAGAACGATCTGATACTTTTTCATGGCCAGATCGCGCTGCTGGAGCTGGTCGTACATTTCACCGGCGGCGAGATTGGCTTTCTGGAGGGTGTCAGGATCCGGAGCGGTGACTTCGCCTACGAGTTCGTAGGCCGCGGCAGCTCCGCGATAATCTTTTTGACTGCGAAGTAACTCGCCCAGGCCCCAGGCGGAGATCTCGTAATGCAAAGTCCCGTACTTCCCTTCCCGTCCGTTTTGCCAGACTTTGCGATATGCGGCAGCGGCCTCTGGAACGTGACCGACGGAGCGCAGCAGGTTGGCTTCCTCCAGTGGAAACAGATAGTTTCCGGGATAGCGCGCGGAGAGGTCGTGCATGAGGTCACGAGACTCGTCGTAGCGGTGCTCACGGCGCAGGAACAAGGCCAGAACGACCTTGGCGTCCACGCTATTTTCGCCGCCGCTGTTGGCAACTTCGTGCAGGTATTCCAGACCTTTTTCCTTCGTTCCGCTTAAACCCACCAGAGCCACTGCCGCCTTCACGCTCCAGGGCAGGCTTCCCATAACGTAGTTGTGCGCGCCCACTACGAGTTTGGCGTCCACGTAGTTGGGATTCAACTCAAGAACGCGTTCATGATCGCGGCGTGCTCCCACGGCATTGCGCAGCGCGGAAAACCAGGCTCGTTCTACTAACGCCGTATAGAGCGAGAACTGAGCCCGGGTAACGCCGCGGGCGTACAGCGCATCTGCATTATTTGGATTGTGCTTGAGTTGCTGCTCTTCCAGGGTTTCGGCACGGTCGACCAGTTGCTTGATTTGCTCCTTTACTGCGGGATCGGCGGCGCGGTGGGCTTGCCCAATGAAGCTGTCAGTGGCGTATTCGCCGGTGTTCATGGCGCCCATGCGGTAGAGTTCGCGCATCAGGGTCGTGGCCAGAAGATGGTTGACGGCGGAGGGGTCGTTGGGATGGCGATCCAGAACCTTCTCGAACTCCTGGATCGAGCGGTCGTAATCCATGTTGTAAAAGTGATCGAAAGCGGCCTCGACCAGCGGATCATGAGCCGCAGAAGAAGTTGAACTGGGGGTGGTTGTGCGAGTTTGCGCGCCAGCGGGTTCCAGCAGCAGGCAAAGGCCAGCGATGCACAACAGCCTGGCACTCAAGACATGATCTCTCGCAAATGTCCGACGCAACTGCATCCCGCGGGTCTGGCCTTGTCTTGTAGTGTAACCGAACTTGAAGGATGTTGACGGGTTGGAGCCGACTTTGTTGGGCGAAACGCATGGAGAACCACCGATGTTATCGGGACAATGCTCGAAGTTGCGATAGCCTTGAAGGGATGGTCCTGTAATTTGCCGTGTTCAAGTCTGTATGAGTGGATGACGGCGGTAACCGGGGCATCTTTACGCGAATTTGCGAGTAATAATTGCGCGAAACTAGACACATCGCCCAGCTAAGAATTTGCAAGTAGCTGACTTAGAAACATTTTCCTCCATGGGGTTTTTGGCTGTTGGTTTGCCTTATCGAGGATAAAGTCCGTAAGAGTTTTTCTAGCTATGGCTGAAGTAGTTCACGATGCGCCGCAAGAATTTTGGAGGCCACCGTCGGTACTCGACGCCGTGACCGAATCAAAGCTTCCGTTATTGCCTTCCCAAGATTTGGCGGAGAGCTGCCAAGGTTGCGGCAGCGAGTTTATGATTGGTGCGCGGTTTTGCCACACGTGTGGGTTGAGCCGGCCGCTTCTCTCAACTGCGGATTCGACCCTGCAGACGGCGGTAGCGGACATTTCCGGCGTATGGGCCAGGAGTCTGGCATCAGTCG
>JBAWBG010000328.1:0-10029 GCA_049589695.1 Candidatus Sulfotelmatobacter sp. | reverse complement strand
GCACAACGCGCTGAGGTTTTTCTGCCAGCAAAAAAGAAAATTAGTTGATGTCTTCCCGGCTTCCACCTAAGTCTGCGTAGCGAGAGAAGGAGATGGCAGAACAGTCAAACGGCGCACCCCAAACCCGGCCCCGGATGAGATCGCAAAGATCGCTCACGCTAAAAGGGAAAGTGCGCGCAGATTCCATATTGGCCAGGAGCAAATGCTCCACACACAGGCCGGATACATATCTGCAGACTGCTTCCACCATTTCCGGATTCCCGCTTGCAGTCCAGCGGCGGATCATACATATCCGGGGGATGTCAGATTTTACTTCCACGAACCGGGCTCCGCGCCGAGTCGCTCTCGGAGGAGATCTGGGACTTGAGAAAGACGTGTTCAAACAAGCATTCTCCTACGAGCATGAGAATCATTACTTATAGCGACCTGCATCTTGAGTTTGGCTCCGGCTGGATATTGCCGCCAGACGCCAATGGAGATGTGATGATCCTGGCAGGCGATATCGTCACGCTCAGGGATTACGACCCGCTCGACCAGATTCTGCGGAAGTGGAAGAAACCAGTTCTCTACGTGACCGGAAACCACGAATATTACACGCGGCGACCTATGAACGAAGAGGACAATAGATTCAAGGCGTGGCTCGAAGACAGACATCCGCATGTGAAACTGCTGCTTGATCAAGAGGTCAGCATCGGGGGAGTTAATTTCTTCGGCGGCACGATGTGGACGGATTTCAACGGCGGTGATTTGCGCGCCATGGAGACCGCCCGCTCTCAAATGAATGATTACCGCCTCATCTATAACCGCGACGAAACGTCTTTCACGCCAGCAGATTCGATTGCGTTACATAAAAACTTCGCTTCGAAATTGCTGAATTGGTTTGGCAAGAATCTAAGTGGTCCACGCGTGGTTATCAGCCATAATGCGCCGGTCATCAATCCCAACTCCAAATACAAGGGCGGCCCTCTCACGCCGGCGTTCAATTCCCTGGACATGGTGGAGATCATTGGGGCCCACCAGCCGGCCCTCTGGGTGTATGGCCATACGCATGAATGCGACGATCAGAAGATCGGCCGGACCCGGATCATTTCAAATCAACTCGGATATCCGGGCAACCTTGGCGGTTTTGAATGCAAGGATTTTAATGAAGCGGGTCTGCCAGTCGAGGTAGGCGTTTAGCCCCGAGCGGGGAAAAAGTGCTAGTCGTTCCAGCTCATGGGTCGATATCGGTCGGCCGTCCTGTTTGACTGGCGAGCATGCGTGGGGCACAGATGCTTCCTCGACTGACCTCCCGGAAGGGCGCGTAGCGGTACTGATTACCAACGACTCCAAAATCGCGGCAATACTAGAAAAAAACTAGAGATACCCGCCGAGCGCTTTGTGTATGATCCGACTCCTGCAAGGCGCAGAGATCAAGAGATCAAGAAATGAGCAACGAGTCCTTTACCGGAACTGTCGAAGTCGAAAAGTCTATGACGCAACGCACCGACAGCTTGCCTGGCCCAAGTGAATCCAACGTCGCCTATTACGGCTGGCGCGTGGTGTTGGCGGCCTGCCTCGGGGTGATGGCGGGATTCGGCTCGCTATTCGTCTATACCTTCTCAGTTTTTGTGAAGCCGCTGGCTGCGCAATTCGGCTGGAGTCGTGAAGCCATTTCTGGCGGCTTCGCCATCGCAGCCATTACGTTGGGAGTGGTCTCCCCGTTGCTGGGGCGGTGGATCGATCGCTTCGGCCCTCGCCGCATCATTCTCACGTGCATGACGGTATTCGGGTGCGGCATCGCCTCGTTGTCTCTGTTGCGCTCTGGCCTGTGGCAGTTTTACGTGACTTGCTTCGCGTTGGGCATAGTTGGCAACGGTGCGGCTCATCTGGCTTATTCGCGATCGATTTCCACCTGGTTTCAGCGGCGCTTGGGGATGGCGCTGGCTTTTGTGATGGTGGGAGCTGGCTTGGGAGCCATGATTTTGCCAGTCGTCGCCCAGTCCATCATCAGCCAGTCTGGCTGGCGCGCAGCTTACGCTTCGCTGGGCGGCCTGGCGTTATTACTCGGCTTGCCTCTGAGCTGGCGCTACATTCGCGAGCGCGGAGGAGTCGGGCATAAGGCCTCTCCGGCCGCCCATTCTGGAATGACATGGCAACAGGGTCTGCGCTCTTTTGCCTTCTGGATTATCACAGCCATCCTTTTCGTGAGTTCGATCAGCATGAACGGCGCAATCACACACCTCTCCGCGTTGCTCACCGATCGAGGCCTCACTGCCGGAAGGGCGGCGCTCTGCGCGTCCATTCTCGGCGGATCGAGCGTGCTTGGCCGGATCGTCGTGGGATGGCTGCTGGACCGATTTTTTGGGCCGCGAGTCGCGTTTGTAATCAACCTTGTAACTGCACTGGGCATTTTTCTCTTAGCTCGAGCCACCAGCTTTCCGGTAGGTTGCCTTGCGGCTGCGCTCATTGGTATCGGGGCCGGAGGTGAAGCCGCGACTACCCCTTACCTGCTGACGCGTTATTTCGGGCTGCGCGCTTTTTCCACTCTTTACGGTCTCACTTGGACGTTCTATGCCGCCGCGGGAGCCATCGGGCCGGTGGTACTGGGGCGGGCATTCGATGTGACCGGCTCCTATACCGCCTTGCTCGTACTCCTCGCAGCAGCGCTAGGGCTGGCGGCAGCGACGAACTTTTTACTTCCGCGTTATTCAGATTCGTTCGGGATGGAAATGCGCGAGTGATATTCCCACCCGCGCTTCGAGTCTCGCTTCCTTCAGGGCGAGACCGGCCCATTAATAGAAAACTGCTATTGACCGGAGAGTCTCACAGTGTGATCGTGATCACATTTTTATGTCCGACTCAGACTGATCCATTACCGGGGAGGGGATTCATGGCGGTTTCAACTCCAAGCATGCATACGATGGCCGGCGCCTCGTCGGAGAAGCCCGGCCTTTACGAAAAGCTCAATACGCAATGGCATAAGCCCGCCCTCCTGATCTTTATGGCCATCGTGATTTTGCATTGGGGCGAGCACCTCTTTCAGGCCTACCAGGTTTACGTGATGCATTGGCCACGGCCAAAGGCGTTAGGGATGCTTGGCTTGTTGTATCCCTGGCTGGTCACTTCGGAAACCATGCACTACGCCTACGCCCTGATCATGCTGGTCGGGCTCTGGGTGCTCCGCAAAGGGTTCACCGGAGTCGCCTATACGTGGTGGATGGTGTCATTCTGGATCCAGTTCTGGCACCACATCGAGCATTTCGTGTTGCTCTACCAGGCCACTACGCACCACTACTGGTTTCATGCGAAGGTGCCCACTAGTTTTCTGCAGATATGGATTCCTCGAGTTGAGCTTCATCTGTTCTACAACACCATTGTTTTTATTCCCATGGTCGTCGCAATGTACTGCCACATGTTCCCGCCCAAAGGGGAAGTGCAGCACGCAAAATGCACATGCGCGCGGAATGCACGCGAGATAACCAGTGCCGTGCCGGCCTGATCGGTTTGTGGATGGCCGTTGGGCCGGGTCGGGAGTGAATTGAGATTTCAACCCGCAACGAGCAAGGGTTGTATCGTCCGATTGCGAGAAACTTCGGGGTTCCTCTTCTGGTCGCGTTCACGGTTGTTTGGTTCGGGCCCGGATACCATCGACCGGGCCCGCGTTCTGCCCATGTCGTATTGGCTCCCGATAGCCCTAACCTATTCGAGTTGACTCTGCCGTCCTCACCCCGTATGAAAGAAGATGCACGGCAAATGCCGCGCAGGCAGTCGACACGGGTCATGCCGATTGACGATGCGATTCCGAACTCTCCTTTGTTGGAGGTTGTCTTCTAATGCGCAGGCGCCGCAGTTGCAATCTGGTTATCGCTCTGCGTGACCGGCGAGCGGTTCGTTTTCGATGCGCAGTAGTCTTCCTGCTTCTCGGAAGCATCGCGATAGTTCTCTCGGGATGTCATTCCGGTGCCCAGCTGCCCGAGCAAGGGTCAAAAGCGTATTCGAACGTTGTTTCGGCGTTCTACGTTGGTTTGGCGGCGTTACAGGTTGGCGACGACGTTCAGGCCGAGAGCAAGCTCTCCGATGTAACTCAGCTCGTCCCCGCTGAACCCGCGGGATGGGCGGACTGGGGAGTGCTCGCGCTGCGCCAAAGAAACTATGACCTGGCCGGGCAAAGACTGGAACGGGCGCGCCAGCTTGCTCCGCAAAACGATCAGATTTACGACCTGCTGGGAGTTCTTGAAAGCGATCGCGGCCATTCCGCAGCAGCGATCGCCGACTTGCGGAAGGCCGTAGAGCTCAATCCGAAAAACCTGCGGGCCGCCTATGCGCTGGGGGAAGAGATCGAACGGCAAGGCGATCCGAACAGTGAGACGGAATTTCAGCAGGTGCTTCAGAAGATCCTGGCAACGCAGCCGGCTAATCTGGCGGCATTGCTTGAGCTCGCCCGTGTTGCCGCAAAACGCAGCGATGCCGACACGCTGAAATCGACTGTCGCACAGATTACGGCTCGCTCATCTTCGTGGCCGCCCGAAGTGCAGCAAGAACTCTCCATGGTGCAGGCTGCGGCCGCCGGCACGGATTTACGGGCAGCCGCCACGCGAACCACCTTTCTGCGCAATGTGCTGATGCGCGTTCCGGAATACCGCCAAAGCCTGTCAGTCATTAAAGCGCCTGCCGGCGAAGAGGCGCAGCCCGTCGCCCATTTTCTGCTTCTGCGAATGGACTCGCCGGTCTTCAAGCCCGCGCCACCGGACGCGGCCATCACATTCTCGGCGCAGCCGGTTGCGGACGCCGCCAATCGCCACTGGAGTTGGATTGGCGCCATCCTTCTCGGCAGCGCAGGCGCGCCCGTTGTTGCCGAAGCCGATGCCCGCCAAGTGCATTTATCCACCGGAGCAACGCTTCCATTTCCAGAGGGATCTCCCAATGTGCCGCCGTCGCCTGAGGGAGTTTTGCAAATCGACTTCAACTACGATTTCAAAACCGATCTTGTGCTCGCGGGAGCCGGCGGCGTGCGTTTGTTCCGGCAAGATAGTCCGAGCGCATTTACCGATGTGACCGCGCAAACCAAGCTGCCGAGGTCCGTGGTCAACGCGCGCTATACCGGCGCGTGGGCCGTTGACATTGAAGCCGACGGTGATCTCGATATCGTGCTGGGTGCGAAAGATTCCATTCCAACTGTCTTGAGAAACAACGGCGATAGCACGTTCTTGGCGATTCACCCTTTTACCGGAATCACGGGCTTGCGCGGATTTGCCTGGGCTGATCTGGATGGCGACGGCAATCCCGATGCCGCGATGATCGACGGTGCGGGCCGGCTTCACGTCTTTATGAATATGCGGCAAGGGCAGTTCCGCGAGCGCGCGCTGCCTGCGGGTTTGCCGTTGGTCAAAGCGATTGCGGTGGCGGATGCAAAAAACGACGGAGTTCTTGATCTGCTAGCGGTGCAAAATGACGGCGCTATCATTCGGATCTCCGATAAGAACGAAGGAGAAAGCTGGGACACGGCGGAGATCGCGAGAGTTCCGGATGTTGCCAAGGATCTGACTGGCGAGGTGCGCCTGCACGTTGCCGACCTCGACAATAATGGAGCACTCGATCTGTTTCTTGCTCCCACCGAGCAAGTCTCAGACACGAACGCAACCGGCGCGCTGATTTGGCTCGGCGACGGCAATGGAAAATTCGTGCCGCTGCTGCATCCGACGGGACCGGCATTGGTGTTTGACGCTGCCGATTTCAACGGCGATGGCAAGCTTGATCTACTCGGCCTTTCTACTGAGGGACAACCGATCGAGGCAATCAACGACAGCGCCAGGAATTATCATTGGCAAATTGTTCGGCCGCACGCTGTGCAAGCCGTCGGCGACCAGCGCATCAACCCGTTTGGCGTTGGCGGAGAAATTGAAATTCGTTCCGGCCTGCTGGTGCAGAAACAACCGATCACCGGCCCGCAACTTCATTTCGGGTTAGGCGAACAAACCGAAGCGGAAGTGGTGCGGGTGGTCTGGCCGAATGGAACCGTGCGCGCCGAGTTTGGGGTGAAAGCCGACACGGAGATCGTCACCGAGCAACGCCTGAAGGCTTCGTGTCCTTTTCTCTACGCGTATAACGGAAAGCGGATGGAGTTCGTAAAGGACGCCGTGCCCTGGGGATCTGCGATTGGTTTGCGCATCAATACGCTTGGTTCTGCGCAAATCGCGGCCACCGGAGAATGGTACAAGATTGGCCACGACCAACTCGTTCCGCACGACGGCTATTACGACCTGCGCATCACCGCCGAGCTGTGGGAGGTCTACTATTACGACTATCTCGCGCTTACGACGGTGGACCATCCCGCTGGCACCGAGATTTTTATCGATGAGCGTTTCGTGATTCCGCCATTGAAGCTGGGCATCACGACGGTTTCCACTCCGCATGATCTCGATCGAGCCACCGACGACACAGGCCAGAATGTAACCGATCTCGTACGCACACTCGACGGCAGGGCCGTCGCTAGCTTCGGCCGCGGCCAGTATCAGGGCGTGACGCGCGATCATTATCTCGAAGTGGATCTTGGCGAGGACGCACCCAAGGGTGGCCCGCTGTATTTGATTGCGCAAGGTTCGATCCACGACACCGAGTCGTCGGTGAATGTGGCCATCACTCAGGGCAGCCGCTGGCGAGCCCACGGATTGAGTGTTGAAGTGCCGGACGGACATGGCGGCTGGGTTACGGCTCAGGACAACTTGGGCTTCCCCGCGGGGCGGAAGAAAACAATTCTTTTCAACCTGACTAACATCTTTCGGCCGGGTACTGCGCGCCGCGTGCGTCTACGAACCAATCTGGAGATTTATTGGGATTGTATTCGGTGGGCGCAGGGCGCGCCGGATACTCCGCTCAGAGAGACGACGTTAGCACCCACCGTGGCAGACCTTCACTATCGCGGCTATTCCGTCATGCACATGCCGATCGGTGCGGGTGCGCCAGAGGTTCCCGACTACAACCAGATCGAAGGCACCAAGCAGCGTTGGCGCGATCTGATTGGCTACTACACGCGCTACGGCGACGTGCGCGAACTGATCAAGCAAATCGATGACCGTTACGTGATCGTGAACTCCGGCGACGAACTGTCGCTGCGCTTTGCTGAGCAGCCGCCTCCGCCCGCAGGTTGGGTGCGCGACTTCGTGATCAAGGGAGACGGCTGGATCAAAGACGGCGACTACAACTCAACTTTTTCCAAAACCGTGCTGCCACTGCCGTATCACGCCAAAAACGAATACACGACCCGGCCGAGAAGGCTGGAAGATGAGTGGGTCTACCGGCAGCATCCCGAGGACTGGCAAAGATATCACACGCGCTATGTCACTCCCGAGGTCTTCAAGAATGCCTTGAGGGAAGAAATCGGCAGATGACAGGCAACCGGCTAGCACGAGCTTTTCTCGTTCTCTTCTTCATTGCACTTCTGGCTACTCCGCTCGTGATTAAGCGGATGTCGGCGGGACGTGAAGCCGACAGATCGAAGGCCAATGCGAAAACTGCATTGGCCCGGCATGGCTTTTATCTTGAAGAAGTCTCTCATGCGGCTGGCATCAACTTCGTCCATCACGCTCCCAAGCTGGACCGCAAGCTGGATCCCATCATGCCCGAGGTAGCGTCGATGGGCGCCTCGGTGTCGATTGTCGATTTCGATCGCGATGGCTGGCCGGACATCTACGTCACCAACAGCGCGATCGGGAGCAAGAATGCGCTCTGCCGGAACATGCACGATGGCACATTCAAAGATGTGGCTGAGGAAATGGGTATTGCGGATGTCAACCAGCCTGGCACGGGAGTTTCGACGGGCGCAGTTTGGGGTGACTATGACAATGACGGATACGAAGATCTGTTCCTGATCAAGTGGGGACGTCCGGAGTTGTTTCACAACGATCACGGCCATGGCTTCACGCGCGTGACGGAGCAGGCGGGGTTGCCGCCCTGGATCAACGCAAACACGGCCATCTGGTTCGATTATGACGGAGACGGACTTCTTGACCTGTTCGTCGGCGGCTACTACTCCGAAGACATCGATCTTTGGCATCTCACCACGACGCGGATCATGCCCGACAGTTTTGAGTACGCCAAGAATGGCGGCCGAAAGTATTTATTTCACAATCTCGGCAACGGTAAATTTGAGGAGGTCAGCGCGAAAGTTGGCATCAACAGCCGCCGTTGGGCGCTGGCTGCGGCCGCGGCGGATCTGCGCGGGACCGGCCATCCTGATTTGTTTGTGGCGAATGATTACGGAGTTTCGGAGCTCTACTTCAACGACGGCAAGCGGTTTCACGAAGTCGGCGAGCAGACCGGCGTCGGCTTCGCGCCCAAGAGCGGCATGAATGCTGCGTTTGGCGACATCCTCAATCAAGGCAGGTATTCCATTTACGTTTCCAATATTTCGGAGGACGGTATTCTCATCCAGGGGAACAACCTGTGGGTGCCGAAAGAGGGGACTGCGGGCGATACGGTTCAATACCTAAACCTGGCGCGCGACTTTGGCGTGGAACTGGGAGGATGGAGTTTCGGCGCGCAGTTTGGCGATTTGAACAACGATGGCACGCTCGACTTGTATCTTACGAACGGCTACATTTCTCTCGACCACAACCGAAGTTATTGGTACGACTTTTCAAAAGTTGCAGGTGGCAACAGCACTATCATCGGGGACGCCAAAGACTGGCCTGCATTTGAAGGACGAAGCTTATCAGGCTATCAAACCAAGCGAGTCTGGCTGAACGATGGAGCGGGCGAATTTATTGACGTTGCCCAGGCCGTCGGTGTTACAGATACTTACGACGGACGTGCCGTGGCTCTGGCGGACTTGTGGAATCGCGGAGTCCTCGACGTCGTTGTCGCTAACCAAAATGGTCCTTTGCTGCTCTACAGGAATACGGTCGCACCGGGAAACGAGTGGATCGAGTTCGAATTAGAAGGAGCCGGCCCTAATCACGGCGGGAGTAACCGCAGCGCGATCGGCGCGCAAGTCACATTGTTCTGGAACAATCAGAAGCAAGTGCAAGAGGTTTCCGGCGGCAGCGGCTTTGCCTCCGAGAACGACCGGCGGCTGCACTTCGGTCTGGGTAAAAATCCGAAGATTGGAAAGGCCGTGATCCGCTGGCCTTCTGGCAAGATTCAAACGATCGATAAGCCCGCCGCCAACGAGTTGCACGAGATCAAGGAGCCGGTATGAGCCAGCAGACCAACGTGCCAGCCCTCTCGCCTCTAATCCAGCCGCCTCCGCCCTCGGGCCAGCGAAAGCCGCTGCTTCGCCTCGACAACCGCTACATCGCGCCCGCTTTCATTACTTGCATTCTGCTGGCCGGTCACTTGTCGTTCGGTATTCTCGAGAGTTATCAGAAGACGCTGCTGGCGATCCTTACAAGTATTGCGCTCGAACTGGTCCTGGGGCGAATTTTCTTTCACAAATGGGTGCACCCCGCCAGCGCTTATATCACCGGCATCAGTGTCGGCATTCTGATTCGCTCGCCAGCTTTTTGGCCTTACGCTCTGTGCAGCGCAATTTCCATCACGTCCAAATATGTGTTGCGGATCAAGGGGCGACATATTTGGAACCCGTCGAACTTCGGCATCTCGGTGATGCTGTTTCTGGCGGCCGATGCAGTGGCCAGCCTGAGCATTCAGTGGGGCAATTATCTGTGGCCGATGCTGGTGATCTGGGTTTTGGGTTCGATAATTATCTGGCGTCTCCGGCGCTTTCACATCACTGGGATTTATGTGGTCTCGTTCATCGCATTTGCATTTTTGCGCAGTTGGATGACGGGAAGCCCTTGGCAGTCGGAGATTTCGCCGATTACGGGCCCGATGTACCAACTCTTCATTTTCTTCATGATTACCGATCCCAAGACCACGGTTCGCTCCAAGAGCGGACAATGCCTGGTTGTGTTCTTGGTGGCTCTGCTCGAAATGCTAATGCGCTTGGACCAGGTCGTTTACGCGCCTTTTTATGCGCTCTTCATTGTGGGGCCATCCGCCATGCTGATCGAGATCTGGCGGGATTCGCGCCGCGCGCGCGCTTCGAAG
>JBAWBG010000327.1:0-19831 GCA_049589695.1 Candidatus Sulfotelmatobacter sp. | reverse complement strand
TGGCACCGCCGCCGGGACGGCGATCAACGATATTGCTACCATTACCTCATCAACGTCCGATCCCAACTCGGCCAACAACACGGCAATCGCCACCGATGTCGTCGCTCTCGCAACTCAAGCCGACTTGCTCGTAAGCAATATCGCCACACCAACCTCCGTCGCCGCGGGAAGTAATATCACTTATACGCAAAGTGTCACCAATAATGGTCCCGCTGCGGCAACAACCGTAAGCTTTACTCAAATCACGCCACCCAATACGACTTTCCAATCCATTACAACTCCAGGTGGCTGGACCTGCACCACTCCCGCCATCGGAGCCACAGGCACGATCACTTGTACGGTTGCCACGCTGGCGCTGAACGCAACTGCCGGTTTCAGATTAGTGCTGCAGGTAAATGCCGGAACCGCATCCGGCACAAACATTGCCGATACCGGAACGGCAACGTCGTCTAACATCGTGCCCAGCATCACCAGCAACACCGCAACGGCTACGGTCGTCGTGGCCAATGCGAATAGTGCCACTCTTGCGATCGTGAAGACAGCCATGCCCAGCCCCACCGTCCCCGAGGGCGATACGCTCACCTACACGATTGGCATAACCAATAACGGTCCGTCGTCCGCGACCAATGTAATCGTGACTGATCCATTGCCGAGCGACCTTACCTTTATGTCAGTCACGCCCTCCAGCGAGTGCTCGAACGCGGATGGAACTGTAACCTGCCTGCTGGGAACAATCGCCAACGGCGGCACGGCCACGATAACCATCCTCACCCTCGCCGGCGCACCGGGAGTGATTACCAACACGGCGAGCGTCGTCGCAGACCAAATGACCACCCCCGCTACTTCTTCACAGACCGAAACCATCACCGCCGCCACCAGTATCAAGCTGGAATCGTTCGCAGCGCAGTTCGGTCAGGATAAAACCGGTGCAAACCGCGTCGTGCTCCTGTGGAAGACAGGCACGGAAGTCCACAACCTTGGATTCAATGTTTATCGCGAACAAGCAGGCGAGCGCGTTCGCCTGAATTCTTCGCTGATCGCCGGCTCGGCCCTGCTTATGGAGGGCGCCCTGCCCAAACACTCCGGCCGCACTTACACCTGGATCGATTCTTCCGCGAACGCGGGGAGCGCTCCCTATTGGCTCGAAGACGTGGACGTGAACGGGCCTCGCATTCTTCACGGCCCGGTTTCCGCCACCGCATC
Organism: Candidatus Sulfotelmatobacter sp.; assembly: GCA_049589695.1. Taxonomy (GTDB): domain Bacteria; phylum Acidobacteriota; class Terriglobia; order Terriglobales; family Acidobacteriaceae; genus Sulfotelmatobacter. The sequence goes on along the minus strand of JBAWBG010000327.1, from coordinate 18,628 downwards.
GGGCAGTTTCCAGATCGCGAGCAACACCAACGCGACTCCTAGCGTGATGCTGAATCATCTGAATCAGAGCCAGCCCGCTGCGTCTGTCGACGGATCCAGTCATCGTGTCGAAAACACTTCGCAGAATTCTTCTCCTACTGCCGCACAACAGCAGAAGCAGTTCGACCTTGCGGCACATTCTGCTATCAAGATTTACGTAAAGCACGAAGGCTGGTATCGCGTGACGCAACCGGAACTTATCGCCGCCGGCCTCAGCCCCAACGTTGATCCAGCTTATCTCCATCTTTACGCCGAAGCTGTCGAGCAGCCCATCGAGATCACCGGAACCACCGCCGGTTTCCGTGGCTTTGATCCGCAAGCTGCAATTTATTTCTATGGCACGGGCATCGACACGCAATATTCCGGCACCAGAGTCTACTTCCTCGTCACTGAAGATTCGAAGGGCGCACGCATTCACGCCATGCCCGTATCAACGGGCTCGAATCAGCCTCCCGCAAGTTTCCCCTTTACTGTGGAACTCGCGCCTCGTACAACCTATTACTCAGCCCTGACCACCGCGAATGGCTACAACTTCTTCGGACCTCTCGTCTCCTCGACTGCCGTTGATGAGACCATTCAGGTTCCCCATCTTGATTCCACGTCCACGGAATCCGCAAAGTTAGATGTGATTCTGCAAGGCGTCATTCTAGGCGTTCCTCACGACGTCACCGTCACGCTGAACGGCACGTCGCTCGGCGACGTCACCTTCACCGGTGAAGCGAAAGGTACGCTCGACTTAACTCTGCCGCCGGGTGTTTTGCAGGATGGCGCCAACACCATCACTCTCACGTCGCAGAACGGTGAATATGATTACAGTCTGCTGCAGTCGATTCGCATCACGTATCCTCACACCTACGTCGCCGACTCCAACGAATTGACGTTCACCGCCCGCTCCGGAGACGAACTCAAACTCACCGGCTTCACGGACTCAGCGATCTCTGTGGTCGACATTACGGACCCCAACCAACCCGTCCAACTTACGCCCCAGGTTACGTCGGATCCGAGCTCGAAAACTTATACAGCCGGGATACAAGTGCCGTGGTCCACCACGAATCCGTCAGCCCCGGCCCAGCACACGCTGAGGGCTGTTGTCAGTAACACCGTCGCTTCTCCAGCTGGAATTCGTCAGAATCATCCGTCACGCTGGTACAGCGCTCAATCCGGCAGCGAAATCGTAATGGTGACGTCTGACGACTTCTCCGGCGCTCTCGGTCCACTAAAGCGCGCGCATGAGGCTTTAGGCAAGTCATCCGCACTTGTGCTCGTCGACGATCTTTATGACGAATTTACTTTTGGCCAGCACAGTCCGGCCGCCATCCGCGCCTTCCTGCAAAACGCGGTCACGGCATGGCACACTGCGCCCCATTACCTCTTGCTCAACGGCCGCGCATCATTCGATCCACGAAACTACCTCGGCTTTGGACATCTCGATTTCGTTCCCACCCAGATCATCGCTACGACCGGCCTGATGACCGCCTCTGACGATTGGTTCTCCGATTTCAACAACACGGGCATTCCGACCATCGCTACTGGCCGTCTGCCCGTGAGCACCTCCGCTGAAGCCCAGTTGGTTGCCGGAAAGATCGCCAGCTACGAAGGCCAATCCACCGATGGCCCCTGGACCTCGCAAGCGCTCATGGTTGCGGATACGAATGACACTGAAAACTTCACCAAAGACAGCCAGTTTGCCCAGGCGCAGCTGCCGCCTTCGATGCAAGTGACAGATGTCTTCCTCACCACTACAACCGTCCCCGACGCTCAGCAAACAATTCTCACCGCCATCAACTCCGGCCAGTTGTTAGTGAATTACTCGGGCCACGGCTCCGAGGACGAATGGTCAGGCGAAAATCTTTTCAACGGCACCGAGGCGAGCACTCTGACCAACGGCACTTCCTTGCCTGTCTTTCTCATCATGGATTGTTTGAATGGATTCTTTCAGGATGTTTACGAAGAACCGCTGGCAGTTTCTCTCATGCTCGCGCCTGACGGCGGCGCCGTCGCAGTTCTCGCTTCCAGCGGACTGAACCAGGCTCCGCCGCAAACCACGCTCGACAAATTAGTGGTGCAAGCCGCCATGGGCACATCGCGCCTGCCCTTAGGAGATGCGATCATCAAAGCCAAGTCAGGAATCAGCGACCTCGCCGTGCGCAAAACTTATAACCTGCTTGGAGACCCTGTAATGCAAATCAAGCCTCCGGTCGCAACTCACAAGCGCTAACGAATTCAGAGTCTAAGCCCGTACCATATCCGCAACCACTGCCGCTCGCCGTAGCGGTTCGGAGATGGCTTTCATCACTTTCTCAAATCCCGCAAAGTCGAGCGACTGCGCTCCATCGGAGAGCGCACGCTCCGGGCAGGGATGCACTTCGATAATCAATCCATCGGCCCCCACCGCGACCGCTGCGCGCGAAACCGCGGCGATCAGACTCTGCTTTCCAGTTCCATGCGAAGGATCGGCGATCACCGGCAGATGCGAAAGATCGCGCGCCAGCGCCACTGCTGCCAGATCAAATGTGTTCCGCATCTCCGTCTCAAACGTCTTAATCCCACGCTCACAAAGCACGACATCTCCGTTTCCTCCCGAAAGCAAGTATTCCGCGGCCAGCAGCCACTCCTTTACCGTTGCCGACGGACCGCGCTTCAATAGGATCGGCTTTTTAACCGTGGCCAGCCTGCGCAACAGCGCAAAGTTCTGCATGTTGCGCGCGCCCACCTGCAGCATATCCACATACTCGCAGATCGTGTCCACATCCTCCGTGCTCATCACTTCCGTGACCACGGGAAGACCAGACTCCTCCCGCGCTTCGCGCAGAATCTTCAGCGCCTCCACGCCCAATCCTTGAAAGTCGTAAGGCGACGTTCTTGGCTTGTAAGCCCCGCCGCGCAGCATCGTCGCTCCGGCGCGCTTCACCGCATGCGCCGTATCCAGTAGTTGCTCGGGGGATTCCACCGAGCATGGCCCCGCAATGATCACCACTCCCGGCCCGCCAATGCTCACCCCGCCCACCTTCACCACAGATCGCTCAGGTTTTACCTGCCGGCTCACCAGCTTGAAAGGCTGCGCGATGGCGACCACGTTCTCCACTCCGCCCGCTACCGCCAGCGCCTCGATTTCGTGCCGGCGTCCATTTCCCACCGCTGCCACAATGGTGCGCTCCACTCCGCGTGTGACGTGCGGCTGGTAACCCGCCTCGCGAATGCGCTCAATCACGTGCGTAATCTCCTGCTCGGTGGCCTTCTCTGACATGTTCACAATCATTGGTCTATCCTCCTGAGGCCGTTGCCAAAAGCAAAAGCCGCGATCCTTGGATCGCGGCCTTTGGCTGAACTCGCTTGAATCTAGTCGATTATCGATGACCCGATCTTCTCGCAAGCCCCGCCGCAGCCGCTACCCTGGTAAACCAGTAGTAGCGAAACTGCCCGGTAAACGAGATAAATTGTGTCATGAAGAGAACCCTGCTTGTGCTTAGGACGGGACCTGCGACGTTAAATCCGCCGCCTTATTGTATCGAGCTGGCCGTATTGGAAAATACGTTATTGGCATTGGATCCAATTAGACGAATCGTGCCCACCACCAAGACCAGAATCACCGCGAGCATCACAGCATACTCGGCGATATCCTGCCCCGCATCTTCTACCCATAGTCTGCTTATCAATTCGGACATAACAGCCCTCCAACTCGAAACGTGTGTTGCCACCGGATGAGAAAATCAGTGGACCCATAATGCCGCAGCCCGGTGCGCTTGTCAAACCAAAGTATTCCGGATTTCCACAAGTAATGCACTTGCAGCTAAAGAGGTTCCCGCATCCCCGAAACCGGAGTTGGCAAAACGTGCATCGGCGCGGGCAAACTCTGCTCGACCAGTTGTTGTGCGGAATCTTGCGCAAACTTCAACACGTCGTTGGGAAATATTCCCAGGTAGAGCGTCGCCCCAATGCACGCCGCCAGGCCAAGGCTCAATGGGATCGGAACCCGGCTCACTGGAACCGCTTTGCGCGCTTCCCGCATGTACATCACTACGATGATGCGCAGATAGTAATAAGCGCCAATTCCGCTGTTCAGCACGCCAATCACCGTCAGCCAGATCAGGTTCGCCTTTACCGCAGCGCTGAAGACGTAGAATTTCGCAAAAAATCCGCCCGTCATCGGAATGCCGATCAGCGATAACAGAAAGATAGTGAGCGTAGCCGCCAGCAGCGGGGAACTGCGCCCCAGGCCTTCGTAGTCCTCGAGCGTCACATAACGTTCGCCTGCGTTGGCGAAGTGGCTCACCACGGCAAACGCACCCAGGTTCATCGCCGCATAGCTCGCCGTATAAAACATCGCTGCTGAAATGCCGAGCGTCGGCGCAGCGGCGAAAGCAACCAGCACATATCCCGCATGCGCGATCGAAGAGTAAGCCAGCAGCCGCTTCACGTTGGTCTGTACCAGTGCGCCCACGTTGCCCAAAGTCATCGAGAGCGCTGCCGTTACCCAAATCACCCAGAAGATGGCATGAACGTTAATCACAAACACAATGCGCAACAGGACCGCAAACGCCGCGGCCTTGGGCGCGGTCGACATCAATCCTACAATCGGCGCCGGCGCTCCTTCATACACGTCCGGCGTCCACACGTGGAATGGCGCCGCTGCTACCTTGAATGCCAAACCCACAAACATGAACGCCACGGCCACGAACGCCAGCAAGGGAATCGGCCCCGCCAGCAGCGCTCTGCTGATTTGGTCAATATTGGTTGATCCCGTGGCCCCAAACATCAACGCTACGCCGTACAGAAAAAATGCCGTGGCAAACGATCCCAGCAGAAAATATTTCAGCGAGCCTTCCGCGCTGGTCGCCTCATGCAGCCGGAATCCCGTCAATACATACGAAGAGATGGAAGAAATTTCGAGCGCGAGAAAAATCAGAACTAGTTCCACCGCCGACGACATTAGCGCCATGCCCACTGCGCCGAAAAGAACCAGCGCGTAATATTCCCCCGCGCGAATCCGCTGTACCGCCATGTACTCGTACGAGCTGAGAATCACCACGGCAACAATCGCCATCACCAGAACATGAAAAAAAACGCTGAACCCGTCCACTTGCACCGTGTTCCAGAACGCCAGCCCCGGAGCCTGCGCCATGATCCATGTCGCTCCCAAACCGGCCAGCGATCCCACCAGCGCAACGATCCCTAAGACTTTTTGTCCGGTGCGCTCATCGAGCAGCGGTTCCATCAACATCACAATGATGCCGAACACTGAGAGAACAATCTCAGGCAGCACGCGCACATAATCGGCGCTCTGCGGCAGAGTTTGCGAATAGGCCGGGAAAAGAGTCGCGATCACTGTCCCACCACCCTGCTCACCACCCGCACGAAGGGTGTGAGCGCCGCCTGCACCGCCGGATCAATCGCGCCCAACCACAAAATCGGAGCCACTCCCATTACCAGCGCCGCCACGGCGCAGGGCCACACCGCCCATCTTTCGAATCCCGAGAGATCGCCCAAAGAATTATTCACGGCGCGCGTAACTTTGCCGTAAAACACTCGCTGATACATCCAAAGCAAATAAACTGCACTCCAGATAATTCCGGTGGCTGCCAGAATTCCGTAAATCGGCTTATCCTGAAACGCTCCGCTCAACACCAAGAATTCGCCGATGAATCCGTTGAACAGAGGCAGCCCAACCGACGCCAGCACAATTACGAGAAAAGACGCAGAGTAAATCGGCATGGGGGAAGCCAATCCGCCAAATTCGCTGATCTCATATGTATGCCGCCGCTCGTGCAGAATTCCCGCCAGCATAAATAGCGCGCCCGTCGAAACTCCGTGCGCCAGCATCACGAACATTGCGCCATTCAACCCCGCCTGCGTGAAACTGAAAATTCCCAGCACCACAAATCCCAGATGGCTCACCGAGGAATACGCGATCAGTTTCTTCATGTTCGGCTGCACCATCGCCACCAGCGCGCCGTAAATAATTCCGATCAGCGCCAGAATCATGATCCACCAGGCGTTCTGCCGCGATTGTTCGGGAAATAATCCAAGATTGAAGCGCAACAGCCCGTACGTTCCCATCTTCAACAGCACGCCCGCCAGCAATACCGACCCAGCCGTGGGCGCTTCCACGTGCGCATCCGGCAGCCATGTGTGGAAGGGAAACAGCGGAACCTTCACCGCAAACGCCAGAAAGAATCCCAGGAACAGCCACTGCGCCGCCGCCGGAAACCCCGGCACAGCGCCGCTCGCGATCTGCTCGCGAATTGTTACGAAGTCAAACGTTCCAGTATGCGCGTAAAGCCACAGAATCGCCGCCAGCATGAACACCGATGCAATCATCGTGTACATAAAGAATTTCACTGCGGCATAAACTTTGCGCTCGTGTCCAAAAACGCCGATCACCAGGGCCATGGGAATCAATGTGGCTTCCCAGAAGAAATAAAAGAGAAAGAGATCCAGCGACGTGAACACACCGATCAGCGCCGTCTCCAGAATCAGCAACAGGATGAAAAATTCTTTTACTCGCTCGTGAATCGAATTCCACGAAATCAGCACGCACAGCGGCGTGAGAAACGTGGTCAGCACCACCAGCCACAAAGAGATTCCGTCAATTCCCATGTGGTAGTGGATGTTGGGAGTCGACACCCACTGCCGGTCGACCTGAAACTGAAAATCATGTTGCCCGCGATGAAAATAAACTGGGAGGTGCAGAGAGAGGACGAACGTCAGCAAAGAGATAACGAGAGCAAAAATCCGAATGTCGCGGTCCCGCCTGGGAAACATCACCAGTAGCAATCCGCCCGCCAGAGGAAGGAACGTGACCAGCGTAAGAATGATGGAGCTGAGATTATCCGTACTCATCGCGCTCCCGTCCACATCCAGATCATGAAAGCGATCACCACCGCCGAACCCGCCGCAACCCATCCTGCATACGAGCGAATGTTGCCCGACTGCATGTGCCGAACTTCATCGGAAACATGCTTGGCGCCCTCTCCCGCGTCGTTCACCGCTGCATCGATAATGTTCTGGTCCACGCCATGCCATAGAACTCGCGTCGAGAAATTGATCAAGGGCTTCACAAAGACCGCGCCGTACAGTTCATCGACATAATATTTATGCACCAATGTCTGGTACGCCCCAGCCATCCTCGTCGCAATCTTGTCCGGTAAATCCGTCCGCCGGTAATAAAGTTGCCACGCGAGTCCAAACCCCAACAGCGCCGCCAACACCGAAATCCCCGTGAACATCAGCTCCGTCGAAACTCCAGTCTTCGGCTCCGGACCTTCAGTCTCCTGCTCTGGTGCTCCTTTCTCGTTCACGTTCGATGGTTGGGCATTGCCAGGAGCGCTGCCATGAAACACCGGCCCCAGAAATTTATCGAATCGATTATTTCCCCCCAGCGACCCCGGCACTCCCACATATCCGCCCACCACCGAAAGCACTGCCAGAATCACCAGTGGGATCACCATCACCCTGGGACTCTCGTGAATCCCTCCATGCCCTCCGTGCGCATCGCTCGCGGAGTGGCTTTCATGGCCGTGTTCCGCCTCCGCCTCCCCGCGATACTCGCCGAAGAACGTCATAAACCACAGCCGGAACATATAAAACGAAGTGATCAGCGCAGTGACCACTCCCACTAGCCAGTAAGCCCAACTCGCCTGATAAGAGCGCCACAAAATTTCATCTTTGCTGAAGAAACCGGAGAATCCCGGAATTCCAGAGATCGCCAAGGTGGCTGCAGTCATCGTCCAGAACGTCCACGGAACTCTTTTCCGCAGCCCGCCCATCTTGCGCATGTCCTGCTCCCCGCCCACCGCGTGGATCACCGATCCCGCTGCCAGGAACAACAACCCTTTGAAAAACGCGTGCGTCATCAGATGAAAAATGCCGGCGGAAAACGCTCCCACTCCGCAGGCCATGAACATGTATCCAAGCTGCGAAACCGTCGAGTACGCCAGAACTTTTTTAATGTCAGTTTGCGCAATGCCAATCGTCGCGGCGAAAAACGCAGTGAGCGTTCCAATAATCGCAACCACGGTCAACGCAATCGGCGCCCGCTCGAAAATCACGTGCGACCGCGAAACCATATACACGCCTGCCGTCACCATGGTCGCGGCATGAATCAGCGCCGAAACCGGAGTCGGACCTTCCATGGCGTCCGGCAGCCAAATGTATAGCGGAATCTGCGCCGACTTCCCGCACGCTCCTACCATCAGCAGAATCCCGATCGCCGTCAGCAGCCCGGCGCCGTCCTTCTCCGCTCCCATCGGCAATACGCTCTGAAACACCTGATCGAAGTTCAGCGAACCGAAATGCTTGATGAGCAAAAAAAGCGCAATCAGAAATCCGAAGTCTCCGATGCGATTTACAATAAACGCCTTTTTGCCTGCCGCCGCCGCGGAATCCTTGGTGAACCAAAAACCAATCAGCAGATATGACGCCAGCCCTACGCCCTCCCATCCGATAAACATCATCAGATAGTTGGCCGACAGCACCAGCGTCAGCATGAAAAACATGAACAGGTTCAGATAACTGAAGAAGCGGTAGTAGCTGGGATCCTCCCACATGTAACCGACCGAATACACATGGATCAGAAATCCAACTCCCGTCACCACCAGCAGCATCACCAGCGAAAGTTGATCGAGATAAAGCGCGAAGTCAACGCTGAAACTTCCAGACCGGATCCAGTGAGCAAAATACTCATGATAGGGAAGCGCCAGCGATGAAAACCGCATCGCAACCCACAGAGCCATCGCAAACGCCGCTCCGCTGAACACCAAAGCAATCGTAGTAACGGCCTTGCGCGACGACCTCTTTCCGAAGAAGCCGTTAATCGCGCCCCCCGCCAGCGGCAGCAACGGGATCAGCCAGAGATTGAGCATCGGGTTCATAGCTTGAGCAGGTTCACCTGATCCACATTCAACGTTTCGCGTGTGCGGTAGACCGCGATAATGATCGCCAGCCCGACCGCCGTTTCCGCCGCTGCCACCACCATCACAAAGAAAACGAATACCTGCCCCGCCAGCGCGTGCCAGTGCGCCGCGAACGCCACAAACGAAAGATTCACGCCGTTCAGCATCAGCTCAATCGACATGAAGATGGTGATGATGTTGCGCTTGATCAGAAATCCGATCACGCCGCAGCCAAACAAAAATCCGCTGAGCAGTAAGTAATAAGATAGCGGCACATACGACGGAACCATCAGTCCACCTTCCTCGCCGTCGCTTCCGGCTTGCTCGCCAACACTACGGCTCCCATGATGGCAATCAGGATCAATACCGACGTAACTTCAAACGGCAGCAGAAAATCGTGAAATAGTAGCTGCGCAATCTCGGCAGGATGCCCCGGCAACGCTCCGATCGGTACTGACTCGGTCACCGAATGCCGCAGTACCACCCACGCTATCAGCACGCTGCTGATCAGCACGCCAGGCACCCCAAACAATACGGCAACGCGGCTCCCCTTAGTTTCTTCCTCGACGCCGGCGTTAAGCAGCATGATGACAAAAACGAACAACACCATGATCGCCCCGGCGTAAACGATCACTTGCACCGCCGCCACAAATTCCGCTCCCAGCAATAAATATTCGCCAGCCAGCGCCGCCATCACTGCAATCAGCGAGAGCGCGCTGTTGATCGGATGCCGCTGCGCCAGCAGGTTCACCGCCCCACCCACGCAAACCGCGCCAAACGCCAGAAATAGAATGAGATGAAAACTCATGAATCAGTACCGAGTTGCCAGTATCCGGTTTGCGAGTTAAATCCAGCCTCTAACCCTTATTACGACTGGGTAAGGTACTCGCAACTGTTTTTACCAGGCCACGGCAATCGCTGTCGCCACCAGATTCGCAATCGCCAGCGGCAGCAGAAACTTCCAGCCGAAAGACATCAGTTGGTCATAGCGGAAGCGCGGCAACGTCCCACGCACCCAGATATAGAGAAAAAGGAAACAGAAAACCTTGGCGAGAAACCAGAACACGGGCAGCACCGCTTGCAGCAACGGAGGCCCAACCAGCGGCCCGCGCCATCCGCCGAAAAACAACAGCGTGGCCACGCAAGCCACCGTAATCATATTGGCGTACTCGGCCATGAAAAACATGGCAAACTTCATTGAACTGTATTCCGTGTGATACCCCGCCACCAGTTCAGTCTCGGCTTCGGGCAAATCGAATGGAATGCGATTCGTCTCCGCATAGGCAGCCATCAGGTAAATAAAAAATCCGATAAACTGCCCGTGAAAAATATTCCATCGCGGAATGAATCCCCAAAACCGCCCGGCCTGCATATCCACAATCGTCCGCAAACTAAAGCTTCCCGATTGAATCAACACTCCCACCAGCGAGAGCCCCAGCGCAATTTCATAACTCACCATCTGCGCGCTGGCTCGCAGTCCGCCCAGCAGCGAATATTTATTGTTCGAAGACCAGCCCGCCAGCGCTACCCCGTACACGCCCATCGAGGTCACGCCTAGAATCAGTAACAGGCCGATGTTCACATCCGTAATCTGCAGCGGAATGTTGTAGCCTAAAATCCGAACCGGATTGCCAAACGGAATCACTGCAATCTAAGTCAGCGCAAAGATCACCGCCATCATGGGCGCCGCCAGAAACAGCGGCTTGTAAACGTGCGGCGGCGTCAGATCTTCTTTGAACAAAAATTTCAATCCGTCGGCCGCAGGCTGCAGCAATCCAAAAGGCCCCACCCGCGTCGGGCCCCAGCGATTCTGCATGTGACCCACAACTTTGCGTTCCAACCAAACCGTGTAAGCGACCGCCGTAAGCAGCACGAAAAGAACCAGCGCCGACTTGATTACCGACACGAGTATGAACACGCCAACGGACAAGGCCTTCGCTCCCTCTCCCAATGCCGCTTTAATCCGTGAATCAGTCTGCCGCGACTTCGGCAGGCTTTACTTCGTGGCTTTCCACCACCGATTTCAAAGCGCGCGAATATCGTCCCAAAGTTCCAGAAGTGAAAAGATCATCATTTGCGGGTCGAATCGATTCCGTCCGGTGCGCAACTCCGGGACCAGCGGCAACCAGCGATGTATGCTCGCTGTTGCCCGCCATCACGTTCATGCGCGAAACGTCATATCCCGGAACCAGTCGCTGAATTTCATCCAGAATCGCTGTCGGATCGAACGGGCTCATCTTCGGCTCCAGTCCGTGAGCCTCCAGCCACACCGCGTGACGGTCCGCCTCTCCGGATTGCGCTCCGCGCGATTGTCCCATATCCGCACGCGTACCCGCGCGCACTCCTTCGCCAAAAGGCACCAGGTTGCGCACGTCAAAGCCCATCGCGTCAGCAATGCGAACGATCATTTCAAAATCCGATTTCGTTCCCGTGACCTCGCCCGCTTTTTTCAGCAACTGCAAATCACCGCATGTGTTCGTAAACGTTCCCGACTTTTCATAAGCATTCGCCGCCGGCAAAACCACATCAGCCATCACCGCCGTCTCGGTTAGGAACATGTCCTGCACCACCACGAAACTTTTCGAGAAGACAAAAGGATCGATGTTCAGCCGTCCCACCGGATTCGATCCCACCACGTAAAGCGCCTTCAATGCGCCCGCTTTCGCCGACTCCACCATCGCGTCGATATCCAGCCCGGGAACCTGCGGAATCTCGCCCCACTCCTGATGAAACTCACTGTTACCCGCAATCGGGTGGTATCCCGGCAGCAAATCCGGATATAGCCCCATATCGGCCGCACCGCGCGAATTGGCGTAATCCGCCAGACAAACAAATTTCGCTCCCGGAACGCTAGCTCCAAATTTCGCAAGATTCGCCACGTCACCGCCGCGGATCTCCGACCCAAACACAATTACAAGATTCTGTTCGCCGCGCAGTTGGTCGCGCAGTCCAGTCCACTGCTGACGCGAAGAATGCCCTGCGATCGCATCCAGCGCCGAATCGTCGCCTGCCAGAAAAGCCGCAACCTTAGTCTCCGCTCCTTCCCGAATTTGCGCGAAATTCGCCGCCTGTCTTCGCAGCTTGATCGGCTTCGAGTTGATCACATACAACCGCGCCCGATGCAACCGCACATTGTTACGAATCTGCCACGCCAACAGCGGATGCTGCTCCGTGGGATCGTTCCCAATCAGCAGCGTAGCCGGCGCAGTAAAAACATCCGTCATGCTCGCGGTCGAATTCGCTTTCCCGCGAAGAGCCGCCGCCAGGGCAGGGAAGTCCGCAGTGCGGTGGTGATCGACATTATTTGTCTTCAGCACCACTCGAGCGAACTTCGAGAGCAAATAATCTTCCTCGTTCGTAGTCCGCGTTGAACCGACGACCCCAATCGCCTTGCCGCCCTCCACATCACGAATAGACGCAAACTTCTTCCCAATCACTTCAAACGCTTCCTCCCACGTCGAAGGCGTTAACTTTCCGTCCTTGCGAATCAGCGGACGCGTCAACCGCTCCTCGTGATTCGCAAAATCAAACGCGTATCTGCCTTTAATGCAGAGAAAGTCCCCGTTCGTTCCGCTCTTATCGCGGTTGTCCCCGCGAACAATCTCTAACCCCTTGTCCGCGCGCCGCACCCCCAAGGTCGTCTTGCATCCATCTCCGCAATGCGTGCAGATCGTGCCCACATGCTTCATCTCCCAGGGCCGCGTCTTGTAGCGATACGCTCCGGAAGTCAGCGCACCCACCGGGCAAATGTCGATGCACATCCCGCATTCTTCGCAATCCAGATGATCTTCTTTATTCGGCGCGATAATCGAACTCACGCCGCGGTTCTGCACTCCCAGTGCCCAAACGTCCATGCCCTCGCCGCAAACCCGCACGCAGCGAAAACAAAGAATGCATCGCGGACGATCGAAGAACACTACCGGCGACCACTGCTGCTCATCCTTATGGTTCTTGGCCTCCATAAACTTCGATTCGGCCGCCCCATAAGAAAATGTCATGTCCTGCAGTTCGCACTCGCCACCCGCATCGCACACCGGACAATCCAGCGGATGATTTCCCAGCAGCATTTCGACCATCGACTTCCGCGCCTGCTTGATCTCTTCGCTATCGGAAGTAACGATCATGCCTTCGCTGATCACCGTGGTGCACGCGGTTTGCAGCTTGGGCATCTTCTCGATCTTCACCAGGCACATCCTGCAAGCGCCTTGCAAAGAGAGGTTGGGGTAATAGCAGAATGACGGCACCTCAATGCCCACGGTCTTGCAGGCCTCAATCAGAAGCGTCCCCGCCGGAGCCGTTACCTTCTTGCCGTCAACTGTAAGTGTTACATCAGCCATAAAAATTAGTGATTTTGCGATTGAGCTATTTTGCGATTGAAAACCGCCGCGGTTTTACTTTCAATCGCAAAATCACCCAATCGCTCAATGACTCAATACTTCCAGCTCTTCCACCGCGCCTTGTTTTTCATATGGACACGGCCGGCCCTCCAAATGATCCTCAAACTCCTTGCGGAATTTCTTCACAAACGCGATCGTCGGCATCGCCGCCGCATCGCCCAGCGGACAAAACGTCCGTCCCAACATGTTCTCCGACAAATACTGCATGTTATCGATATCTTTTTTCACGCCGCCGCCACGATGAAAACGAGTCAGCGTCTTCTCCAGCCAATCCGTACCTTCGCGGCAGGGAATGCACCATCCGCAACTCTCGTGCTTGTAAAACTTCATCGTCCGCAGTGCAAATTTAACAATGCACTGCGCATCATCCACTACCACCACGCCCCCCGAGCCCAGCATCGATCCCGCCTTCGCCACAGAATCGAAATCCATCGCAACATCGACTTCATTGGCCGTCAGAGCCGGACAAGACGATCCACCCGGAACCACTGCCTTCAACTTTCGCCCGTTCGGAATTCCGCCGCCCACTTCGTAAATCATCTTCCTCAGGTTGTAACCCATCGGCAGTTCGTACACACCGGGCTTCGCAATATTTCCGCTCAAGCAAAAAAGCCGCGTGCCGCCATTCTTCGGTGTTCCCAGCTTGGCATACCACTCCGCGCCACCAAGAATAATGTGCGGCACGTTGGCCAGCGTTTCCGCATTATTGATCACGGTAGGCCCGCCCCACAGCCCCACCACAGCCGGGAACGGAGGCCGAATCCGTGGAATCCCTCGCTTCCCCTCGAGCGATTCCATCAGCGCCGATTCCTCGCCTACTTCATACGCTCCGGCGCCGCCGTGCCAGAAAATATCGAAATCGCGTCCGCTGCCAAAAATGTTCTTCCCCAAAAATCCTTTAGCGTAGGCATCGCGAATCGCCTTCTGCATAATCACCGACAGATATCGATATTCGCCGCGAATGTAGATGTACCCGCTCTTCGCGCCCACGGCCAGCCCGCCAATCATTACTCCTTCAATCACCGCGTGCGGATCGTGCTCAAAAATCAGCCGGTCTTTACAGGTTCCCGGCTCGCTCTCATCGCCGTTGCACAACACATACTTCGGCTTCGCCGACTGCTTGGGCACAAACGACCACTTCATTCCCGTCGAAAATCCCGCGCCCCCGCGCCCGCGCAACCCGGAATTCTTCACCTCATTAGTAATGGCGTCCGGCTCCATCGCGAGCGCCTTCTGCACCGCCTTGTAACCGTCCAGCTCAAGGTAGCGATCAATATTGGTCGCGCCCATGCCAAACCGCCGGCTGACGACCTTTATTTCATCGGGATGTGAAACCAAATCAGCCATAACAAAAGTGACGATTTTCGATTGCCGATTTAGAAGGAACCCAATCGGAAATCGGAAATCACCAATTGGAAATTTCCTACTGCGTCGCTTTCTTCCGATACTCGTCCAGCATTCGATCGATCTTCTCAGTCGTCAAATTTTCATGAAAGTCGTAATTCACCTGCGCCGCCGGAGCCCAGCTGCACGCCCCAATGCATTCCACTTCTTCCAGCGTAAACAATCCGTCTGCAGTCGTGCCGTGGTTCCCCACGCCCAGCTTTTTCGCGCAGTGTCGCAAAATCTCTTCGCCACCCCGCACCAGGCAACTGATATTCGTACACACCTGCACATTAAACTTGCCGCGAGGTTCCGTCGTCAGCATCGAGTAATAGCTGATCACGTTCCGCACCTCGAGCTCCGTCAAATCCAGCCGCCCAGCCAATTCCGCGATCACCTCGTCGGATAAAAATCCAACTTCATCCTGCGCATACAGCAGTGTTGGCACCAGCGCCGACCGCTTCGTCGGATAATGCGGCACCATCTCCGCAAACCGGGCCTCGAACTCGTCAGAAAATCTCATGCAATTTAGTAATTGAGAAATTTAGCAATTGAGAAATTTGTGAGCTCACCGGTCTTCAGTTTCCCAATTACTAAATTTCGCAATTACTCAATTCCTCACCGGTCAATTTCTCCCAGCACAATATCAATCGATCCAATCGCCGCCACCACGTCCGCAATCAGACCGCCCTCGCACATCTTCGGCAAAGTCTGCAGGTTGGCCAGGCAAGCTGCCCGCATGTGTACGCGATAAGGCTTTGCCGTCCCATCGCTCACGACGTAGTAGCCCATCTCGCCCCGTGGCGATTCCACCGCCTGATATACCTCGCCCGCAGGCACCGCAAATCCCTCAGTAATAATCTTGAAGTGGTAGATGAGCGCCTCCATCTGCGTTTTCATCTTCTCGCGATCCGGCAGCACCACCCCAGGAGCATCCGCCTTGATCGGCCCCTCCGGCATCCCATCCAGCGCCTGCTTCACGATCGCGTTCGACTCCCGCAGCTCGCGTACGCGGCACATGTACCGCGCAAAAACATCACCTTCCTGCGCCACTGGAACCTTGAACTTAAAATTCTCATATCCCGAATAGGGCGTATCCCGCCGCAGATCAAGATCCACACCGCTTCCGCGCAGCGTCGGTCCGCTCGCCCCCAGCGCGATGGCATCTTCCGCCGTCATTCGCGCCACGCCCTTGGTCCGCATCCCCCAGATCGGATTTCCCGTCAGCAGGTTTTCGTACTCATCCACCTTCTCGGGAAAATAACCAGCGAACTTGCGCACGCGATCGAAAAATCCCAGCGGCGGCTCCAGCGCCAGCCCGCCAATACGAAAGTAAGAAGTCATCATGCGCTGTCCGCTGATCGCCTCGAACAGCTTCAACACTTCTTCCCGCTCGCGGAAGCAATAAAGAAACACTGTCATCGCCCCAATATCGAGCGCATGTGTCCCCAGCCATACCAGATGCGAATTGATGCGCGTCAACTCGTTCATCAAAACCCGCATCCACTGCGCCTTTGCGGGGATTTCCAAGCCCAGCAATTTCTCCACGGCCAGCGCATAACAAAGATTGTTGGTCATGGGACACAAATAATCGATGCGGTCGGTGAGCGGCACCACCTGCTGGTAAAACTTCGCTTCGCACGTTTTCTCAATCCCCGTGTGCAGAAATCCGATGTCGGGCATGATCCGCACCACGATCTCGCCGTCAATCTCCAGCAGCACCCGCAACACGCCGTGCGTCGATGGATGCTGCGGCCCCATGTTCAGAATCATCGTTCGATCCTGCCCGGGTTCGAGAACCGGCGTCGGTGTCAGGTGCGACATATCAGCGGTAGCCCTCCACCGGATAATCTTTTCGCAGCGGATAGCCTTCCCAATCCTCCGGCATCAATAGCCTTCGCAAATAAGGATGTCCCGTAAAGCGAATCCCGAACAAATCGAAAATCTCACGCTCAAAATAATTGGCGCCCGGCCACACCGAACACATCGATTCCACCGCCGGACTCGCGCTGTCCAACCGAACCTTGAGCCGCACACGTTCTTTCTTAGAAATCGAGAGCAAGTGGTAAATCACTTCAAATCGAGGCTCTGCCGGATACCAATCCACGCAAGTCACATCGGAAAGAAAGTTGAAGGCGCAGTCAGCATCATCCCGCAACAGCGCGCAAGCTTCGCGAATGCACGATCGATCAACCGTAATCGTCATCTCGTCGCGATCGAACTTGCCTTCCGTAACCGCCGCCGGATTCCATGCCAGCAGCCGCCCCACCGCGGGATGACTCTTCAGTTGCTCAAGATCGGTGATTGCAGGCGCCAGTGCCATTACCGTGTTCCTCGCCGCATGGCCTCTGGACCCCAATCCAGCACGCCTTTTTTCCACACATAAAAAAATCCCACCAGCACAATGCCGATGTAAACGAACATCTCCCACAAACCAAAATGCTTGAGCTCGTGCAGGATCACCGCCCAGGGATAGAGAAAGACAGCCTCAACGTCAAACAAAATAAACAGCATCGCCACCAGATAAAACTGCACCGAAAATCGCCCGCGCGAGTCGCCCACCGGGTGCATACCGCATTCATAGGCCTCCATCTTCGCCCGCGTCGGCTTACGCTCCCCAATGAGCCAGGAAAGCGTAATAATGGCAGTCGCAATCCCCCCCGCCAGCAGAATATGGATGAGAAAAGGCAGGTAGCTTGCGAAGTAATTGTCTGGCATAGGAGAGCGTATATATAATTCGCGCCAAGCGTTAACTAAACATTCTAGATTAGGTGCTGGTGCGCGCGAGTGTCAAGGGAACCAGGAAGAATTTGGCTATTGTGCAATCGGGTGATTTCGCAATTGAAAAGCAACTGCTTTGCATTGCAATCGTTGTAAGCTGGGTGTGTTCGCTTTTCAATTGCACAATCACTCACTCGCACAATTGCTCAATTAGATTTCTATGATTTTTGGCTTCAATACCGATGTCAAACACGGCGACACCATCTACCACGTGCAGTGTGAAGCGCGCGAGAGCGAGAAATTGCTTCAGACGCAAGTCTTCATGCGCGGTAGGTGTATCGGCAAGAAAGCCATTTCCTATGCGGCCTCAGCCCAGCAACCCGATTTCGGCGATACTCAAAAAGAGCAACAGTTGCGAGATCAGCATCGCCTCGTTCTTGAAGCCATTCGCGAAGGGAAGCTGGATGACGTCCTCGATCATGCCGAAACCGAAACTTTGGCCGGCATCAAACAACTCGATGTTCAGTGGGAGAACTCGGCCTCTGTTCACGCCGATCGCAAACTCACTATGCAACTTCGCGTCACCGAGGCTGGGTCGGCCGTCCCCGCCGCCCGCCTCATCTTTCGCTTCGCCCGTCCTGACGCCGCGCCTTTCTATACCCAGGCCGTTACCGATTCCACCGGCAACGCCGCCATCTCCATCGAGGTCGATGAATCTTCGCTACCCGATTCCTCCGTCATGGTCCAGGCCAACCACGAAGGCCGCACCGTCACCCGTAAATTCGCCCTCCGCAAAAGCGAGTAGCGGAAGTCTGTTCCCGGCGTGAGAAAATCTACAAAATGAAACTTCACATCAATGGAGAAGAGCGCACTTTTGCTGACCCGGCGCCGCCCGCCCAATTCACGCTGGCGTCCTTGATCGAATCCCTCAACATGAAGTCCGACCGCGTCGCCGTCGAACTCAACCGCGAAATCGCCTCCCGTAATGTCTGGCCTGAAACCATCCTCAAAGATGGCGACCGCCTCGAAATCGTCCACTTCGTCGGCGGCGGATTGAAGTCCTAGGGCTCGCACGGCTAAGGCCGCCTTGAAAGGGCGCGGCTCAGCCACGCCGTCAGTGCACCAAAATAACCCGCGGCTCCGGTCGCGGTGGCCGAGTTCTGTCCACAGACTCACTCACCCAGATTTTAGGTGGCG
>JBAWBG010000326.1:0-13512 GCA_049589695.1 Candidatus Sulfotelmatobacter sp. | reverse complement strand
CCAGTTGCAATTGACTCCACGTAGCCCTCCACGCCGCATATTTGTCCAGCGAATAAAACTCGCGGATGTGCCTTCATCTGAAGTGTCTCGCGGAGAAGCACCGGACTATTGATGTATGTATTGCGGTGAATCTGCCCGTAGCGCAGAAAGCGGGCGCTTTCCAGCCCTGGGATCGTACGCAACACTCGCGCCTGCTCTCCGAATTTTAAATGGTTTTGAAATCCGACCAGATTGTAAGAATCCGCTCGCAGATTTTCCTGCCGTAGTTGCACCACAGCGTAGGGCATTCGTCCCGTGCGCGGATCTTTCAGCCCCACCGGCTTCATTGGACCAAAACGTAGCGTATCCCGGCCCCGCCGCGCAATTTCTTCAATCGGCAAACAGCTCTCGAAATAATTTAATTTCTCCCAATCCCGCTCCTCCACCGACTGCGCGGCCAAAAGTGCATCGTAGAAATGATCGTATTCCTCTCGCGTCATCGGACAGTTAATATAATCCGCCGAACCTTTGTCGTAGCGAGCCGCCATGTATACGCGCGACATGTCAATCGAGTCGGCTTCCACAATCGGGCTGATCGAATCGTAAAAATATAAGTGGGGGCTGCGATTTGATCGTTCTTCGAGCACACTCAATCGCGCGATTTCTCCCGCCAGAGCTTCCGACGTTAGAGGCCCAGTCGCGATAATCGTGATGCTATCGTTACTTTCGTCGATCTGCGTTACTTCTTCGCGCCGCACTCTAATTCGTGGATCGCGCGAAATTAGCTCGGTTACCTTCGCCGCAAACGCCACGCGATCAACCGCCAACGCATGTCCAGCCGGAACGGCGCACTCGCGTGCAATCTCCAAAAGCAACGATCCTGCTCTCTCCATCTCTTCCTTCAACAGCCAGGGCGCCGTATTCTCGGAGTCTGATTTCAAAGAATTCGAGCAAACCAGTTCCGCAAAATCCGCGGTCTGGTGCGCTGGAGTCGATCGTGTGGGTCGCATCTCAAACAACTCCACATCGATGCCGCGCATCGCGCACTGCCATGCCGCTTCCGATCCTGCGAGTCCCGCTCCGATAATTTTGATCGTCGCCATCTCTTTTCAGTTCCTTTGCGACCGGCGCGGCTGGTGAATTCTTTCGTTCCTTTCGAGCATTTCCACAAACTGCCGAATCTTTGCCGCCCGGGTTGCAGCTTTCTTCACGGTTTGAATGCGAAAGAGGATGGCATAGCGGTTCGCTCGATCAAGTGAGCGGAAAAACTCGCGTGCTCCCGGACTTGCATCCAGCGCCTCCTGCAGATCTTCGGGGACCTCAGCCGCCTTGGGCGAATCGTAGGCTGATTCCCAGCGCCCGTTTTTCTTCGCGTTCTCGATCGCTTCTAGTCCCGCAGCCTGCATTCTGCCCTGCGCAATCAGCGCCAGCGATTTTTCCCGGTTGATCTTAGACCAGACACTTTTCGCGGATCGGGGAACGAATCTTTGTAACCACGCCTGCTCGCTTTCAGGTCTCTTCTGACCATCGATCCATCCGTAGCAAATGGCAATCTCCAGCGCTTCGCCGTAGGAAACCGAGCTTAGTCCCGAGCCTTTCTTCGCCAACCGTAGCCATACTCCTACCGACTTACGATGATTGGTTTCGAGCCACTCTTCCCACCCACGCCGGCTTGAAAATAACCATACCGGACGGGCAGCGTTAGCTTCAGCGCTCTTTGGTTTTGCCTTCACAGGATTATCCATGGCCTGGTTTTTTCGCAGTGCCGAGCCTCACCGCCAAACCAGGCCTCCAGGAGATCAATGGTAGCAGGAAGGAAAATTGCAGGAAGAAAGGGAAGACAAAAGGAAGACAAATTGGAAAATATTTGCGACCCGTCAATTCATTAGGAGGGCGCTAATGGTTGATTAGTGGCGAATGGCTACGCAGCAGAAGAACCAGGAGAAAAATCTTTTCTGCAATGCACGGTCTAATTTCGTCTAAGCATCGTTGCGGCGCGCACGATTCCTCTATGATGAGCAAAGTCATTTTGATACTGGAGGACTCAATGGCACGCATCAGCTTGATCGCACCGGAGTCGGCGTCTCCGGAAGTGCGCGAGATTTACGACACCACGCTTCGCGGCAAGCCCGGCAATGTGCAAAAGGCGCTGGCTCATCGTCCCGAGATGCTTAAGAATTTTCTAAACTTCTACGCCCACGTGGGAAGGTCTCTCGACCGCAAGTTGTATGAACTGATCTATCTCCGCGTTTCTTTGATCAACGGATGCCGC
Source organism: Candidatus Sulfotelmatobacter sp. (assembly GCA_049589695.1). GTDB lineage: Bacteria > Acidobacteriota > Terriglobia > Terriglobales > Acidobacteriaceae > Sulfotelmatobacter. The sequence goes on along the minus strand of JBAWBG010000326.1, from coordinate 11,261 downwards.
TATTGCACGCAGCACCATGTCGCATCTTCAAAACGCGCGGGGCTCACTTCCGAGGATTGGACGGCGCTGAAGGCGGGAAATTATTCGCGCTATGGTGTGAAAGAGCGGACAGCCCTGGTTTACGTCGAACGGCTGACGCGCGCCCCGCACGAGATCACGGAGAGTGACTTCGACGAGTTAAAAAAGCATTTTTCGGAGCCTGAGATCGTCGACATTCACATGCTGGCGGGGCTCGCGAATCTCACAAACCGCTTCACGGATCCGCTGGGCTTAGAACTGGAATTTCCGGAGGAACAAATCTAGAACGTGCCACGGATTTTCACAGATAACCACGGATGCACGGAATTCTGCTTCAGGGTATCCGTGGTTATCCGTGGCTACATAATCTGTCGCGAGTCTCCGACGCGTTTTGTCACCCGCTCGCGATCCAGGAATTCCAGCAGCGGAATGGCGTATTTCCGGCTCACTCCGGTTAGCTCCTTGAACTTGCCAACGTCGATGGTTGCAGACTTCATTTTGTATGCCGCTATCAGCCGCCGCAACTCTTCCAATGCGCTACGATGGAAAACTAATTCATCTGAAATTTTGATCAAGACCTTGTCGCGCAACAGCAGCGTCACGATCTTCTGGGCGCGCACCTTGTCGATTTTCAGCCCAGCGAGAACTTCGTGGAGCGCCGGAACGTTCAAACCAGCCGCCATAAATGCGCTTTCGATCTTTTTCTTTGACTCTGCTTCTTCGTCCTTCAGCACCACGCCGTGGCCCGGCAAACGCACCAGATCGCCGAGGACTTCAATCTTCTTATCCCGTACCAGCATTGCAAGAGCTGCATCAAACACCTCGGCTGACCCGGCGACTTGATCGCGGAGTTGTTCCTTGGCAATGCCTGCAACCAGAGGGTTCTTCTTGTGAAAGTCCTCAACGGCGCTCACAAGGAGGAGTTTGAACGCTTCCAGCGCGGGAGCATAGATGAGAAGATCTCCAGTTCGCAGGATTCGCCCCTCAGTGAGAGCTGCGTCCAGCTGTGTCTCAATAAAGTTCTTCGTCCAGCCCGTTTCTGCAATCAGTCGGGACGCGGAAATCCCGTTATGTTCCCGTCTTGCAATGCGCGCTCTCAGAATTGCTTCCGCATTGCCGCTGGCCAGTATCCCCGCGAACGCGGCTTGCGGCGTCATGCGCGCAACTGGGGCCGCATCCAACACAACTCCGCCGCCGATCGTCACAACCGGCGAAAATTGCCGAAGGATGAAGCGGTCTCCCGGCAAGAGCAGTGCAGCCTCAGGCAATTTCAACCGGGCGAACGCCTGCTCGCCAGCAGAGATCTGCTTGGTGCCCGTCAAAACGATTTCTGCCACTGTCTCCATCGTGTAGGAATGAAAATGTACCCGCGCCCGATTTTTCAAAAGACGAGCAGCCGAAGGCAGCAATCGGAGAGAGACATCCACCTTGCGAGTTTTCTCAAGCGTCGCCGGTGGAACCAGAGTCATGCCGCGTGATAAATCCTCCGTGCTTGCTCCAGCCAGATTGAGAGCGGTCCGTTGTCCAGCAACGGCTTTCTCGGCCATCTTCCCGTGCACTTGCACGCCGCGCACGCGAACGCGCTGACCTGTGGGGAAAACTTCCAGCTCGTCCTCTCGACGAATCGTTCCTGCGATCAGCGTCCCAGTCACGACCGTACCGAAACCTTTTATCGTAAACACTCGGTCGATCGGTAGCCGCGCGATCGCGTCGGAATCCCGCGGTTGTGCCTCTTGAGCAGCGGTAACCATCGCGCGCTTGAGTTCTTCCAGCCCCAAGCCCGTCAAGGAACTCACGGCGATGATCGAGTTTGGTTTGTCCAAAAATGTTCCGCGCAGGAACTCTTCCACCTCCAGCCGCACCACACCGAGCATCTCCGAATCCACCGCGTCCGATTTCGTCAGCACCGTGATGCCGCGCTGCACGCCCAGCAGTTGCAGGATGTCGAAATGCTCCCGCGTCTGTGGCTTGATCGCTTCATCCGCGGCGATCACAAGCAGCACCAGATCGATTCCGCCCACTCCGGCCAGCATGTTGCGCACAAAACGCTCATGCCCGGGAACGTCGACAAAGCCGAGCCGCAACGTTTCCCCGTGTGGCCCCGGCAAATCCATGTGCGCAAAGCCGAGATCGATCGTGATGCCGCGACGCTTCTCTTCCTGCAACCGGTCCGCGTCGATACCGGTCAAAGCCTTGACCAGCGCAGTTTTACCGTGATCGATGTGCCCGGCAGTGCCAACAATGATCGATTTCATCTGCTAGGCATCTTACCGGAACAGGCAGTCAGTAAAACGGGTAGTCGTCAGAGCAGAGGCGCTCCGCGAATAACCAAGGTAGGCAAGAACTGCAATTCCTCAATTATTTCTCTTTGGGATGGGTTGCTTCAGTATCGGCTTCCACGGTAACGTCGACTTCGGCGCCCTGTTTGAGGCCCACCTCGTCGCCATTTTTCGCGGTGACTGAGTTTTCGATGCGGATTTCCCGGTACAAATCGTCCGCCCCCTCAATAGAGATTTGCGCTTTTTCCGGTTCACCCGGCTCCGAAGGCTTTATGATTTTGTCTACGGTTCCAGGCAGTTTAACGCTTGGCTTTTCCGCCATAGGTTTCCTTTCAAAGACTCAACGCAATTCTGTCAAAAACTCCACGAGAAGACTAGGAGTGAATTCTTTTCAAAGCTGCCAAAAAATCGGCGGACACTTCACGGATACGTTGCAGCCGCTCCCTCTCTCGGAGTAATTCTTCCTCTGTAATCCCCAGGAATGTCTGTCTTGCAAGACTCTCTATTTGCTCTCGCATCAGCCGCTCGAGTTCCGCGCTCAATTTTTCGACGCCGGGTCGATCCATAAATCACGCTGTCATTGAGTGCCGTTGTCTCGTTCGCGGAGGTATGCCGCCCAGTTTTTGGCGGCGAACCGCGGAGTTGGCTCATACCTTTTTCAGCGCTTTGCGATGGTTGGCGCAAACCATCATTTGAAACACGAAGAGAGAGCCGGCTGCCAATGTCCAATTCAAAGTTTGAGACGAACCTGAAGCCTAGCGGGGTCACGCGACCTCAGCAATCTTTCAGTGCAAACTAGTTGGAGCACAGGCCCGAAACAATACAGGGAAACCTGTACAGGTTTGTCGGCGATCGTTGGACATGACGGCGGCAACCCCTTCGGCGGAAAAAGAAACCAAACGCCCGGCAAGTGCTATTCCAGCCAAATTGTTACCGCGCAGAACCGGGGAGGAGAAAGGTGTCCGCACATAGAACTCCCCTCACCCGCCGCGCATTGGTCTCTATCTCAATCTTGCTGTTGTCCGCGAGTGCATTTCTAGCGCAGAACGGATGCGGCGACGCACCGCACACTCCAATCCAGCACGTCGTGATCATCTTCCAGGAAAACCGTACGCCAGACAACTTATTTCATGACCCGGTACTGATCTCGCGGGGGGCCGATATCGCTAGCAGCGGATTGAATTCGAAAGGCGAAACGATTCCGCTCACCCCGATCGACCTGGGCACGAACGGGAGCAATCCGGACCAGTACGATTTAAGTCATGCCCACAGCGCTTTCCTGCGGATGTGTCATTTGAGCAAACCAGGAGGCGTATGTGAGATGGATGGCGCCGACCAGGTCGCGATTGTCTGTGCGCCACCATTTCCCAATTGCCAGCCGCCGAACCCCCAGTTCAAATATGTCAGTCCGGCTGACGTCGAGCCTTATTTCGAGATGGCCGAGAAGTACACATTTGCCGACCGCATGTTTCAGACGAATCAGGGGCCAAGCTTTCCCGCACATCAATTTATTCTTTCCGGCACTTCCGCTCCAACTGCCGACAGCAAATTTTTTGCCTCGGAAAACCCCACAGCCCTTTTCACCGGCTGCATCGCCCCGCCCACAGAGACAGTTCCTCTGATCGATCCTAATGGGAACGAGGGCTACTCCATCTACCCCTGCTTCGAGCATGCCACGCTGACCGACTTGCTCAACAAAAAGTTCGTGAGCTGGCGCTACTACGCTCCGTCGGCGGGATCGATTTGGACTGCACCGAATGCAATCGAACACATGTGCGGACCGAATGCGGTCCCGCCGAATGGCACAGCCTGCGTAGGTGCCGATTGGACCGATAACGTCGTGCTGGCAAGCCCGCGGAATCCGGCTCCTGTGCTGACGGACATTGCCAATGGACGGCTCGCCGACGTGAGTTGGGTCATTCCCAACGGACTCGAATCGGACCATGCCACGCAAAACGATGGATCCGGACCATCATGGGTTGCGTCCGTTGTGAACGCCATTGGAAATAGCTCCTACTGGTCAAATACGGCCATCATCATTACCTGGGATGATTGGGGAGGATGGTACGACCATGTGCCTCCTCCAGAGATGCTCAATTCTTATGAGTACGGATTTCGCGTGCCAATGATCGTGGTGTCGCCCTATGCCAAGGCAGCTTACATCTCACATGTCCCGCATGATTTCGGAAGCATTTTGAAGTTTGTTGAGGTTACGTTTAATCTACCGTCGCTGGGCTACGCCGACGCTCCCGCCGACGACCTTTCCGACATCTTCGACTTCTTCCAGCAGCCACTTCCATTTCACACGATTAGCGCTCCGCTGAAGGCGGACCACTTCCTGAACGATACACGCCCACCCACGGATCCCGATGATGACTGAACGTGAAGGGGTGGAAAAGCAAGGCGCGAACCCCGAAGGAATTCGCACCTTATTTTCTATGCTTTGATGTGGCAGCTGGCGAGCCCGCGCTTTTCCAAATACTGTTGGTGATAGTCCTCAGCGGGATAGAAGATGACCGCAGGAACGATCTGCGTAACGATGGGTTTGGAGAAGCGGTGGGCTTTCTCCAGAGATTCCTTCGAAGCCTGCGCGGCGGCCTGCTGCTCCGGCGAATGAAAAAAGATGGCTGAACGGTACTGTGTGCCCCAGTCCGGCCCCTGGCGGTTAAGCTGCGTGGGATCGTGGTTTTCCCAGAAGACTTTCAGTAAATCCTCGTAGCGAATCTTGGCTGGATCAAATTCCACCTCTACTGCCTCGGCATGGCCAGTGCGGTCCGTGCAAACCTCCTTATAGGTTGGATCTTCGGTGTTCCCGCCGATGTAACCCACACGTGTTCCCAGCACACCCGGCATCTGCCGAAACGTGGCTTCTACTCCCCAAAAACATCCCGCTGCAAATGTGGCTTTCTGCATCTAAATTTTCGCTCCTCATAGGCCGCCCGCCGGGCGGCATTGCGGGCGGGCATTTCGTCCGCTCGTATAATGCCCTATTAGATGACGAACTCGGCAGAAAGTCACGTTATTGCAAAGCAGACGAGAAGAGTGCCGTGCCCCTCTAGCAATTGACGCTGTGGGAGGATTCGAGATAAAGTTTCGCCAAGGTTGTTAGAGGAGTATTCCAAGGAGAAGTGTGTGCTTTTGAGATCCAGACGGGCTAGAGATATCCCAAGGTTTGTCCTCTGGCTGCTTATCGCGTTCTCAATCGCGCACACCGCGCTGGCTGCAGCAGGCCCAGTGGCTAACTTCAGTCCGCCGCATCGCGTCGGTTACACCAATGGCGATCAATGGGAACCGGCGCTGGCCGCCGATGGCCAGGGACACATCTATATTCTGTTTCCTCAATATGGAGCAGTAACCGACTGCCGCGCGTGCGCTGTCCCAACCATCTCGCTGCTGGTCAGCAATGACAACGGCGTGTCCTGGGAGGCTCCACATTCGCTGGCGCCTTCGGCGACCGGGCAGTTTGATCCCCAAATCGTCGTCGATCCCGTCGACCGGCAAACTCTGTATGCCTCCTGGCTACAGGACAACAAACGCGATGTGATCGTGGCTCGTTCCCAGGATTTCGGCCGCACCTGGTACTTTTCTGTCGCGGCGCATTCACTCGATGATGCCGATAAGCCAGTACTGACCGTCCATGGCGCTGACGTGTATGTGGGATTCAATCACGAGCAAAATTTTCTGGTAGCTGCGTCTCATGATTACGCGCAGACCTTTACATCGGCGGCGGTGAATCCGGGCGCGAAGCCGGGGTGGTCGCTGGCCGGAGGCGCGACGGTCGATGCCATCGGCAATGTTTACTTTTCGTGGACGGCTTACGCGCGGCAGGAATCGAGTGCTCGCCCCGTCAGCCTTTATATCAGCCGGTCCTCCGATAGCGGACATAGTTGGAACACGGTGTTGCTCGACGTTTCGGGCGCGGCCCCCGATTGCGCAGCCGAGGGGTGCGAAGCCGGCTATCTAGGCGCGCAAGCTGCACTCGCTTCCGATGCCGCCGGAACTCTTTACGTATTGTGGAACGCCGGCGCTTCGAACGGTGGAAACGAGCGCATGTTCTTTTCTTCTTCGACCACCGGGGGAGCAAGCTGGTCGGCTAGGACCGAAGTCTCTTCCGCGCCGGGCTCAGCAGAACATTGTTTTCCTGCAATTGCGGCAGGCGCGGGCGGCGACGTGCGCATCGCGTGGATGGATACGCGAAGCCAGCCTCCGGGAACTCAGCCACTGTGGAATGTTTTTGAGCGCACTTCGAGCAACGGCGGAGCCACCTGGTCGGCCGAAGCTCAGCTTTCAGGGCCGCAGCGCGGTTACGATTACATTCTTCCCGAAGGTTTCCGCTTTCCCTTTGGCGACTACTTTTCGATCTCCATCGATAACCTTGGGAACACCCACGTGGTGTGGGGCGAGGGGCGCAATTACAAATCTCCAGGGTCGATTTGGTACACCCACGGGCGTTAGTTTTTTAACGCTGATGTAGCAGACCAATCTTATTCAACGATCAGTCCGCCGATCAGATCCGCCAGGCGCGTCACTTGGCGATCCTCGCACCACCTCTGCAGGTCGCCGACAATTTTCTCGGTGGCGCAAGGATCCCAATAACTCGCGGTTCCAATCTGCACCGCGGTTGCGCCCGCGAGCATGAATTCAACCACGTCGGCCGCGGTGGAAACGCCTCCCATGCCGATCACTGGAATATTCACCGCATGTGCGGCATCGTAGACCATGCGCAGGGCAATCGGCTTGATCGCGGGACCGGAGAGTCCTGCAGTGACGTTAGCAATACGTGGCTTGCGCGTATCGGCGTCGATCGCCATGGCCACGAAAGTATTCACTAGCGAGAGTGCGTCCGCGCCCGCCTCCTGAGCGATGTGGGCCATCTGCGCGATGCTGGTCACGTTGGGCGAAAGCTTGACGATCAGAGGGCGGCGCGCAGCCCGCTTCGCCGTAGTCACCACTTCATCGAGGGATCGCGGATCGCTGCCGAACTGCAGCCCACCGTGCGCTGTGTTAGGGCAAGAGACGTTGAGTTCGTAAGCCGCGATACCCTCGCCGTCGTTAAGAATCTCGATGGTTCGTTCGTAATCCTCGCGTGTGTAGCCGAAGATGTTGGCGAAAACGGTGATATTCGTAATCTGCCGGAGTTTGGGCAGCTTCTGTTCCAGAAATGCCGCAGCACCGATGTTTTGCAAGCCGATGGCATTGAGCATGCCGGCTGCGGTTTCCCAAAGTCGCGGCGGCGGGTTGCCGATCATCGGTTCCCGCGACAGCCCCTTGACCACGAATCCGCCCAGCTTGTCGAGGTGGACTACATCTTCGAACTCCACACCATAACCAAACGTGCCGCTAGCCGCAATGATCGGATTCTTAAGCGGAATTCCAGCGACGCTTACACTGAGATCTAGGGACGGTTTCGCGCTATCGGAAGCGGCCATCACTGCGGACTCCTCTGCGCATTCGATCCCGCAGAATTTGGCTCTGCGGCGTTTTCCGCGTGGTGATCGGGAACCAGCGCCTCGGTCAGCACTCGGCCAACGGCATGAGTGGGAGCGTTAATGCCGAGCATCGACGCCAACGTCGTCGCCATATCAACTGGCTCCGAGTGTGTTCGATACGTGCCTGGCCGAAATGGCAGTCCGTAAAAAGCCAGCGGCACGTGCGTGTCGTAAGTGTAAGGCGACGCGTGATCCGTGCCTTTGGCAGGACCGACCGTATAAGGTTCTTGAACTCCCATCACGTACCAGCCGCCCTCCGGCGAATAGCTATTCAAAAACTTCCTACCAACAGCGCTGCCGGGAACTTGTCCTTCGCCTAATTGCAACTTGGTGAAGTACGCGCGCAGTCCTGCCTGTTTCATCGCCTCGCCCACGGCGGTTTCCGCTTCTTGCTCTTTCACGTGAGCCGCGACGAAAGCATCTTGATCGAGCCATGCAATCGGATAGTCGAGTTTGATGTAGGCGGCTGCGTGGCCCGGCGAAAACTTCGCCGTCAGCGCGCCATTCATTTGCGCTTCGAGCTTACTCGCGTCCAGATTGGCGGCGGGAATGCGCAACCTCTTTGCTGCATCGGGCAAAGCGGAAACTCCATGATCGGCTGACAGCGCGATCCACACATTTGCCAGACCGATCTGATGACCGAGAAAGTTGAAGAAGTCGGCCAGCTCGCGATCGAGCGCCAGCGCCATCGCTGCCATCTGCGGCGAATCGGGACCGACCTGATGTCCCAGAATATCGTTTGCGGAAAGACTGATAGCGAGTAGGTCCGTGGCATGTCCTCCACCGAGACCCTCGTAGACTACTAACTGCTTGGCGAATTCGAATTCATAGTCGTTGGCGAAGGGCGTCGAGCCGATTACTTCGTAAAATCCGGCATCGGATCCATCTTTACTTTTGCGATGGGCCGTCGAGCGCAAAATGTCGCCATTACTATTCTTCCAATCGCGATCCCAATATTTCGCGACGCGATTTCCTGAGTTGAAATCCTGCGCCCACTTGGGCAAGTCGCCGCGATAGTAAGTGGAAGTGATCCATGCGCCGCTCCTGGGTTCAATCCAGTATGCGGTGTCGGCCGCAAAGCCTCCGGGCAGCACGGCAGCGCGATCCTTCAGCGAAACGGCGAACACGCGCGCCTGTCCCTGGGTGGCAAGTTTGAGTTCGTCGCCTAAAGTATCCGCCAGCAAATTGTGCGGCGATGCGCCCGCCTTTTCTTCGGCTGCACCTACCAGCTTGGTGGTATCGTCCTCAACCGAAGTCACCATGCGCTTCTTGCGCGAATCCCACCATTCGTTTGCCGCAATGCCATGACCGTTGCTGTAAGCACCCGTAAACAGCGTCGCATGTCCGGGAGCGGTACGGGTATTGGCGTAATCATAGTTGCAGTCAGCGAAGTTGGCGCCGTGGTCGAGCAGCAGTCGAAATCCACCTTCCCCAAATTGATCGCGATAGCGTTCAAGATAGTCGCCGCGAAACTGATCGATCACAATCACGACCACGAGTTTGGGATGGGCGTTATAAGCCGAAGCAAAACTCGTTACAACGCATCCCAGCAAAAGCGCGGAAATGACCACAAGCCGCGCCGCCGCGGGAAAATAATGGCGCGCAACTGAAGAGCGGGGGAGACTTCTCATCGCGAAGCTAGTTTACACAGTCGCGACTTCCCCGCCAAAAGAAGACCCGCTACCCCTGGCGAGCCGTTTCAAGCTGACTCCCCCACCCGCTATAATATTCGGTTGCGTCCGGTCCTCTCTTCCGAACCGTGGGCCACGTGAAAGGAAATCATGCCGACTGACATCATCATGCCTCAGATGGGCGAATCCATCGTCGAGGGCACTATTACTAAATGGCTGAAAAAGCCTGGCGACAAGGTTCAGCGCGACGAACCGCTCTTCGAAATCTCCACCGACAAAGTTGACGCAGAAATTCCCGCCCCCGCCTCCGGCGTTCTGCAAGAGATCAAAGTCTCCGAGGGCAGCACGGTCGGAGTGAACACTGTCGTCGGCACCATCTCTGTGGACGGCGAAGCTGCGGCCGCTCCGGCGAAAGCCGCGCCAGCCGCTTCCGCACCAGCGCCTGAAGCGAGACCAGCAGAGAAAAAAGAAGATAAGAAAGCTGCAGCACCGGCTCCCGTTCCCGTCGCTAGCCCGACTCCCCAGTCACAGCCGGCGGAAGAAGGTGCGGAGGAAGCCCGTTCGTCCCCACTGGTACGCAAGATCGCCCGCGAGCACGGTGTCAATCTTTCGCAAGTCTCCGGTACCGGACTCGGCGGCCGCATTACCAAGCAGGACATCATGGCTTTCGTCGAACGCCCCTCTTCACTGGCCGCTGCTGCGAAACCCGCTCCTCAGCCCGGGCCTGCGGAGGCCCGTCCAGCCGCGCCGCCCGCTCCAGCGCCCTACCCCGGCGATCTTGTTCCCATGACGAACATGCGCAAGATCATCGCCCAGCGCATGATCGAATCGCGTCGTACCAGCGCTCACGTCCACTGCATGTATGAAGTGGATTTCACTCGCATCGTGACCCTGCGCGCGAAACAAAAAAATGCCTTCGAGCAGCGCCACGGCGTTCGCCTCACCTTCATGCCGTTCTTCGTCCGGGCCGCCATCATCGCACTGCAGCAATGGCCTATCGTCAACGCTTCGCTGGAAGGTGACGCCATCCGCTACCACCGTCAGATTAATGTCGGCATCGCTGTCGCCCTCGATTGGGGCCTCATCGTGCCTGTCCTGAAAAATGCCGGAGACCTCAACTTCCTCGGATTGCAGCGCGGCATCACCGACCTTGGCGAGCGCGCTCGCACCAAGAAGCTTAAGCCCGACGATGTTGAAGGCTCCACTTTTACCGTGACCAATCCCGGACAGTTCGGCGCCGTCTTTGGCTTGCCCATCATCAATCAACCGAACTCCGCCATTATGGGCGTGGGTGGTATTACCAAACAGCCTTTAGTTGTTACCGATAAAGAGGGCAACGATTCGATTGCCATCCGCTCAGTAGTCCACCTCACGCTCGGCTACGATCACCGCCTGATCGACGGCGCCGTAGCCGACCAATACATGGCGCTGGTGAAAAAAACGCTTGAGAGTTGGAATGAAGAGGTTGGATAGTCTCGTTACGCCGAAGGTTGGGCGTTTGACGCTGGTGCTTGCTTGCACCAAGTGGAAGCGTTCAGGCATTCCACAGTTCCGTCGATAATTTTAGAAATTCCATCTCTAAATTTTCCCGGATCGATGATCTCCCGCGCCGCGACGGCATCCGCCGTGGCCAGCGCGTTCTGCAGAAACGACATGGCCGCGTCCTTTTTCTCCGCGCCGGATTTATTTCCGAAAAGTCCTTCCGAGTTATAGATCTTGATGTCGCCCGGCCCTGGCGCACTTTCATCCACATAAAACCCCAGCGGCTGTGTTCCCTGCGGAATCATCGAATCGGCTTCCATGTTCGCGAACACCAGATGATCGCTCGCTCCCTGCGCGTAAAC
>JBAWBG010000325.1:0-4479 GCA_049589695.1 Candidatus Sulfotelmatobacter sp. | reverse complement strand
CCTGCAACTTATGCGATCAGAAACGAACTGGGTCTCAATCTCTGCACATTCCGTTCCAACTGCTACGGGCCTCGGACGCGGTAATTTCAGCGATGGGACTGTTGCGGTTCTTGCCTGTAAAGTCGATCACAACGGCTGCAATTGGTGAGCTTATGTGACTGAATTATGGTGCACAAGATTACAAGGGTCACATCGGCCAGTCCGCCCCACACTTGCGTCCTGCGGGGATGTCATTCCGAATCGGGCTGAAAGCCCGGTGAGAGCCTGCCCTGAGCGAAGCCGAAGGGAACCTGCTGTTAGCAGACGCGACCTCAGAGGGATGGGTCGGCGGAATCCCACGTCTCGCAAAGGACGCGAGACATGGAGCACCCAGCCCCGGAGGGGCGGCAGATAATAGCCCAGGACGTAAGTCTTGGGTAAGTTCGCAAGAAGTGGAACCGAGTCCCGTAGGGACGGCACCAACCTGCCACCCCGGATCATTCTCCAAGCGAATCAGTTGCGGTTTCGCAACTGATTCATCAGCCGCTGTCGCCTTTGCAGCTCGCCGCAAGCCCGAATAAAAATTCTCGTCATTCCGAATCGGGCTGAAAGCCCGATGAGAGCCTGCTGTTCGCCGGCGCCACCACAAACCGCGGGGTGCCCCATCCTTCGCGCACTTTGCGAAGGGTGGGATTCCACGGACTCTAGGGATTTGGAAGCGCCACGACCGGGAAGGGCACGACTTCAGTCATGCCGCAAGCCCATCCAATTAGTAATGTCATTCCGAATCGGGCTGAAAGCCCGGTGAGAGCCTGTCCCGAGCGAAGCCGAGGGAACCCGGGCGAGCCGCGCGATTCCACGGAGCCTGCCCTGAGAGAGCGCCATCGACCGAAGGGCGCGTCTAGCTCGGTTCCCTATGTCAGCTCTTGCCCAAATCAGCGCCTATTTCAATCCTAAGCACATCCACAAGGTCATCCATCACGTCCTGTAAGCAAGCCCTGTGGAAATGCCCAAGCCTGAAACAGATATGGCTGGCGGGCGCTTCGGTGCCACCTCTATCGGCAGTTTTGAAAGGCCACGACTCTAGTTGTCCCGCAAAGCAAAATGGGATCACCACAGCTAGCGCCCGCAGCGGGAACACCGAGTGTCGGATTAGGTGCCTGCCAACTCAAGGAATCAAGAAACGTTGCTAGAATGACCCTTAATGGCAAGCGCTGCTACAGACAGGGGCACGGCAGGGTTCTTGAATTCGGGCTTGCAGCGAGCATCCCGCGAGGCGGCTATAAAGCGTGAAGAACTCGATATATTGCTCTCAGAGGAAATCGGAAGGTACACGTCTCATGACACAAGCCTAGTTGTATTTGGATCGCTCGCGAGGGGAGAGTGGACCTCCGGCAGCGACCTCGATTGGACTTACCTTATAGACGGAGAAGCCAATTCGGACCATCTAACCATCGTCCAACAGATCCAAAACGTGTTGCAGCAGAAACGAAATAAGCAAAAGTTCCGCCCGCCCAGCCCCGCAGGCGCCTTTGGGAACATGGCCTTTAGTCACGACATTATCCACCAGATCGGAGGCCATAACGACACCAACAAGAACACCACCTGGAGAATCCTACTGCTCCTCGAATCACAAGCCATTGGCAAGAACACCGACGCATATGAACGCGTAATCAAGGCCGTCATAGGTCGCTACCTCGCAGAAGATAGCCATCCCTTGACCCACGACTCGCGACGATACAGGGTTCCAAGATTCCTTCTAAACGACATCGTTCGCTTCTGGAGAACAATGGCGGTGGACTTCGCCAGCAAGCAGCGAGATCGCGCCGGGAAGGGATGGGGATTGCGCAACGCCAAGCTGCGCATGTCGAGAAAGCTCATCTTTGCTTCTGGCCTTCTTGTGTGTTTTAGCGCGCATCTCGATTTGCTTCCACAGGGAAACATTTCCACCGACGGAAATGATATAAAGCTTCATTTGCTTCAGCACATCAGAGATCATGTGAAACTTACGCCGCTCGAAATTCTGGAAAAATCGATCGGACTTTATGGTATCCCCGCCGCAATTGCCAAGGAATTATTCGCTTCTTATGCAGAGTTCCTGAAAGTCCTCGACGATAAGGATGCTCGCAGCAAGCTCGACAAACTTCGATCAGAAGACTCTCGGAGGGATCCAACATTCAAACGAATAAGAAAGATCAGCCAGTCTTTTGAACACGCCCTGGATTACATCTTTTTCTCCGGGAATTCACCCATAGCACCACTCACCAGAAAGTACGGGGTGTTCTAATGAAACGTATCGGATTCTCAACTGGAGCCCTGGCGCGGGGAGATTTCCGCCAGGCGCTCAAAATGATGTCCGCCAAGAAGCTCAATGCAGTCGAGCTCTCCGCTTTGCGTCAGGACGAACTTGCACCGCTAGTCGAGCAGCTAGACCAACTCGACCTGAGCCGATTCCAATACATCTCCTTCCATGCGCCGAGCGCGATGGAACAATCTTACGAGGCTGCAGCTCTAGAGCTTCTCCAGCGAGTCGCCAAGCGGGAATGGCCGATCATCGTGCATCCCGACGCCATGCACACCCCCTTAAGGTGGGCCTGCCTCGGAGATTGTCTGTGCATCGAAAACATGGACAAGCGAAAGCCGATTGGACAGACGGCAGCGGACCTCGCTAAATTCTTCGACCTGCTGCCGAGCGCGTCCCTGTGCTTCGACATCGGTCATGCCCGCCAGGTCGATCCCACCATGAGCGAGGCTTGGGCCATTTTGCAGAAGTTTCGCCATAAGATCAAACAACTTCACGTCAGCGAAGTGAACACCCAGAGCAAGCACGATCCCATCAGCCTGGAATCGATTCTCGCCTTCCAGAAGGTTTCCCATCTGTTGCCTGCGGACGCCCCAATCATTTTAGAAAGCCGCGTAGAAGAATCGGAGATCGATGACGAGGTGAAGACTGCGCTCGATGCCCTGAGCCCAGCACCGCAGCTTGCTTTCGCCAGCGACTAAGACAAGAGTTTCAACACAGGAGTCCATCCACAGCTAGCAGTCGACCCCAGATTGATTTCGGCGCTCTTTTTCAGCCGCACCACTCGGCTCCTCGTATCGTCCGTTGACACCAAGAAAAGAACCCTGAGGATGATACCTTCCGCCACTGCCAACAAACGCGCCTGAAACATGATACCTACCGTCCTGTCCAATAAACGAGCCCTGGAAGTGATAGCGTCCATCGGTCCCTAAGAAACACCCTTGAGGATGATACTTTCCGTCCTGCCCCAAGAAAGCGGCTTGCGGATGATATTTTCCATCTTGTCCCAAGAACGACCCGGGTGAATGGTAGGCTCCGTCGCTCCCCATAAACTGTCCGCTCGGATGGTAGCTTCCGTCCTGACCAATGAACTCACCCTTACGATGATATTTCCCATCCTGTCCGATGAAAGATCCTGGGGGATGATATTTGCCGTCCTGACCCAAAAAATAGCCTTGTGGATGGTACTTCCCATCAGCACCGAGAAAGGATCCAATGGGATGATACTGGCCATCAACGCCGAAAAACTTTCCCGACATCGCCTTTACCACACCTCCTCCGACCAGATTCAACTTATCTGCATCGAAACTTAGCTACACCCGCTCGTACTCCCGCAACTCCCGCAGCGATAGCACGAACCATTCCGCGTCATGATGCTGCCGCAGAAGCTGCAGGTGGGAGCGTCGCCCAGGTCGATGATGCCGGCCAGCGCGTCGGCCGCGTGAATCGAGGAACCAGTTCTCAGTTCCCGGTTCTCAGTTCTCGGTTGATCCGAGGAAGCGTTCATGTCTCCGCCCCCCTGAGGACTCGGAGCTCCTGACAACTTCGGCCGCAGATTTTCGAAGAGCAATTGCTGCTGTCCGGTGAAGCGCAGCTGCAGCCAGCGGAAGATGTAATCCATGATCGACTTGGCAAAGCCGATGTCTGGATTGTTCGTCCAGCCGCTGGGCTCGAAGCGAGTGTGCGCGAATTTTTCGCAGAACAATTTCAGCGACACCCCGTGCTGCAGCGCGATCGAGACCGCCAGCGCAAAGCTGTCCATCAATCCGCTGACGGTCGAGCCTTCTTTCGCCATGGTAATGAACAGTTCGCCCGGGTCGCCGTTGGGATAGAGCCCGACCGTGATGTAACCCTCGTGTCCGCCAATGTTGAACTTGTGCGTGATCGATGCGCGCTCTTCCTGCAGCTTGTGCCGCACCGCGCGCGGCGGCGCGTTCATATCCTCCGGCTCGTGTGGCGCGGCCGCCCCCGGCCGCGGATCATCTTTCGAAGAGTTCGCAGTCTTCGTCCCCGCTGCAGAAAGTGGTTGCGATTTTTTGCAGCCATCGCGATAAACGGCGACGGCTTTCAAGCCGAGCTTCCACGCCTGCAGATACGCTTCCATGATGTCTTCGACCGATGCGTTCTCGGGAAGATTGACCGTCTTCGATATAGCTCCAGAGATGAACGGCTGCGCCGCCGCCATCATCTTTAAGTGC
>JBAWBG010000324.1:0-15208 GCA_049589695.1 Candidatus Sulfotelmatobacter sp. | reverse complement strand
CTCCGGATTCGTAACATTCAGCTCTGTGAAATTGGGCGCGCCCACGGCGGTGAAATAGCGATTCAGGTAAAAATCCGGCCCGAGGGCTGCCGCTTCTTCTCGCGTCATTTTATGGTCGCGGTTTTTCGGATCCCTGCGCTTGGTGCGATCCATCGAATCCACCGCCAGCATCGTTTCGATCACCAGAACGGTTTGGGCCGAATGCGCCGCCTGCTGAGGAGTTTCCCCCGCCAGCGTAAATAACTGCGTCGCATAGTCGACCATGAACTGCCGCTTCTCCACTTTGTCGGGGTCGTCTTTGATGTAGTAATCGCGATCCGGCAACGTAAGCCCGCCCTGGTCGATATAGGCGATCTCCTGATCCGCATTGTGCAGATCGGGCGCGGAATAAAAGTTGAACAGCGGGCTCGGTCCCGTCAGGTGCACATGCGCGATCTCATCAATCAGCGCGCCTTTGTCTTTTACCGCGGCAATACGATCCAGTTCCGCCTTAACCGGCGCGATGCCTTTGGCGTCCGCCGCCTTCTCGTCCATGCACGATCCGTAAAGATCGCCAATTCTTTGGTCAACGCCATTTCGGCTCGCGCCTCCCGCAGCAGCCTTCTCCAAAATCTCATGCAAAATATCGAGATTGCGCTCGTGCAATTCCACGAAGCTTCCCCACTGCGCCTGATCAGCAGGAATCTGCGAATTCTTGATCCAGTTACCGCAAGCGTACTGGTAGAAATCCACGCAAGGGTCAACCGTCTTATCAATCGTGTCAAGGCTGAAGCCCGGACCGAGCTTCGTGGATGACGAGGTTTGGGCAAACCCGCTGACCGCGGCGCAAATCACGGCAATACAAAACCAACGCATGGCGCAATCTCCCCGTGCCGAACTCTCGCAAAATGAAAACGCCCGATTCTATGCCTTCAGCCGTTCCACGGACAAGGCCCTTACGCTTTCGCAGGCCGGCAAGAGTTCACGGCTTGCACTTCGCTGGAATGCTTGATCCAAATGCAATCGGGGCATCATAAACATTCTGTGCTCGCCATTTCGCGAGCTTGCGGGAGTTATAATCAAGACCTCTAATCTTGACGAAAGCTGGCTCTGATATGACTTCTACAAATGGAAGCACCGGCAACGGCACCAATGGCAACAGCGTCCCCAATCCTCGCGCCGAATGGATTGCGCGCCGCAAGCAAACCAACACCGACGGCAATTTTTCGCAGATGCATTATGCCCGCCAAGGGGTGGTCACCGAGGAAATGGGCTACGTCGCACATCGCGAAAAGCTCGCGCCCGAACTGGTGCGTGACGAAGTCGCCCGTGGACGCATGATTATTCCCGCCAACATCAATCATCCGGAACTCGAGCCGATGGCGATCGGGATTGCCTCCTTGTGCAAGATCAACGCCAACATCGGCAACTCCGCCGTCACGTCAGAAATCAAAGAAGAATTGAAAAAGCTGCACACCTCCGTGCACTACGGCGCTGATACCGTGATGGATCTTTCCACCGGCGGCAACATTCATGAAATTCGCGAGGCCATTCTCCGCCACTCGCCCGTGCCCATCGGCACTGTCCCCATCTACGAGGCTATTTCGCGCGTGAAGCGCGTGGAGGATTTAAATGCCGAAGTCATGCTGGAAGTGATCGAAGAGCAAGCCGCGCAAGGCGTCGATTACATGACGATTCACGCCGGAGTCCTCGTCCAGTATCTGCCGCTGATTTCGAACCGTATCACCGGAATCGTGAGCCGCGGTGGCGCTATTCTTGCGCAGTGGATGGCTTACAACCACAAGCAGAATTTCTTGTATGAACATTTCGAAGACATCTGCAAAATCCTGAAGAAGTACGACGTCAGCTTCTCCTTGGGAGATGGCCTGCGACCCGGTTGCGTCGCCGATGCCAGCGACGAAGCCCAGTTCGCCGAGTTAAAGACTTTGGGCGAACTAACGAAAATCGCATGGCAGCACGATGTTCAAGTCATGATCGAAGGGCCCGGCCACGTCTCGATGGATAAGATCAAAGAACAGGTCGAAAAAGAAGCCGAACTCTGCTACGAAGCTCCGTTCTATACGCTCGGCCCACTCGTCACCGACATCGCTCCCGGCTACGACCACATCACTTCGGCTATCGGCGCAGCCATGATCGGATGGTACGGCGCGGCCATGCTCTGCTACGTCACGCCAAAAGAACATCTCGGTCTTCCGAATGAAAAGGACGTGAAAGACGGCATCATCGCCTACAAAATTTCCGCGCACGCCGCCGACATTGCCCGCGCACGCCCCGGCGCCCGCGACCGAGACGATGCTTTGAGTTATGCGCGGTATAAGTTCGATTGGGAAAAACAATTTGCCTTGTCTCTGGACCCAGAGACGGCCCGCTCCATGCACGACGAAACCCTGCCCGACGACTTCTACAAAGAAGCAGCCTTCTGCTCCATGTGCGGCCCGAAATTCTGCTCGATGAATTATTCCTCGAAAGTGGACGAATACAACAAGCAGGTGCACGGGATCGAGAAGAAGGATTATTCGGAGCTGGTGGAGCGACTGGTATCGCTGAAGTAAAACACGCACCTGAATCTACCCCAAAGTGAGGTCTATGGATCATCACGAGGCAGTCCGGAAATTTGAACATTTGATGTTGAAAGAGGCCGATCACGCACGCGAAGTAGCGACGGAACTGGAAGCCTTGGTGCCGATCCTGACGACCGAAAACTCTCGACAGCTCGCACAGTTGCAGATAAAAGCGAGCCACAAGCAATCCAAGGAGTTTCGCGAATTATCGGAGAAAGTCAAAGAGAAATAGCGCCGTGTGAGCCCTAAATTCTGCTCGATGAACTATTCCTCAAAAGTGGACCGGAAGCGAATTCCATCGCGAAGCCGATCGACTCCAGCGCACGACAAGCCTTTGGCGAAGGCGAAGAAGTTCGAACTTCGTAGTCCTCCCCGTATCCTCGACGAGCAAACGCTCGCCGCCATTGACGAAGGCGTTCAGGACGGGAAGGTTGGCCGAACCGTTCCCGCCGAAGAAGTCCGCAAGCAGCTGCCCAAGTGGATTACCGCCTCCTCTACACGCAAAGGGCGCTGAACGATCTCGCCGAAATCATCGGCCACATCGCCGACGACGCGGACGCAGCATCCCGCTTCGGAAGTTCTTTATTTGACCACATTGATCTTCTCACGCGCTTTCCGCCCATGGGCGGCACCTCCGCGGGCGCCCGAAGGTTAGGAAGCTGGTCCACAGTCCCTTCCTGATTTATTTACCGAACGGACGACGATAAGCGCATGATCGAGGTTCTCCACCTCCGTCACGGCGCACGAAAACCGCCGGGAGCGGAACTCCGGGATAAGTTCAATTCGGCTCCTAAGTGATGCCAAGCTCGGCCAAGAACTCCTCATGTTGAAGCGCGTAGAATAGGGCGGCACAATCCAAGTTTCCGATTTCTTGCTCAAAATCTAAACTCCCTTTTTTCGGAGGAACAATGAGCCGACGTAGCCTTGCCCTGGCAATTCTCGCCTTTGCGACGACGTTCAGTTACGCGCAACCGTCCCTGCCCTCCAGCTTTCAGGCGAAAACGGTTCACAGCCCCGAAGGCGCGGACATCTTTGTGCGCTGGGGAGGAACTGGGCCGGTGGTCGTGCTCATTCATGGGTATGCCGAAAACAGCGACTCCTGGGCACCGCTGGCAACCGACCTGATGAAAGACCACACGGTCGTCGTGCCCGACCTGCGTGGAATCGGTCGATCGTCAAAGCCTGCCGGTGGATACGACAAGAAGACACAAGCCAAGGACATCCGCGCAGTAGTCACCGCACTGGGATTCGATAAGACTTTTGTAGTCGCTCACGACATCGGCAACATGGTCGCTTACGCCTACGCTGCGATGTACCCGGACAAGGTCGAGCGTCTGGTTGTAATGGACGCACCTATTCCCGGCATCGAGCCATGGAACACAATTCTCCTGAATCCGGGCGTCTGGCATTTCAACTTCCACGGTCCTGACGCCGAGCGGCTTGTGGCGGGGCGGGAGCGCATCTATTTCGACCGAATCTGGAACGATTTCACGGGCGATCCGTCGGAACCTGACGAAGCCACAAGAAATTTCTTCACAGCAACCTACGCACAACCCGGAGGCATGCGGGCTGGCTTCGCGCAGTTCACCGCATTCTCTACCGACGCTGCGGACAACAGAGTTTTCGAGCAAGTGAAACTGACGATGCCTGTCTTGGCTGTCGGCGGCGAGAAATCGTTCGGTCCGTTACAGGCAGTGATCATGCGCCACGTGGCGATTAATGTTCAAGAGGCGGTCGTCCCGCGCTCCGGTCACTGGCTGATGGAAGACAGTCCGGTGTACACAGTCAAGCTGGTTCGGCAGTTTCTCGATTCCCCGGCAGCAGCGATTCCAGTTAGAACTACGGCGGACAACAATGTAGGTGAAGCACGGCTTACACCGAGCGAGTTCAAATTCCCGCAGCAAGGCAATCCCGGCACAGGAAGTTCGGGCGTGAGTGGGATACAGACCGTAGTGCTCAAAGGTGACCCAAATGAAAGTGGCGTCTACACGATCATGCTGCGTGTGCCCGCGCACACACAGATTGCAGCGCATTCCCATCGCGATGATCGTGTGGCAACTGTCATCTCGGGCACCTGGCACATCGGGTACGGAGACAAGTTCGATGAGTCGAAACTCAAGGCTCTCCCTCCGGGCAGCTTTTATACCGAACCCCCGGGACGAAGCCACTTTGCAGAAACCGATGATGAACCCGTAGTAGTGCAGATTACGGGATTCGGCCCCTCTTCAACAGAGTACGTTGATCCGGCGCAAGACCCACGTGCGCCAAAACCAGACTAATATCTACGCAGCAGCCGCGTAACCCACTTTCGCCTTCTGTGCGAGAAGTGGGATCATTTGAAGAGGGCTCTAGCTCCCGAAGTCCGCCACTCCATCCCACACCAACTGCACTGCAATTGCCAGAATCAGGAATCCAAAAATTTTATTAATCGCTCCCACCGCGCTCGGCCCTAGCCTGCGCACCAGCGGTCCTCCCATGTAGAAGAACAGAAAAACCGTGACCGCGACTGCAGCGATTCCGATCACCATTCCCAGATACGATGCGGAACTATCCACATGCGCAGCCAGCGCCATCACCACCCCGATCGCACCCGGCCCCGACATCAACGGCATCGCCAGCGGCGTCAGAGAAATATCTTCCTTATCTTCCGCTTCGTGAGTTTCTTCCGGCGTGATGCGTGCATGCGACGTCACCATGCCCCACGCCGTATTCGCCACAATCAATCCCCCGGCAATTTTTAGGACGGGAAGAGAGATGCCGAAAAAATGCAGCACGAAACGGCCCACAAAAAGAAACGTCACCAGAATGACAAACACCCAAATCCCGGTCTTCAGCGCCGTCCGGTTGCGATCCTTCGCGCTCCAGGAAGAAGTCATACTAAAGAAAATTGGAATGCCGCCGAAGGGATCAACAATCGGGAACAGCGCCAAAAAAGTAGCCGCCGCCGAGTGCGGCAGCGTTCGCAGGAATTGTCCGAGTGCGTGGGTAGCGTTCATGGGTCAGTTCGATTTGAAAGGATTGATTATCTCCACTCGCAGACTTCTGAAATCCTTCTCGTTACGCGTTGCCACTATGAGTTTGTATAAACGCGCGGTTGCAGCGATCATAACGTCGTAAAAGAGATCCTCCTGCTTCCTCGCCATCATGCGTGCGGCTTCGCGGAAGCAACGCCCATCCATCGGCAGCACTTCCGTGGAGTGCTCTACCTCATCGACCCACACTTCAATGGCGCGCGCCTTTTCCGGATCCTGTTTCCGTGTGCGCTCAATGCCGTCCTGAAGTTCGTACAGCGTAACCGCCGAGAGACAGACCTGCTCGTCGCGCAGAGCGGCAAACCAGGCGAGCACGGCTCCATGGGGCTTCGGTTTGTGAATTTCAGAAATTATATTTGTATCGAGTAGGTACCGGGTCACTCGAACTCCACGGGCGGGCGGCGTTTCCACTTTCTGCGCGGAGGGACGATGTTGTCGAAGCGGGGACCGGACAGCAGCAATTCCTTAATGCTGGGACGAGACACAGCCCGCATCCGCCGCCATTCTTCAATTGGCACCAGGACCGCAGTTTCCACACCCCGCCGCGTCACCACTTGCGGCCCCTTCTTGAGAGCCGCGTCCAAAAACTCGCTAAACCGCGCCTTCGCATCCTGTAACTGCCATGATCTCACGATTCTTCCCTCGCCGGAACATTATACATGACTAGTCATCTGACTAGTCAGTTTCACCAGTAGTTCTCCAGTGTCTTGGCCGCACGCTCCAGCGCCGCGGCCAGAACCGCCAGTTGCTGCCGCGCCCGGTCAACATCCCCTTTATCCAGGGCCTCATTCACTCCCGGAATCACCACCGCCGCATAGCCCGTATATTCCCCTGGAGCGTAGATCGCATGGCGAAACCACGGACGATGCGGCAATCCCTCCGGCACCAGCAGCGCCCGCTCTGCGCCGAGCAGCGCACGGTTCAGTTTGGTGGTGTCTCGCGGCGGATTTTTTTGCTTCGCTAAAATCTTTGCCCCAGCGCTCTGAAAGTGTTTGGCGGCTAACGTAACTGCGCCGAAATCGAGAACGCCGTTGCCCAATTTTTCCTGCCCCCGCCTGCCCGCTCCATCAATGTAGGCAGCCACCTCCTTGCCATACTCTTCGTAGTCGTAAGGCAGCACGTCAGCGTCGGCCATGCGCAAGGCTTCCAGGCCAAAAATCCTCGCCATCTCCTGCTCGTAAACGAAATCCGGATCGCCGAATTTTTTGAACCAGGCGAAATCGTCAAACGTCGAATGGTACACGCCATATGGCCCGCTGGAACCAATATCGGTGGAGGGCACTCCAAGGTGCTGCTGGAAAGCGCTGTAGTCGGAACCACTCCCGAGATCGCCGACCGGAACATCGGCCTTGGCAGAAGCGACGGGCATGTGCCGCCCATCCCCAATCGCTTCGGTCGGCGATTGTGTCGAGTGGCGCGATGGCTGATCCACCTTCTGCCACTCATCGTAGACCGTGCCTCCTTTAGGGCTTGCCACCGCCTTGGTTAAGTCCCGTAAGAACTGTTTCAAACTCGGCACCGCGGACGCGCCAAACTTCGTCCCGGAAACCGCCACGTCTACGTTGAAATACGCAGGCGCATTCGCCAGTTCAGACTCGTGCTGCTCCGCCCACTCTGTCGAACCCATCAACCCTTCTTCTTCGCCGTCCCAACTGGCAAAAATCATGGTGCGCTTGGGTTTCCAGCCAGACTTCAACAACTCGCCTACGCCATGCACCGCCTCAAGCATCGCCGCCGTGCCGCTGTTCGGATCCACCGCCCCATAAACCCAGGCATCGCGATGGTTCCCCGCAACCACCCACTCATCCGGCGAAGCGCTACCGCGCACCCGCCCGATCACATCCCACAACGTACGGAACTGATAATCCTGCCTGAGATGCATTTTCACCCGCACCGGCCCCGGTCCCACGTGATAGGTGAAAGGCAACGCGCCCTGCCACTCGCGCGGCGAATCCGGCCCCCCTAGATGCTGCAGAATGGGCCACGCATCGTGATAGGAAAGTGGCGTCACAGGAACCTTCGGCATCTGCGCCGATTGCTCCGGAGAAATGCGTTTGCTGTCCGGCAACGAAGGCACGGAGGCAATTCCCGGCGTCGTCGGATCCCCGGGAAATTCGAACATGTATCCCACCGAACCGCGCTGCACGCCGGTATCCGGCCGCCACGGCCCTTCGGGATATTTATCGCCTCGCCTCCAGCCATCATCGAACGGATCAGAATAAATAATCACTCCCGCCGTGCCATGTTCCTGCGCTATGAATTCCTTCACCCCGCGAAAATTCTGCCCGTAACGCACCAGCACAATCTTTCCGCGCACATCCACTTTCATCTTCTCTAGCTTTTCAAAATCTTCCGGCGTGCCGTAGTTCGCGTAGACCACGTCGGCCTCGGCGTCGCCCGAAGGCGACATCCCGTTAAACGGCATCACCACTCGCGGGTCATTGTCGGATGGATCGCCATCTACATGCTCGCGCGTAGGCCCATGCATCTCGACTCCCGCGGGCGCAGTGATGTCCACGCTGATTTCCTTGGGATAGTTCATCCAGACTTTGTATTCGACGATTTCAGTCTCGAGCCCCGCTGCGCGAAACTTCTGTGCAACGTAATCGGCCGTCGCTTTATCTTCCGGCGTGCCCGCCATATGCGGAGCCTGCGTCAACACTCGAAGATGATCTTCCGCCAGCTTCGGATCAGGTACGGCAAGAAAGCGCGCTTCCGCCGCGTTTTCGATAGCGGCGTCTCGGAAACCAAAGATGGGAGGAGCCGAAGCCGGACCAGGTACATTGCCGCCGACCCCAGACGACAAGAAACAAAGTTGAACGACAGAAGAAAGAAGAACTAACGAGAATAGTCTCATGAGGCTCCCGCGGTGAAAGTAAGTACGTTAACACAGCGGTGTTTCGCTATACACATGAACCTGGCGAAAGAAGTTTGAGACCTCTTAAAATCGCTCCAGAGGTAACTACCGGCCTTAGGATCTAAGCGTGAACCACGACTCTTATCCGGGATTTCCAGATGCAGTCCCCGCGCTACCCAAATTCAACGCACCTGCCCCGTCCCCACAATCTCGTACTTCGAAGAAGTGAGTTCCGCCAGCGCGAAAGGCCCGCGACAATGCAACTTCTGCGTGCTGATGCCCATCTCCGCGCCAAAGCCGAACTCCGCCCCATCGGTAAAACGGGTCGAAGCATTCCAGTAAACCGCCGCCGAATCCACGCTGCGCAGGAACTTCCGGGCATTCGTTTCATCTCCTGTCACGATCGAATCCGAATGCTTCGTCGAATAGCGATTGATATGGCCAATCGCCTCATCCACATTCGCCACCACGCGAACTCCAATGCATAGGCGGAGATATTCTTCATACCAGTCTTCTTCTTTGGCCGGCCCAATCTTCAGTCCCGCAGCCAGACGTCGCGACTCGTCGTCCCCACGCACCTCAACTCCCGCATCAATCAGCTTTTTCACGATTCGTGGCACATATTGCGCCGCAATGTTTTCATGAATCAGCAACTTCTCTGCCGCATTACAAACTGACGGACGCGACGTCTTGGCGTTGATCACAATCCGGTCCGCCATTTCCAAATCAGCGAATTCATCGATAAAAATGTGGCAGTTCCCCGCTCCGGTCTCAATCACAGGCACTGAAGAATTTTCGCTGACGAAGGCAATCAGCTCCGCGCCACCGCGAGGAATAATCACATCCACCAACCCCCGCGCCTTGATCAGATCCTGCACCGATTCCCGCGTGCTCGAATCCAGCAGTTCGATGGCGCCCTCCGGAACTCCCGGCACGGATGTAAGAATTTCCCCCAGCCGCTGATTACTCCTCGCCGCCTCTTTCCCTCCGCGCAAAACAATCGCATTGCCAGTTTTCAGCGCGAGCACAGCCGTATCCACCGTAACGTTTGGCCGCGATTCGTAAATAATTCCTACTACTCCCAGCGGTACCCGCACCTTGCGAATCTGCAGCCCGTTCGGCCGCGTCCACTCCGCCAGCGTCTCCCCTACAGGATCGCGCAGCGCCGCAACGTCACGCACTCCCTGCGCCATCTCCTTGATTCGTTCCTTAGTCAGTAGCAGCCGGTCGCGCATGGCGCCAGCTAATCCTGAACCTTCCACGTCCTCGCGGTTCGCCGCCAAAATACTCTCCACGTTCGCATCAATCGCGTTCGCGATCGCCAGCAGCATCACATCCTTTTCGCCCGCGGAAAGCATAGCCAGCTTCACGGAAGCGGCCCGCGCCCGCAGAAGTTTCTCCTGCGTAAGAGCCCCGCTTGTAATACTGGTCGCCATTACTTTTTCCCCCGTGCTGGAGGGAAATAAGTTCCAGTCTTGCGTTCCATGCCAAGCATAATCGCCTGCGGATGCCGTCCATTCACAATCGCGACATGCACGCCTGCTTCACTGGCCAGCTTCGCCGCGCGCAATTTGGAAATCATGCCTCCCCGCCCCAGCGCGCTTTTCCCGTCGCATTGCGCTTCCAGCGCCAGAGTCAGTTTTCGCACCACGCGCAACAGCCGCGGCTTCTTGCGTCCATTCGGCATCAGAAATCCATCAACGTTGGTTAATAGCAAAAGCCAATCCGCCTTCACTGCGGTCGCCAGCAATGAACTAAGCTCATCGTTGTCGCCAAAAGCGCCTTCCAGTTCGCGCACCGAAACGCTGTCATTTTCATTCACGATAGGCACAACCCCCAGCGCGAGCAACTCTCCCAGAGCATTCTGCAAGTTGCGGTATCGGGACGTAGAAGTAAAGTCGTCGCTCGAGAGCAGCATTTGCGCCACCACTTTCTTGCCAAAAAAAAGTCGCTCGTACGTGTGCATCAGCTTGCTCTGTCCAACCGCGGCACAGGCCTGCATACCAGGAACATCGCTCGGCCGTTTGCTCAATCCAAGTCCCGCCATTCCTGCCGCGATCGCGCCCGACGTCACAATCAAATATTCATTCCTATTGAGATCGAACTGATCCACCATCGCGCGTAACACTTTCGCGTCGATTTGCCCGCCCGGCGCGATCAGGCTGGTACCGACCTTGATGACAATTCTCATGCGCTACAAGCTTTCATGGCTTGCTTGGAATGGTATCGCACTTGACGCTGCAACAGGACTCTCGTCAATTCTCTACCCCACAATTAGAATAAATATTGACAATGCTTACTGTTCGGCTAACTCCCATGCCTGCTTCGAACGCCACCAGCCGCTTCTCCGATCGAGTCGAAAATTATGCTCTGTACCGCCCCGGCTATCCTGCAGACGTGCTGCCTACCCTAGAGACACAATGTAATCTCTCGCCCGATCACGTCATAGCTGATATCGCTTCTGGCACCGGTATTTGGACCCGAATACTGCTCGAGAATGGCAATCGCGTCTTTGGCATCGAGCCCAATGCCGAGATGCGAAATACTGGAGAACGCCTGCTCGCGTCGTTCCCGAAATTCATCAGTATTGCCGGGACGGCTGAAGCAACAACTCTTGCCGATCACAGCGTCGACTTCATCACCGCTGCGCAAGCCGCACACTGGTTCGATCGCGTTCCTGCGAGACGTGAATTCGTTCGCATCTTGAAACCTGGCGGCTGGCTGGTTCTTCTCTGGAATGAGCGCCTCACTGACTCCACCGATTTTCTCCGCAGATACGAGCGGCTACTGTTGACCTATGGCACCGACTACAAGGAAGTTCGTCACGAGCGCACCACCGAATCCGTAAACGAATTCTTTGATCCTAATCCCTACCAGGAACGAGTCTTCGATATGCGCCAGGAATTCGATTACGCCGGCGTGGAAGGCCGCCTGCTCTCCTCGTCGTACGCGCCCGGGCCAGAACATCCGCAGCACGCATCCATGCTGCGCGACTTACGCCATATCTTCGAGGCCTGCGCCATAGATGGTCGCGCAGCGTTCGAATACAAGACGCGTCTATATTTCGGACAACTCTATTGAACCGGCTCTTCGTGTACCTTCGTGACCTTAGTGGTTGATCGATTGCAATCACCAGTTCTGTGCTTCGAGGTTTAGCAATTGTCCGACGAAAAATCTTTCCACATGACGCCCGATGAATTCCGCCGCCACGGTCACGCCGTAATCGACTGGATCGCCGACTATCAATCTCATGTCGAGTCATTTCCCGTGCTCTCTCAAGCCAAGCCGGGACAAATTCGTGCATCGTTGCCGGCGAAACCTCCCGCGCGAGGCGAGCCGTTCGAGGCGATGCTCAAAGACGTCGACAATCTGATTCTCCCCGGCATCACCCACTGGCAGTCGCCGAATTTCTTCGCGTATTTTCCCTGCAACGCCTCCGGCCCCGGAATTATTGGCGATCTTCTCTCCTCCGGCCTTGGCGTCCAAGGCATGCTCTGGTCCACCAGCCCCGCCTGCACGGAATTGGAAACTCACGTTCTCGACTGGCTTGTAAACATGCTTGGCTTGCCGGAAAAGTTTCTTTCATCGAGTGCGGGCGGCGGCGTGATTCAAGATACGGCTTCCAGTGCCGCGCTCTGCGCACTGCTCGCCGCCCGCGAACGCGCTACCGACTACGTCAGCAACAAAAAAGGATGTGATGGCCGCATCGTGGCTTACGTCTCAACGCAAACCCATTCCTCTCTGCAGAAAGCGGCGATGATCGCGGGCATTGGCGTCGACAATCTACGCCAGATCGACGTGGATGAAAACTTCGCCATGCGCCCCGACGCTCTCGCGCACGAGATAGAAGAAGATAAGCGAAACAATCTCATCCCCTGTTTCGTTTGCGCCACAGTCGGCACGACTTCTTCGAATGCAATGGATCCGATCCCGCAAATTGCCGAAGTCTGCCGTCAGCACAATCTCTGGCTGCACGTTGACGCCGCCATGTCCGGCACTGCCGCGCTGTGCCCGGAGTTTCGTCATTTCCAAAACGGAGTGGAGTTCGCCGACAGCTACAACTTCAATCCGCACAAATGGATGTTCACCAACTTCGATTGCAACTGCTTCTGGGTCGCCGACCGCAAAGCTCTTATCCAGACACTCAGCATCCTGCCGGAATATCTGCGCAATCAAGCCACGGAGTCGGGAGCAGTAATCGACTACCGCGATTGGCATATCCAACTCGGCCGCCGCTTCCGGTCGCTCAAGCTATGGTTCGTGATCCGCCATTATGGCGTCGAAGGCCTGCAGCACCACATTCGCCGCCATGTAGAGCTAGCGCAGCATTTCGCCGATTGGGTACGCCACGATAAAAACTTCGAACTCGCAGCGCCTGTCCCTCTAAATCTGATTTGCTTTCGCCACAAAGCTGGAGATGCCACCAACCAGACCATCATGGATCGCCTCAACCGCAGCGGCGATCTATTTCTTACCCACACCAAGCTGAACGGAAAACTCGCTCTTCGTCTCTGCGTCGGCCAGACAAACACCGAAGCAAAACACGTCGAGCGCGCCTGGAAAAGAATTCGTGAAGAAGCGGAAAAGTTTAAATCTCACGCATGACGTTCCATCCGTAACTCTCCGTTCGCCTCCACATCGGCTAAAGTAAAGTATGCGAAAGATCCTCGACCAGCGCCCATTGCGCTTCGTCTTTGCCGCCAACGTGATCTCCATGTTAGGCAGCGGGATGAATTCGGCCGCGGTCGCCTGGTACATCCTCGAGGCCACGCATTCGGAAATGGCTCTCGGCACATTCGCCGTTCTGCAAACCATCCCCGCCATGCTGATGCTTCCCTTCACCGGCGTCATTATCGACCGCGAAGATCGGCGCCGCCTCGTCATGTGGCTCGATGCCGTCCGCGCCGTGATCATCGTCACCGTATGCATCCTGGCATTTCAGCACCGCGTAAAAATCTGGCAACTTTATTTGATGAACACTCTCGTCGCCGCGGGCTTCTGGATGTTCTGGCCGACCATCACGGCTCTCATTCAGGAACTCACTCCCGAGGGCGAGTTCGTGCAATCGAACACTTTTCTTCTCGCCGGCGTCCAGGGAGGGTGGCTCATCGCCGGCTCGCTGGTGGGCTTCATGTACAACCACATCGGCCTCGGCGGCGTTCTCTTGATCGACGTCTCTACCTACGTGGTTTCGTTCCTTTGTTATTTCGCAGTGCGCAAAGGACGCCACGTCGTGCTGCGGCCCGAAGAATTACGCGCCGACATTCTCGCCGCGGAAACTCAGCTCCAGCGTTTCTGGCGCGAGATGCGCGAAGGTCTGCACTTTCTTCGCAACCACCGTCCCGTTATCTTACTCGGCATCAGCTGGGCGCTGTTTCTCGGCGCAATGATCACCGGCGTAGTCGTCACTCCGTCGTTGAGCGAACGCATCTTCCATGCCGGTGCCGTCGGCTATGGGTGGCTCAACGCCGGCTGGGGCACCGGCGCATTTCTCAGCGCTCTGTACACTCCAGCCATCATCGCTAGCCTGGGCGGACGCCGCTCCGTCGCCTTTTCCATGGCAATCATTGCTGTGTGCATCGTTTGCGCTCCGGTCTCGCGATGGCTTGCGGCCGCCGTATTGCTCTATGGCGTTATGGGCTCGGCGCGCGGCGTCGGCGGCATCGCCATGAACACCAGCCTCATGGAAATGGTTCCACAGCATCTGATGGGACGAGTCCAGAATGCATTTTATTTTTTTGGGACATTCCTGCAGTTAGTGCTTGCTCTAGCGGTTGGCGCGGTCGCCCACAAGGTCAGTCTCGTCGCCGCCTTCGCCATCTTGGCGTGCGTGTATGGATTATCGTTCGTGGCGGCAAGCTGGCCAATAGAGGCACCCATTGCAGTCGAGCAAGTGGCTGTGGACCTAACTCGAAAATGAAGCCAGGATGGGGGATATGGAACCAACTACTCTTTGTTCCGCTTCTGCAGATCGCCACGTGACTCGGAGAGCAAGCGTTGACGATTGCGGATTTGTTTTTGGTATTGGGAAAGTAATAGCAGTAATAGCAGTGTGGGGTGCGAGATGAGAGTAGAAGGTTCTCTGGAGAAACTCAAGATCGACGGCGACGATTATTTTTGGCAGGTCAGGCATCCTTGGCGTGTCGAATCGGGGATAGGGATTAAAGGAGTGTCAGTTTCTGTTTGGCGACAGCCCGGAGTTACCCGGGAGCTAGTCCTAGATTTCCCATTCTCTGTATTTGGACTGAACCGCTCGCCGAAGCGCCCCGAGCTAATCGCCGCTCTCGTCCCGGCGGTTAAGGCCAGTTATCACCGCGGGCTGGAGGCCTGATTCGCGCGGACGCAGATTCCGATTTGAGCCACCAACGGCTTAAACTCAAAGCCTGCTAAGTCTTTCCTTGGACCTTCTGACTTTTCCTTCTACCTGATATCCTTCCCCATCCAAGGAGCACGCATGTCTTCAGACTTACAAGGCCGCAACGGAGTCGTTTTCGGAGTTGCCAACAAGCGCTCGATCGCCTGGTCCATCGCTCAAGGATTGCATGCCACCGGCATGAAGCTCGCCATCACCTACCAGAATGAGCGCCTGGAGCAGGAAGCCAAAGATCTCATACTCTCCCTGCCCGGCGCCGAGGCCTACATGTGCGACGTCAGCAAAGACGAGGAAATCGCCCGCCTTTTCGCCACACTCAAAGAACGTCACGGCAAATTGCACACCCTCGTGCACTCAGTCGCCTACGCTCCCGCCGACGAACTGA
>JBAWBG010000323.1:0-2849 GCA_049589695.1 Candidatus Sulfotelmatobacter sp. | reverse complement strand
TGCTGGTCTAATCGAAGGTTGCTCCAATTTGCTGGTAGCGATATTTTTTCCCATCCCAGAATAGAACTGAAGATGTGCTCTCTCCTTCGCCTCTTTCTTCCATATAGATTCCGAGCACAGTCCTCTTTTTCAGTGCCAATCTTTTTACCGCGAGCGTTTTGAACGGCAGGTTGATAAGCAGAAATTTAGGCTTCGGTTTATTAGAACGCCATGCCTCAGGGCCAACACCGTGGACAATCAACAGACAAACTCCCTTTCGCTCCGGCGCGTCCGAGGCAAAGGTCGATGTGACTTTAACGTCGCCGAACCCCAGAAAGCTGTCGTAAGGGTCGGCTACTCGAAATCCATATTCGGCTTGGTCAGCGATGGGGTTGGTGCAGCGGGCAGCGACCACAAGGTCATCCACCCCATCTCCGTCAAGATCGCCGACAAACTGCGGAGGACCACCCAGCAGCGAGCAGTCGTCGCCGAACTCTTTGCGGATATATTCATTGCTGACCGCAGGCACCGGAGACTTAGCGTGTTCGGGCGGCGGAGGCGGCTGCTTCTTTTCCGCGGAGAGCACCGCTGACGCAGCAACGATCGCCAGCAATACAAGCAAAGTGCGAATCGGGACGGTTTGGGAGTACGACATATCCATACTCTAGTACCGTTTCGCGCTGGACGGTATAGACATAAGTGATGACCGGTGACCAAGGTACCCAACCAGAGGGCTCGGTTCAGTGCGTTCGATACACTCGGATTTCTGCACTCTGATCGCCCCGCCTGCGGACCGCTGCGAAAAGCTTCCCCCACTCAGGCACAAATAAACCAGTTTGCGTGCCGGACGGAGTGGTGTACTTCGCAATTCGAGCATAGTGGTCTGGGTCGTTCTGTTGAAAGACTTCCAGGAAGCCCGAACTGGTGAGCACATATACACGTGCTCTGCCGGCATCGTAGAAGAGATCGTCCGTTTTACCCGCAATTTCAGCCGACGCGGTCTGCTTGCCGGTGACGGTATCGAAAACCAGTAATCGAGGCGCCGTCCAACATCCCACGAGCAATCGCTTATGACTTTCATCCAGCGCCATCGGAAAATTGTTCTCCCCGGAGGCGATCGGCCAACGGACTACAGTGCCGCGCCTTACCAGGTCGATGACTTCGATCTCTTTCCTGTCGGGTACATTTACGAATATGCGACTTCCGAACTTCTCAAGCTGAAATGATTCCGGGTGGGCGTCGATCGCAATATCCCCAGTCCTTTTTCCATTCGAATCCAGAAATCCAAGCCCGCCATATCCCTCTTCTCGATTTCTTAACTGCTTAGCTCCGGCATATCCGACGATGACCTGATGGTCGCGTTGGTCGTATCGAATGTTATCGGCGTCATCTGTGAACTTTACCGTTTTGAGCACTTCGAATGTGGTGCCATCGAAAATTTTCGTGACGCCGTCGCCGCATGCTACAAACAAGCGATTCGTGGACGGTTCGTAGAAGACTCCTTGTGGCTCCGCCAGATCGGTCAGAGTATCCACATCTTTGCGGAGCTTCAGATCGATAATCTCGACAGTGTGATTTTCGACAGCTGCCACAAATAGGCGCTGACCTTTCACATCAACGCTAAGATGGTCGATACGTCCTTTGACATTTGGCAGAGGAATCTGAGTTTCGAGTGAAAGCAGACTCGACGATTGGCCCGCGGCCGGACTCCATGAGAACAACGAAAGTGCGATCAGAGATGTTGCGCAAAACGCGCTTTGGTCTCTCACCAGTCCTGAACGCCAGATGCGAAACTTGTTCAACACTGTTCTTGATTCTCCTGGTTCCTTAGTAGACCGCTTCAGTTGATGAAGTGTTCCCATCCGCCTGCCTTCAATTCAGATTTCGCTCCATTCGATTGCTTCAGAAAAATCCTGCGGCCGGGCGTGATGCGGCCGATACGCGTGATGAGTGTTCCTGCAATGCGGGATGGCATCTTCTTGCTTTCCTGAGCCGTAAACAGCAGTTCGTAGTCTTCTCCACCGTGCAGGGCAAGATCGAGATCAACCGCCTTCAACAGCCTGCCTACGTGGGCTCTGGGAATAAACTCTTCTTGTATCTCCGCGCCAACGCCGCTCTCTCCGCAGATGTGAGCCAGATCGGTGGAAAGGCCATCGCTGGTATCGATCATCGCAGACGCCATGCCTCTCTGGCGCAGAATGCGCCCCAGTTCGATTCGTGGATCAGGGAAAAAATGTCGGGAAAACTGGCGTGAATTCAACTTTTGCCTCGGCTTCTTATCTTTTCGCATCTGCCGGATGGCAGCGGCCGAACCACCCAGTTCCCCGCTCACATAGATCCGGTCACCCGGACGCGCCCCCGAGCGCAATATAGCTTTTCCTTTGGGCACGGCGCCAACAACGACGATGTCGGCCAGAATTCCGTCAGGCGACTCCGCCGTATCGCCGCCGGCAAGCGTCACGCCGTATTTCTCCGCCAGGCTGATCAGACCGTTGGCAAAGCGGTTGACCCAACTCGGTGAAACGTTGCGCGGAAGAGCCAGCGACAGAAATGCCGCGATCGGTTCCCCCCCCATGGCGGCAATGTCGCTCAATCCGCGCGCCAGGCACCGGTGGCCGATCGACTCGGGCGATTGCCAATCGCGCCGGAAGTGGATCCCCTCCAGGGAAAAGTCCGTCGTGATCAGCGTGTCTACCGGTTTCCCTGAGCGCCGGGCCATCCGCAGCACAGCACAGTCGTCGCCGATTCCAGTCAGAACTGCCGCATTGCGCCCCGCTTTGGCGCGACGGCAAATCTGTGCGATCAATGCCTTCTCGGCCATCATCCCGCTGACAAATATATAGGACGCCAGCCAGGAACTGGATCTCCAA
>JBAWBG010000322.1:0-4942 GCA_049589695.1 Candidatus Sulfotelmatobacter sp. | reverse complement strand
CGCTTGCTCACTTCGAACTTCATCTTGCCGGCTTTCTTGTCGGCATCGACCACGATGTGATCGCCGTGCAGAATTTCGCCGTCGAGAATCTTCAGAGCCAGCGGATCCTGTATCAGCTTCTGAATTGCGCGCTTCAACGGACGCGCGCCGAAGCTGGGATCGTAGCCCTGAGTGAACAACAGCTCCTTCGCCGCGTCGGTGAGCTCGATCGAGATTTTACGGTCGGCCAGCAGGCGGCGTACATCTTCGAGACGCAGCTCGATGATCTTGACCAACTGCTCTTTGCCCAGCGGACGGAAAATGATGATGTCATCGACGCGGTTCAGGAACTCCGGCCGGAAGTGACCGTGCAGCACATTCATCACCTGCTCGCCAGCCTTTTCAAAATCTTCCGGCGTACGCAGACTTTCGGCTTGCAGATAGCTGGAGCCGAGATTCGACGTCATGATGATGATCGTATTCTTGAAGTCGACGACGCGGCCTTTGCCATCGGTAAGGCGGCCATCGTCCATGATCTGCAAAAGAACGTTGAAAACATCGGGATGAGCCTTCTCGATTTCGTCGAAGAGCACTACAGAATACGGACGGCGGCGCACTTGTTCTGTCAGCTGCCCGCCTTCTTCATATCCCACATATCCCGGTGGGGCACCAATCAAGCGAGCGACCGAGTGCTTCTCCATGTACTCAGACATGTCGATGCGCAGCAGGGCGCGTTCATCGTCAAATAAAAATTCGGCGAGAGCGCGGGCTAATTCGGTTTTGCCGACGCCTGTTGGGCCGAGAAAAATGAACGAGCCGATCGGACGCTTGGGATCGCTGAGTCCGGCGCGGGAGCGGCGGATGGCGTTGGCCACGCGCTCTAGTGCCTCGTCTTGTCCTATAACGCGATGGCGCAGGCGGTCTTCCATCGTGACCAGCTTTTTGACTTCGCCTTCGAGCATCTTCGAGACGGGAACGCCAGTCCACTTGGAGACGATGCGGGCGATATCTTCTTCGTCCACTTCCTCTTTTAGCATGCGCGGAGCGCCTGTGCCTTTGCCTTCGATCTTCGCAGTCAGCCGGTTTAATTCTTCTTCGGCTTGCCGCAGCAGTCCGTAGCGGATTTCGGCGACGCGCTGCAGATTCCCCTGGCGCTCCTCAGCCTGCTCTTCGATTTTGAGCTTCTCGATTTTCTCCTTCAATTCACGGGAGCGGGCGATCAGCTCTTTTTCTTTTTTCCAATTCGCCTTGAGGGCGTTGGATTTTTCGCGGATCTCGGCCAGCTCTTTCTCGATGACAGCCAGGCGCTCGCGCGAGTTTGCGTCATCTTCTTTCTTGAGGGCCTGCTTCTCGATTTCCAGCTGCGTGGCACGCCGTTCAAGCTGATCGATATCGGTGGGAAGCGAGTCGATCTGGATACGAATCGACGCTGCAGCTTCATCGACCAGGTCGATAGCCTTATCGGGCAGGAAACGGTCGGAGATATAGCGATGCGAAAGAGTCGCCGCGGCCACAATGGCAGAGTCTTTGATTCGAACCCCGTGATGGACTTCGTAGCGCTCTTTCAAGCCGCGCAGAATGGCGATGGTGTCCTCGACATTCGGCTCGCCGACGAAAACGATCTGGAAGCGGCGTTCGAGAGCCGCATCTTTTTCGATGTACTTGCGATATTCGTTCAGCGTCGTAGCCCCGATGGCGCGCAGCTCGCCGCGAGCCAGAGCCGGCTTGAGCATGTTGGAGGCGTCGATCGCGCCTTCGGCAGCGCCGGCGCCGACCAGAGTGTGCAGTTCGTCGATGAAGAGAATTACTTGACCCGCAGAGTCTTCGATTTCTTTCAACACCGCTTTGAGGCGATCTTCAAACTCGCCGCGGTATTTCGCGCCGGCCAGCATGGCTCCGAGATCAAGCGCAACCACGCGCTTGTTTTTGAGCACCTCAGGCACGTCGCCGGAAATAATCCGCTGCGCCAGGCCTTCGACGATTGCGGTCTTTCCCACCCCCGGCTCGCCGATGAGCACGGGATTATTTTTCGTGCGCCGGGAAAGAACCTGCACCACGCGTCGGATTTCCTCGTCGCGGCCGATGACGGGGTCGAGTTTGCCGCGGCGGGCCTGCTTTGTCAGATCGCGGGCATAGCGTTCGAGCGCCTGATATTTTGCTTCTGGATTCTGGTCAGTCACTTTCTGCGAACCGCGAACCGAAGTTAGAGCCTTCAAAATCGCGTCATACGTGGCTCCGTGGCGGGCGAGAATCTGCTGGGCAACGTCCTGCTTCAGATGCGTTATGGCCAGCAGCAGGTGCTCGGTGGAAACATACTCGTCCTTAAAGTTGGAGGCCTCTTTGAAAGCCTGCTCCAACAGCTTGTTCGTGGCATTTGAGAGCGTGGCTTGCGCGGCTTCACCGGAAACCTTTGGCAGCTTCTCGATCTCGCGGTAAACGTCGCTCAACACCGCCTGCGGACCGATGCCGATTTTTTCCAGGACGGGTGAAACGATGCCTTCTTTATCTTCGAGTAGCGCCGCAAGCAGATGAACCGGAAGCAGCTCCGGATTGCCATGCTCGGAGGCGAGATCATTGGCGCGCTGAACAGCTTCCTGCGCTTTTACTGTGAACTTATCCCAACGGATAGCCATGATGAGACTCCAATTATAAATTCAATGATTGTGTGATCGGGCAAATTGAAAATCGAGAAATGAGAAATCGACCGCGAGGTTCACATTGCCTGATCGCACAGCTTACTCAGTTGCAAAAACTAAATGGGAGGCAGCCTTTTCGCCGCCTCCCAATGATTGTAGAGGGTCGAGTGTCGCTCGCCGGGCGGACGAAGGCGTCCGCCCCTCCACGAGCAGCGGTGCTAATTACGCGGCTTTGCTGGGGGCCTTGGCTTCCAGGGTCTTGTCGGCGGGCTTGCCGCTGCCGATATTGACCTTGATCTGCTTTGGCTTGGCTTCGGCTTTCTTAGGCAGAGTGATCTTCAGCACGCCCTTGTCGTAGTCTGCCGAAACTTTCTCGGAATCCACGGTCGGGGGCAGAGTAAAGGTGCGGGTAAAGCTGCCATACTGGCGCTCCACGCGGCGATAGTTCTCTTCCTTCTCTTCCTTCTCAATTTTGCGCTCGCCATGCACGGTGAGAGTGCTGTTTTCCAGTCGAATATCGATATCCTTCTCGTCGATTCCGGGCACTTCGATCTTCAAGGTCACGTTGTGCTCATCTTCGTAGACATCGACTGCTGGGGCAAAGCTGGATGCGGTCAGGGATTCGTCCCGGCCACCTTCGTTATAGGACTCGCGAAACAGGCGGTTCATGCGGTCCTGCAGGGTGGAAAACTCACGGAAAGGTTCCCAACGGGTAAGTACGGTCATAGAGATGTTCTCCTTCTGTGCTGGATTTCAAGAATTTGGCGTTGCCGTTCAAGTGTTTGGATGCTGACTCAGCACAAAAGAAGCATAAAATATGAGTGCGTTAATGTCAAGTACAGTAACTTGCATTTTTTCATCATGTTACGCGCAATATAAAGCATTTCAAATAGGCGGTTTCCGGAATATTCAGCAGAATCGGGTGATCTTTAGCCTGCCCGCGAACTTCGACGATGCGCGCCGTGCGCTGCGCATCCTGCGCCGCGGTCGCCAGCATTTCGACGAAATCCGACGACGTCACATGATAGGAGCAGGAACAGGTGATCAGAACCCCGCCCGGCCGAAGCATCTTCAGGGCGCGAAGGTTTAGCTCTTTATAGCCCCGCATTGCGGCATCAAGGTCGCGCTTCGACTTGGCGAAGGCTGGAGGGTCGAGCACGATGCTGTCATAGCGCTGGCCGGAGGCGGCGTAATCCTTGAGCAGATCGAAGGCGTTGGCCTCGATCCACTCGATCTCGCGCTGATTCAGGGCGGCATTCTGATCGGCGACTTCGAGGGCTGCGCGAGAGCTATCCACCCCTGTGACATGAGAACAACGCTCAGCCATGTGGAGGGCGAATCCGCCCTGATAGCAGAAGACATCCAGCGCTTCGCCGCGGGCATATTGGGCCGCGGCAGCGTAGTTTTCGCGCTGATCGAGGAATGCTCCGGTTTTCTGGCCTTCCAAAGCCTCGAACTTAAACTGAACGCCGTTCATGGTGAAAACGGTGGAACCTTTTTCGCCGCTTAGAAGACCGCTCAGCCGCGTCGGAAGCTCTTCGAGCTGTCGGATTTTAGAGTCGACACGCTCGACGATCGAAGCCGGATGCAGCTTCTCGGTTAACTCCGAGATCACGGCGGCGCGCAAGATCTCCGCATCCATGGCCTGGGTAAGAATCTGCAGCGAGAGAATGTCGTTGTAGCGATCGACGATCAGGCCTGGGAGGAAATCTGCCTCGCTGAAAACGACGCGGTAGGCATTGGTCTGGTGGACAATCGGCTCGCGGTAGGAAATGGCATCGGCAATGCGCTGGCGAAGGAGTCCGGCAAGATCGCCGACGGGCTCTCGCGATAGCAGACGGATGGCGATCTGGGAGGAACTCGAGTAGAGAGCGGTGCCCAGGGGCTTGCCGCGAAGGTCGGTGACTGTGACCAGCGAGCCGGGGGCGGCACCGTCGGCCGAAACGATATCGGAGCGGTAAACCCAGACGTGGCCGGATTTCAGTCGAGTGGCGCCGCGAGGAGAGATTCTGACCACAGCGATCTTGGACTGGACCGGCGTCGGGGGCATGGGGACATGGTAATGCCTGGCAGCGGGTAGCGGATGGGGTTACGCAAATGCGGCAACGGCTCTACGGCCGATGAGCGCTAATACCTATTACGAGAACTGCAGCGATTTCGATCATGCGGCAATAGCAGGTTTTACTGTGTCCAGCTAAGATGAAGAGAGCGATACAGCCGCTGAAGAGGAGAGCAAATCAGCAATGGATTCTCCGCGCCCCGTTTTGCCGGCCCACCCACACGTCACCCTCATAGTTATCGCACTCTTGTTTTGGTCTGTCGTCATG
>JBAWBG010000321.1:0-7781 GCA_049589695.1 Candidatus Sulfotelmatobacter sp. | reverse complement strand
CCTCCGTCGACGAAGCTGAAATCTTAACTTCGCCTTTCTCGAGCTTCAGTCGCACGGCGCGCGAACGTTCGTCGGCAAACTGCGCGACGCGGAGGATCGCGGAGTTCAGGTCGGAGTTGTTCAGCGTGATGCTCTTGTTGTTATCTTTCGGCAGAACGGCTTCGAAGTTGGGAAATTGTCCGGTGAGTTGCCGCGAGGTCAGCAGCCGCGATCCGATCCGGAAGAAGAGAGTGGAGTCGTCTTTGGCGAACTCGACGGTGTCGGCGTCGGCGGAATCGAGCAGGGACTTGAGTTCGTCCATGGCTTTCTTCGGAACCAGAGTTTTCATTTCGCCGGATATGCCTTCGAACTTTTCGCCGCTGCGCTCGCAATGAGCAAGGCGATGTCCGTCGGTCGCGACCATGGTGATCGATTCAGGCTTCAACAGCATGAGCGCACCGTTCAGCGTGTAGCGCGACTCTTCGCTCGATATGGCGAACCCGGTGCGGGCAATCAAACCGCGCAATACCTGCCCAGGAATCTTGACCACACCCGCGGTGGGAAACGCCGGCAAGCTGGGGAAGTTCGATTTTGCCATGCCGACCATCTTCGTGTTGGACCGGCCGCAGCGAATGCTGACCCAGTGGTTATCCAGCAGTTTGATGGTGATATCGGCGTCAGGCAGAAGTTTTACGTAGTCGTGCAGTTTGCGAGCGGGAATCGTGCAAGAGCCTTCCTTCTTTACCTTGGCGCTGCACGAGGTGCGCAGGCTGAGATCGAGGTCGGTAGCGGTGAGCGAGAGTTTGCCCTCCGACGCCTCGAATAAATAATTCGACAGAATGGGAATCGTGGTCTTGCGCTCGACCACACCCTGCGTGGCGGTCAACTCGCGCAGCAATTCGACTTTGCTGACCGTGATCTCCATCGTCCCTACCGCAATGGCCGCTTCCACCGGCATAGACTTTTTCTCCCCTGCCGCGTGCTACTTTTATTACTTCCCTTATATCAAATGCAAAAGCTATAAAACCAGTAGTAACAGTAGGCGAGTCGGAGAAGTGGAAAACTTTATGAACCGTCCTATTGTCACCACTTTGGGGATCAGCCCTTCGTGTGAGAAATCGGTCCCTTGCTTCGCGGACGCCCTACCAGAAAAATTCCGCATTTCCGGTTTTGCCCGGGCCTTGCACAGTTTCCACATCGCATACACAGAGTGACGAAAGGAAGACTGCGCTGCACAGTGCAAAACGCAAAAACTACTACGATTATCCGCCCAATT
This sequence comes from Candidatus Sulfotelmatobacter sp., assembly GCA_049589695.1. Classification (GTDB taxonomy): domain Bacteria; phylum Acidobacteriota; class Terriglobia; order Terriglobales; family Acidobacteriaceae; genus Sulfotelmatobacter. The sequence continues at coordinate 6,526 of JBAWBG010000321.1, read as the reverse complement.
GTTCGGTCAATTTATTGAGCAGCCTGTTTAAATCTTTGTCGTTCTTGCGAACCTCTTCAATTTTCTCGACCGAGTGCAGAACCGTAGTGTGATGCTTTCCACCAAACTGTCGGCCAATCTCTGGCAGCGAAGCTTCCGTCATCTGCTTCGCCAGGTACATGGCGATCTGGCGCGGATAGACGATGGCTCGCGAATTATCTTTGGCTTTGATCTCAACCAGGCGCAGACCGAATTGTTCCGCAACCATCTTCTGAATGGACTCAATCGTGACTTTGCGGGCTTGCGAGTCGATAAAATTCTTCAGAACCTGTTGAGCGTAAGGGAGAGTAATCTCGGCCCCAATCAAAGATGAATGTGCAACCAGGCGAATGAGTGCGCCTTCCAACTCACGCACATTCGAGCGAATGTTCTGCGCCACATAGAGAGCTACATCCGTGGGCAGTGTTACTTTTTCCTGCTCGGCCTTCTTCTGCAGGATCGCCACTTTGGTTTCGAGGTCGGGAGGTTGGATGTCGGCAATCAGTCCCCACTCGAAGCGGCTGCGAAGGCGGTCTTCGATCTCGGCTAATTCTTTTGGAGAGCGGTCGCTCGCAATCACGATCTGCTTCATGGTGTCGTGCAGAGCGTTGAAGGTGTGGAAGAATTCTTCCTGAGTGCGCTCCTTGCCGGCGAGGAACTGGATGTCGTCGACCAGCAGGACGTCTACGCCACGGAACTTGTCGCGGAAGGTGGTCATCTTGTCATAGCGCAGCGAGTTAATCATGTCGTTGGTGAACTTCTCGCTGGATACGTAGCAGATGGCCGCCTGCGGCTGACGCCGCTTCACCTCGTGTCCGATGGCCTGCATGAGATGAGTCTTGCCCATGCCGACGCCGCCATACAAGAACAATGGGTTGTAGGCTTTTGAAGGACGCTCAGCAACCGCCTGGCACGCGGCGTGCGCGAACTGATTCCCGGAGCCGATTACGAATGCGTCGAAGGTGTAGCGCGGATTTAATTGCGCGGCGCCATCCCAATCGAAGCGAGCCTGCGCTGGAGCCGAGGCAACTTGAGGCGCGGAGAGCCCGCCGTTATGGCGAACCGCCGTAGCCGCGGGATCGTCCTCGGGGGTGACGAACTTGACGTCATTGAACTCGAGGCCGAGATTGTCGATCGCTTCCTGAATCAGGTCCGCGTATTTATCGCCGGCGTGCCGGAACTCCACCGTGGGCACGCGCACGAATAAAATCCCCCCACTGGAATGGCTGTAGCGCGTTGGTTTCAGCCAGGTGTCATAGGAATGCCGGTTGATCTTTTTTTCCAGCGCATCGAGAATGCGCATCCACGGATTGGGGGAAACTGGTGTGCTTGTGACTGACATAATTATGAAATACCCGCCGCGGCGTCCCGGCGGCTGGCTGAGGGCGCCTGTTAAAAAATGCCGTTTACCGAATTGCTGATGGAACTCTTAGTGTACTGCGGATGCGCCCCTTGTACCTTGCGCAGTTGTCATGGTGAACGAGATTTTCTTAAACCCGAACAGTGCCGCATAGTAGCACGAAATTTTTTTCGTCGCACAAAAATCTGAACGCAAATTTTGGATGCATGCTCATTCAGAGCGCGAAGGGGCGCGCCTGTCAAGTGTCTAGGATGTAACTGCAACGAGCGCGGTGCAAAGCGTGAAGCGGGATTTGTAATTTCCCGGCGACGAGAAATCCAAAATTCCGGCTGGCACTAAAACTCCATCGTGACTTGAATCAATATCCGATGTGCACACAACGCTCGATTCAAAATTTGAAGTCGAACGTACTTCGCAGCACCGCAAAGAACGACTGCGCAAGGCGAGGGGAAGTTCGAGAAGCTGAAGTGTGCCTTTGCCCTTACGGCACTTGGTCATTTATACTTACCGTTTGCCCCAACACTGTCGACGAAATCAGGAGTAAGCATCTTTCATGCCCAAGCGTACATTCCAACCTAACCGGCGCAAGCGAAGCAAGAAGCATGGGTTTCGCACGCGCATGAAAACCCAGGGCGGCAAAAAGGTGATATCCCGCCGCCGCGCCAAGGGACGGAAGCGGGTGTCAGTAAAGCCCGGATTCCGCGAGTAGCTTTTTTCGTGCCGCTTACTTTCATAGTTGAGAGATCTGGCCTCTTGCTGCAGCCTGAGGAACCGGCGGCGGATGCCGCGCTGGTAACTCGGCTCGATTCCAGAATGCCACCAAAGAACGCAGCACGATTTCCTCGCGCGGCGCGGCTTTTGCGCCACGCGGATTTCGAGCGCGTGTACAAACAGGGGCGGCGACATTTTTCCGCGTCGATGACGGTTTTTTATTGGCCGCGTCCCGACGCCGACGTGAATGAATTGGCGGGAAAAACGCGGGCGACGACTCCGGCATTACGCGGGCTGCGTGTGGGGTTTACGGTGGGGCGCGTGCTGGGCGGAGCGGTAGAGCGCAACCGTATGAAGCGACGCTTGCGAGAGGCGGTTCGCCTGTCCCTTCCGGCGTCAGGGATTGCGGCGGATGTCGTGATTAATCCGAAGAAGCTATTGTTGACTGCTGACTTCGCCGATGTGCTCAATGAAGTAAAGCGGGCGTTCGACGTGATTGAGCAGAAATTGTCAGGGAAGTCGGGAACGCGGCCGGGGGCGGCTGCACCACGCGAGAATTGATGGATCGCGCAAGAATGGATTGCGCCAAAATGGACTACGCCAAAATCATCACGCTGCAGTTGTTGCGGGCCTATAAGTGGGCGATCTCCCCCATGTTTCCGCCAGCTTGCCGGTACGTTCCGACCTGCTCCGAATATGCAATGGAGGCAGTCGAGCGTTTCGGTGCCGTGCGCGGCGGATGGATGGCTTTGGGGCGAGTGCTCCGCTGTCATCCTTTTGCCCGGGCTGGGTATGACCCGGTGGTGCGGAACGCAGAGCATTTGCATAAGTGCGACACCTGTGCACCAAGAATTTGAACGGTAGATAAAATTTGGCCGACTTTAAAAATCCTCAACAAGAGCCCGGAGCGGAGAAGCGGCTGCTTCTCGTGTTTCTTCTGACGTTTGTCGTTCTCATTGTTTTCCAGCCGCTGCTGAAGAAATACTTGCCGCAAGCTCCGGCCACGCCGCAGAAACAATCTGCGCCAGAGAAGCCTCAAACCGAGGTTGCGCCTGTCACGGCGAAAGCCTCGCCCCCTGTAGTCACTGCTCCGCCGGTCAATGCTAACAAGCAGGCCTCTTCGGAAAATGAAATCGTGGTTGAGAACGATCTTTATAAAATTACATTCACCAATCGCGGCGCGCAGGTGAAATCCTGGATTCTGAAAAAGTTCGATAACGATGCTCAGAATGGGCCGTTGGAACTGGTGAATAACGCCGCAGCACAAAATTACGGTTATCCGCTCTCGCTGTGGACTTACGATGAGACTCTGCGCAACAAATTGAATTCGGTGCTGTATGTAGCCTCGAACGGAGGCCGGCTCACGGCTCCTGCCGAGATCACGTTTGAATACGGCGATCAGGATTTAGAGGTTCGCAAGACATTTCATTTCGATCACACCTACGTGCTGAACGTTGAAACTTCCGTTCTATACAAAGGCGCTGAGATATTTGCCGCGCCGGCATGGCCGGCAGGTTTTGGCGATCAGGCTGCGCCAGCTTCCTACGCGGCGGCGCGAATCGATTATCACAACGATGCTTCCAATGAGCGCACCGCGCTGATCTTTCCCAGCTTTATCTCGCGGCTCGCGGTAAAAAATATCAGCGGCGGCAATACAATCAAGGGACCATTTGAGTGGGCGGGACCCGGCGATCAATATTTCACCGCGATTTTTATTCCCGACGATCCTATTACGGCCGCCATGGTCACGCTGAAGTATCCATTGCAAGTGCCGCGTGATCCACAGAAGCCCGAAGCCAAAGAGACCACGAATGTAGATGTCATAGGTGCAGCCGTTGGCGATCTTCGCGGACCGACCGCGGAGCGGATGTACGTGGGTCCAAAGGAACTCTCCTCGCTCGAAGCGGTGCACGTGCCGACGATTAAAAACGGCGATCCCGATCTGCGTGGCACGGTGGACTTCGGCTGGTGGGGGCTGATCGCACGCCCGCTGTTCTTGTGGCTGAAGTGGACTTACAAACATATCGTTCCCAACTGGGGTTGGGCGATTGTCATCCAGACGCTGATCATTACCGTCGCGCTGCTGCCGTTGCGGATTACGCAGATGAAGTCGATGCTGAAGATGCAGCGCATCGCACCGCAGATCAAATCGATTCAGGAAAAATATAAAAAATACAGCCTGCGCGATCCGCGTAAGGCGGCGATGAACGAGGAGATCAGCGGGCTGTATAAGAAAGAAGGAGTGAATCCCGCAGGAGGCTGTTTGCCGCTGCTGATTCAGTTCCCCTTCCTGATTGCCTATTACCGGATGCTGGGCGTGGCGCTCGATTTGCGGCACGCGCACTGGCTGTGGGTGAGCGATCTTTCCGCGCGCGATCCGTATTTCATACTGCCCATATTGATGGTCGCGAGCATGTTTGCCATGCAGCGCATGACGCCGCAAGCAGGCATGGATCCGGCGCAGCAAAAAATGATGACGTGGTTGATGCCGCTGATGATGGGCTTCCTCTTCTTCAATTTTGCGGCAGGATTGAATCTGTATTATGCGGAGACGAATTTGATTTCGATGGCACAACAGGCCATCATGAACCGAACCAAGCTGGGCGTCGAGATGCGCGAGATGATGGAAAAGCGCGCGAGGAAGAAAGGCTCTTAGCTTTTAGCCCTTAGCGTGAGGCCAAGGGCTCGCACCATGTTGCAGGTAAAGATTGAAACGGCATACGCATTGAAAACCCTGCTGAGATCCAATGAAAACGGCGTCAGGCTAAGAGCTAGGAGCTAACAAGCAAGAGCTTTCTTATGGATAAAGTTGCTGCTGCAAATCGAATCAACGAGTTTCTTCAGGCGGTCGTCAATCTCGGCGGCCTTCATCTGAAGTACCGCATTATTGTGGATCCTCCGCCGATAAGTGAGTGGGAAAAGCCCGAGATCTATGTGGATTTCTCCGGTCCGGATTCGGCGCTGCTGCTGGATCGTGGCGGCGAATTGCTGCGCGCCTTGGAACTGCTGGCGTTTGAAATTTTGCGATTGCCTTCCGGAGAGCACGAGAAAATTTCTTTCGACTGCAAGAACCAGCGCTCTCTGCGTTTGAAGGAATTGCGCATGGCCGCCAGCGTGGCCGCGGAGAAGGTCCGGCAAACCGGCGTTCCTTTTCACTTTGCTCCCATGTCGTCGCGTGAGCGGCGTATGGTCCACCTGACGCTGCGCGAGGAAGCGGATCTGCGCACGGAAAGTGATGGAGAAGGCCGCGACCGCTGCGTCGTGCTGTATCCCGCGGACTACAAATCCATCAGCTCGAAGCCAGCGCGGCGCACTCTGCCATAACGCGAACAGCGGACGATCACTCGGCGTCGCAATGCCCTTGTTAACATCGACAGATGGATTCCCCTCTCGAGTTCTTGCTGTTCATTTGCCTGATCGCGCCGCTGCTGGTGCCGCTTGGCCGGGCTCAACAGGCATCAACTCCTCCCGGTAGCTCTTCTTCAGCACATGCGCGGAAGTCCGTGCCCGTGGCGGATTCCAGTGTGGATGCGGGATCGGTGAACGCCGGCACATACCGCAATCGCGAGTTCGGACTTAACTGCAAAATTCCCGCCGGATGGGTATTGCGAACTAAAGAGATGAATGAGGGGGATGACGAGCAGCCGGATCAGGAGTCTGCCAAATCGGGTCACGTGCTGCTGGCTGCATTTTCGCGGCCTCCGGCGGCGCGCGGCGAGGATGTGAATTCATCGGTCCTGATTGCGGCGGAGAGTACGGCTGAGTATCCCGGACTAAAAGAAGCGGCGCAGTATTTCGGACCCGTGACTGAGATTGCCAAAGCGCAGGGGTTTGCCGTGGCGGAAGAGCCGTATGAGTTTGCGATCGGCGCGAAGACGCTGGCTCGCGGAGATTTTCAGAAGGATGTTGGCTCTCGAGTAATGCGGCAATCGACGTTAGTGATTCTGGCGCGCGGATACGTAGTGTCGTTTACGTTTATCGGAGGGACGGAGGACGAAGTTGAGGAGTTGATTTCAGGATTGAGTTTTGCTGCGGCCGCAAAACCGCACCCGCGCTGAGCTTGAGGAGAGGTATTCATCCCGCAGAATGACACTAAAATTGCCCGAGGGCTCGTTTAAGGCGTATTTATTCGATTGCGACGGCACCATTGCCGATTCGATGCCGCTGCATTACCGCGCGTGGAAGCAAGCGCTTGGCGAATGGAATTGTGAATTCGAGGAAAGGCTTTTCTACGATTGGGGTGGAATGCCCGTGGCAGAGATCATCTCGACGTTAAATAAAAGACATGGTCTGCGAATGCCGGTCGAAGCTGTGGCGCGCCGAAAGGAAGCACTTTACTTCGAACTGCTGCCACAACTGCAGGCTGTTCCGGAGGTTTTGCAGCACATTGAGGCGGAGCACAAGAAGATTCCTTTTGCCGTGGTCTCGGGAAGCACC
>JBAWBG010000320.1:0-4334 GCA_049589695.1 Candidatus Sulfotelmatobacter sp. | reverse complement strand
GTCTCGATCACACGCGCGGCCTCATCAAGGCGCTCATCTACTTCTGTTTCGGTGATGCGCCATTGTTCTCGCCACGCCTTGCTACGCATCTCGGTCATGTGCGCATAAGGGAGTTTCGGAGGACCGTCTAGTACCCGCTCCTGCCATGCAGGGGTAAAGTACAGCGACCAATCAGGCTCAGGCATAAGCCAGCCTGCGTAGTGATACAACCCGTTTGCGCTATTGGTTTCGTCAGACGCAGCGACAAAAACAGCCATGCGTTTTTCCTGTCTCGGCAGTCCGCAAAACAGCGAACGCACAAGCGATACCGCTAACTCAATACTGCCCACCGGATTTTCCCGCTTTCCGGCATTTCATATATTGCAAGAATCTGCATGATTCCGCAAGTATATTAATGCCGTTTAGCAGGATTTTGCGCTTTGATCTCCAGGCTGCAATAAGATGGAGGCAAGATCTTGAGCCGCAATCAGTTAGTGACCAGAGTGTTTCTTGGTTACCAGCCATTTCATCCAGTATTTGCTATTGCTCGAAGCTAGTAAAGGTTAGGTGAACAGCGAGCGTGTGGAAAATGCCGAGTATGCCGTCGTCGCACGGTCATGGTTCTCTGCCTTCTTTAAGGGTACGACGGCGCCGCCTCAGGCCGGGGCATACCGCTTGATCGCGAGACCTCTAGCCTGCTCTCGTGTTTTCGCCACATCATAGGCAAGCTGCATGCGCAGAAGGTGATCCATGTCGGGGCCGAAGGCTTTTTCGATCCGGAGGGCCATTTCCGGTGTGAGCGCGGCCTTGCCGTGCAGAAGATCGGAGAGCGTGGCGCGGCGCACTTTCAAAATCTCCGCCGCCTTTGACACGGTTAGGCCGAGCGCTTCGATGACTTCGGTTCGTATTAGGTCGCCCGGATGGGGCGGGTTCTTCATGGGCATTGCGGCCTCAGTGATAATCGATCAGGTCAATCTCGCTGGCGGTATTCGTCTGTTCGTCGTACCGAAAAATCGGCCGCCAGTTTCGTGTAACCGTTAGACTCCAGAAACTTTCCGGTCGCCCTTCAAAGGATGCAGCTTCCAGCCAGGAAACGGGCGAAGCTGTTCCAACGTCTCGGCGGTTTCGATGGCGAACAAAAGCTTGCGCAGCTTGTCGGCCATCGCCGACGGCACGCCCTTGGAGTTCCCCATCTCGTGGAGCAGCTTAGCCCTTTGTGGCGGAAGCTCGAAAGGTGCACGTTCATGATTTCTCCTTATAACCGCTGGTGTACTGGGCACTGGCTTGCGGTTGCGCGCCCCGTTCCTTTGCCGGAGACCGCGGAAGAAGGAGAAACACCGGAACTGTTAGTCAGTATGTACGGTTTAACCGTACATGTCAAGCCAATTGTTCTGGAACAGAATATTGCAGGGAGTTGCAAAGTCCCACAGGAACGAGCCGTGGAATCCCGCTTCTCGCAAAGGAAGCGAGAGGGGGGCACCCGGCCCCGATGGAAGAACCGGGCGGTCCCGTGCTCATGATAAGATCGCCGCGCGGCGGCGGGTGCGTACATGACGATGAGCGACTCTTTCCATTCCTGTTCGTGCGCTGGATTGAACGAAAATTGCTATCGTTGCGGCGGGACGGGAATTGCAGGCGTAACTCCTGGGAAACCCGGACCGCTGACCGAAGGCCGAAGTCAGCCCTCAACAGCAGATCAGAAATCAGGGAGATCGGCGTCCAAGATCGACTCAATATACTGCTCAAAATGCAAAGTGAGTTTTAACCGGCTGTACTGGAAGAAACACAAAAAGAAGCACCAACAAGTCGCTAATAGACCTCCTAAGCAGCAGCCTCATGCCCCGCATGGATGCGCTCAGATCGGAGAACCATCTCCCCGGAGCCACAGCCGCTGGCGGAGTCGCACTGCCACAAAACTTCTTCGTAAGCATCCAAAACTGGACAGCCGCCATTCCTCCCAGAGAAATAGGATCTTTCCGAGCGCTGTAGACGAGCGCCTCGCCGCTATCCAGAATGACCGAAAGGAACGGCTCCTAGACCATTCGAAAGACATCGGTTTTCCGTGTCGAGAGGGTGGACGGTACGGATCGTACCCTGCCCACGATGGATTCGACGATGAATCAAAACCATGAGGCTACCCTCTGCCCTGGCTACAGTCGAACGTGGCAGCGCAACCGAACAGGAAAGGCATCCGATCCAATCGCGATTCATTGACGCTACCCTATCGATTCAACGTTCGCATTTCGCGCAAATCGCCGCAACTTCCCTCCCTCCCAACGCATCTAAACCTTGACAGCAATCCACTCAGGTCTTAGCATGGGCCTGTTGGCAATCATAAGCGCATTGATTACAAAGCATTTATTTTATTACGGAAAGATAACAGGAGACGATTATGGCCAAGATTATTGGAATTGACCTTGGGACCACCAATTCTTGCGTGGCGGTAATGGAGGGCGGCGAGCCCAAAGTTATCCCCAATGAAGAAGGAGGGCGGACTACGCCTTCCGTGGTTGGGTTCACCAAGACCGGAGAGCGGCTGGTTGGCCAGGTGGCCAAGCGGCAGGCCATCACCAATCCGGAGAACACGGTTTATTCGATCAAGCGCTTTATGGGACGGCGCTATGACGAAGTGACGGAAGAGATCAAGATGGTCCCATATAAGGTAGTGCGGCAGGGCGATCACGTCGCCGTGCTGGCGCAGGGCAAGGAGTACACACCTCCACAGATTTCCGCGCTGATTTTGCAGAAGCTGAAGAAGGCTGCGGAAGACTATCTCGGCGAAAAAGTGACCGAGGCGGTCATCACCGTTCCCGCGTATTTTAACGACGCGCAGCGGCAGGCCACGAAAGATGCCGGGCAAATTGCCGGATTGGATGTAAAGCGAATTATCAACGAACCCACGGCAGCCGCGCTGGCCTACGGTCTCGACAAGACGAAAGACGAGATGATCGCCGTATACGACTTCGGCGGCGGAACCTTCGACATTTCGATTTTAGAAGTTGGCGAGGGCGTCATTGAAGTCAAGGCCACCAACGGCGACACGCACCTGGGCGGCGACAACCTGGATCAGCGGATCGTTGACTGGCTGATCGATGAATTTAAGAAGGATGAAGGCCTCGACCTGCGTGGCAAGGGCAACGAGATGGCTCTGCAGCGTCTGCGCGATGCGGCCGAGCGGGCGAAGATCGAACTCTCCACGACGATGGAGACGGAAATCAATCTCCCTTTCATCACCGCTGATGCCGGTGGACCGAAGCACCTGGTCAAGAAGCTGACGCGCGCGAAGCTCGAAGGCATGGTCGAAGACATCATTCAGCGTTCGGTGGGTCCGTGCAAGCAGTGCATGAAAGATGCAGGCGTTGACGCCAGCAAGATCAATGAAGTAGTCCTGGTCGGCGGGCAGACTCGTATGCCGCGGATTCAGGCGCTGGTAAAAGAACTGTTTGGCAAGGAAGGCCACAAGGGAGTGAATCCCGATGAAGTGGTCGCAATCGGCGCTGCGATTCAGGGTGGCGTGCTCGGCGGCGAGGTGAAAGATCTGCTGCTGCTGGACGTGACTCCGCTGTCGCTCTCGATTGAAACTCTGGGCGGCGTGGCGACTCCGATGATTCCTCGCAACACGACTATACCTACTAAGAAGACAGAAACGTTCTCGACCGCGGCTGATAATCAGACTTCGGTTGAAGTACACGTGCTGCAGGGCGAGCGTCCGATGGCGGCGCAGAACCGGACTCTGGGCAAGTTCCACTTGACCGGAATTCCAACGGCTCCGCGCGGAGTGCCGCAGATCGAAGTAACGTTTGACATCGACGCCAACGGCATCCTGAACGTGACCGCGAAAGATACGGCCACGGGCAAGGACCAGAAGATTACGATCACGTCCTCCTCTGGATTGTCGAAGGAAGAAGTCGAACGCATGGCCAAGGAAGCCGACGCGCATGCGGCCGAGGACAAGGCCCAGCGCGATGCGATCGAAGCCAAGAACCAGCTCGACAGCATGGTTTACAACGTCGAAAAGATGCTGCGTGACTCGGGAGATAAGATCTCCGGCTCCGACCGTGGCGATGTGGAGAATGCCGTAGCCGATGCCAAGAAAGCGCTGGAGTCAAACGACAAGGCGCAGATGGATAAGGCTCGCGAGAACCTGACCAAGGCTTCGCACAAGCTCGCCGAAGAAATGTATAAGGCAGCGCAGGCGACTCCAGGGGCAGACGCAGCCCCCGGCGCTCCGGGCGACGGAGCAGGCGCGGCGAGCAACGGCGGTCAAAAGAAAGACGAAGGGGTGATCGACGCTGAGTACGTGGACGTAGAGGATAAGAAATAAGGGCTACTAGCTCCTGGCCTCTAGCTTGGAA
>JBAWBG010000319.1:0-5709 GCA_049589695.1 Candidatus Sulfotelmatobacter sp. | reverse complement strand
CTTTGCTGGCCTCTAGTCTGTGATACCAGTGATACCTAAAAATACGAAAAATAGGGATTCAGGAGCAACAGATGCAACAAAAATGAAAGGATGAAATGTGCAATAACGGTTGTCATTAGAATAGTTTACGGTTGATGTTGCTCAAATGACGAGAGATAGCAAAGGTCACGATTATCGAATCCCACTTCTCTACTGCATTTAGTTCGAATCAGAAGCTGGGCAGGGAATCATCGTCGACACAGTCCGTCGCAGCTTCTTCGAGTTGTGGGAAGATTCAAAAAGGTTCATTAAATCGGTTGACACCAGCATGCAACGTCGCGCGAATGTACACCGGGCAGATTATTTCCCGACGAGCACATGCAACAGGTCTAATTGGGCTGGCAGTAGCAGAGTGCGGCTGAAAAGGCTGGCATCGGCGTTCGACTCCGTCCCTGGCCACCATTTTTAACGTGATCCGATAAGCCTACCCAACACGCAACTTCACTTCGAGGCGACAACCGGCTTCACCTGCTCGTATTCCGGGTTTTTCCACAGCTCACTGTGATGCTCCAAAAGGTCGGCGGTGGACTGCGCTATCTCAGGGCCGTAGTATCTCGCAACGACATGTAGTGCCAGATCAATGCCCGAGGTCAAGCCGCCCGCAGTTGCGATTTTGCCATGGTCCACGAAACGCATTCCACTGACGAAGCGCACAGCAGGATACTCCTTCTGCATACTCTGCTGAAAGGAGTGATGCGTAGTAGCAGTTTGACCGTCGAGCATCCCATACCCCGCCAGCACCGAGGCGCCGGTGCACACCGACATGGTGACATCGGCGGCGGCCGAATTGGCGAGCAGCCATGCTTTCTGGGCCGCGCCGCGTCCCTGCTGCGCGGGAATCACGATGATCTGCGGCTTGGGCGCATTGTCGAAACTATAGTTGGGTAGGATGGTCAGTCCGTTCGCATTCACCGGCTTCAGCGAATCAGAGACGGTGTAGACGTTGAACAGCATCACCATGTCGTCAGCGTCCGATGGATGCCATGGCTTGCCTTTGTGGTAAGCATGGAGTCGCCGAAGACCTCCCAGGGGCCCGCGATGTCCATGACGTCCGCCCCCTCCGAGATCAGGAACGCTACGTTGATCTTGCCCGTAGCGGGCGGCTTCAGTGAGCCGGTCTGTTGCGTCGAATCGGCTCCTGCGTCGGCTACCTTCCCGTGACTTGCGAAAAGCGTTAGCTGCAGAATCCCCACGATTAGTAGGCCTATCCAGAGTCCTCTACCTGTGATCCACATGTGATCCTCCCGAGAAATTGGTTGGCAAACGTATCGTTATTGAGCCAGCCCCGTGTTATTGGGGAAAGAACTTCATCCTTAAGCAAACTGTCTATCAGGGTGTTCGAACCAGGGTCGAATTCACGTTCGATTCTTTGGTTCCTCCCCACGAAATCAATGCTTCAGCTCCGATCAGTTGCATACGCGGATAGCCGATGCTGTCGGATGAACCTTGCGAGATATCGATCCGGCGAATATCGGGCGTCGTATTATCCACTTGCGCTGCGACGAGATGGGACTTTTCGTTTTCGTGCGTAATCCAGACAACGAGGGCGCGACCCGTACTCATTAATGCGATGGCAGGCCGCCCGAGCGGCTGCGCCTCTCCGTTCGCGACATCGATTTTGCGAACCGTCGGAAATGTGGCTCCTCCGTCGTCGGAGAAGGCGAGTTGGAGTGAGGATTTGTCCTCGATGCCCGTGTACCAGGCGATGGCGACTTGGTTCTGCCGGCGCGCCAGGGCAGCGCCGTTAACCGGGCAGGCGTTGATGTGCCAGCCATCATCATGAAGGGATTTTCCTGTTTGCCATTTACCCGCTTCCTCGCGGACGGTGTAAATATCGCGAATCTCGTCGCTCGTGTGGTTACGATAAGCAGCCAGAAATCCTGTCGCGGTTTTTACCAGGCTGGTCGGGCAGCAGGTGCAAACATCGTCATCGACGGTTTGCTCATCGCTGACCGAGCCGGTGGATGCGATGGTTGCGGACATCAGCCGATAGGTGTGCTTCTTCTCATAGTCACGGGAATCGAGCCAGACGATGTTCGCGTGATTGTCATCATCGACGGCAAGCGAGGCGAAGCTATGTTCTCCATCGGTGCGGTCGGTATGCACGATAGCGGGCGTGGACCACGTCCTGCCTTGATCCGACGACGCGGATGAGTAAAGAAAGTTACCCGCCCACTTGCTCCCTTTAACCAAAGGAAGTCGTTCGGACCAGACGCTGATCAGACTTCGATTGGGCAACATCAGAACCCAGGGCGGCGCCTCCGGGTACTTGTCGAAATTCTTGCGGTTGACGATCGTCTGCGGAGGCGACCATTCGCGAGCACTGCGTATGGCAAAGCGCAATGCCATGTCTCCATTGGCTGGCTCGACCCAACTGAGAATTACTTGCCCGTCCGGCGCGGCCGTCTCATTCGGCGTGATACTGCCCTGCGCCGCCGGATTCGGCAATAGTACGACCGTGAGATTGCTGTTGTGTCGCGAGCACCCCGATAGCAGAAGGATTGCGCACAACATGGCGTTTTTGATGTGAGCGAGTTGGAAATAATATTTCACGTTAGAATCGCACCTCCAAACGGCTCCATACATTGACCGGCGACCCAGGGAAAATAACCGAGGGGGTGTTACCGGACTCGAAGTACTTCCGATCGGTGACGTTTTGCAAATTGACACTGAGTTTGAACATCTTCTGTTCTTTTCGTGCCGGACCGAATGGATAGGCAGCCATTGCGTCGAGACGCCCATATCCGGGCAGAAGCACATCGTCCGCGGGATCGACAAAACGATAGCTTAGAGCTCGAACTCCACCGCCAAAGCTAAGACCGTGTAGATGGCCATGCTGCAGTTCGTAAACTGTCCAGATGCTGCCGCTACGGCGTGGCGCGTTCTGAAAGATATTTCCAACCGGATAGACCGGGTCGGCAACAATCCGTGCTTCATTGTAGGCATATGCAAAAGTTAGATCCCAGCCAGAACGAATGCGTCCCGCTGTTTCGACTTCTAACCCTTTGGATTCTGTCTCGCCGATTTGGATTGAGGCGAGCGGATTACCGGGATTCGTAATCAACAGATTAGAGGCGCGAATGCGATACAGCGCGACAGTCGACGACAGCCTGCCGTGAAACTGGGAGGTACGTACGCCAACTTCATACTGGTGGCCGTGTTCGGGAGCGAAGGGCAGCCCCCCAGGGGTGAATTGTGCGGCGAGTGTCGGGCTGAAACTGCGGCTCCAACTCGCGTAAAACGTAACTGGCTGAACTGGCTGATACGTGAACCCAATGCGCGGAAGCGTCGCCACGTTGTCCTGCCGATTGTGAGTGTCGTAAATGATTTCGTCGTAACGTTGCGTGAAGCCTTCGAAGCGGGCCCCAGCCAACACCTTCAATCCAGGCAGCAGTGAAATCTGGTCTTGTATGTAGCCACCGTGAGTAAAAAGCTGGGTGGTGCCATCGATGGGAAAATAGTCCGGGGAAGAAGGATTAAAGAAATTATCCCGAAGCGCTGCGGGATCGGGGCGCGTGTAGCTGAATGGGATCGGATCATACAGATCGATTGGCGGGGCATCGCTGAAGATGGCGTCTTGCACAACCGACTCTTTGCCGTATTCGAAGCCGATGAGCACATTGTGTTCGATAGGTCCGGTCTTGAAAATGCCGGTCAGATCAGTCTGCCAGTCATAAAAACGCAGCGGGTAATGGGCGTCTTCAGAAAATCTTGCGAGCGTTCGATTGTCAGCTTCGAGAAATCCTGTGCTGACATCCAGGTAATCCCAGTTGGTAAGCGTGGCGCGGAAGCGGCTTCGCACGGCCCAGTGCTGGCCGAAAGTATGAGAAACGTCGACGCTACCAGTCTTATTCTGGAGCAGTGAATACTGCCACGGCTCTCCATAGAAGTTGCTGATCGGGACCGGAGCCGGACGATCTCCAAGCGCCGGGATGCCGTAATCGGTTGTCGTCCTTCCATGTAAGTACTCGACCAGGAAACGAATTGTCGTGCTCTTTTGTGGTGTCCAGGTCAGCGCCGGCGCCAGAAAGTATCTGCGATCGTGGAAGTAATTGCGAAAGTTGAATGAGTCAGCAAATTCGCCATTCAAACGGTAGAAGAGGTTTTCAGAATTTGCCAGGGGCCCTGTTACATCAAATGTAGGACGCACGCTCCCGTACCGGTCAGCTTGCAAAGAGAATTCCCCATGCGTAGCAGGCAACGGCTCCTTGGTAATCAAGTTGACGATGCCACCAGACGCAGCCCTGCCATAAAGCACGGAAGAGGGACCTTTCAGAATCTCTACGCGGTCAACATCGGTCGTGTCGGAAGGAACCATGCCGTCGAACGCAAATCCATCCCGGTAATAGTTGCTGAAAACACCGATCGGCAGCCCGCGAATCGTTAAGTCGCTTCCTATGTCGCCAGCAGCAAGTACATCCCGATTCACTCCACTGATGTTCTCCGCCGCATCAGCGAAGCGGATGTCTTGCTGGCTCTGGATCAGCGCTTGATTGGCAACTCCAATACCTTGTGGTATTTCGTTCAGTGGAATGTTCGTCTTCGTCGCTGTCGACGATTCATCTGCACGAAACGAATCGACCTCAGCCATCACGGTCACCTGCTGGCCTGGCCCCGCCACCTTCATCCGGATCGAGAGCTCCTGTGCTGGTCGACCGGCGCTGACCGTGACGGGTTGGTTGGTTGCAGAAAACCCAGCCCTTTCCGTCGTGATCCTGTAATCGCCGAAAGCAACGTTCTGAAAACTAAAGGCTCCGTCCGAACCAGTCTTCATCTGCTGGACTCGGACCGCAGCTGTATTTAATAGGATCACCGTCACATCGGGAAGAACGGCACCTGATTCGTCGGCAGCCGTTCCAGCGACGCGTCCACTCGCCGACGGGGACGGTGAAAGAGTTCGGCCAGCTTTGTCCTGGGCTCGAACCAGCTCACACACGAATATAAGAATAACGAAAAACATTCCCAATGCCGACCTATTGATCACGCTGCCCCCAAGCAGATGTTCGTTTGCGACGTTTTTAGTCCTTGTCCCATTGCGGTTTTTGGGTGCTGATCTCTGAACCTTTTCTGGGCTTTACTGAGAAGTCCTATCCCACAAATCACTGGCGCAATCCCACTGTGACGACGCTCTCGCCCCATAGAGCGAGCTATGACAAAGGCAAAGGGGAAAGTGAACGATGTAAGAAGGACTAAATGTGCAGGAATGCAGTGGGGGGGCCGCGTTGAGTGTTTCTCGAATGAGAGCAGGAGTCTACGACGAGGTAATCGGTTTGGACGGCCAGTATCTGGGATGGAGCGTGATGCGCAGTCGTCGGTGAAGCCTGTAAGGCGACAATCAGCGTGGTAATGGCAATCTGTGAGCGGTAAGGGCAACGAGAAGGAACATTGCGTAATGCCGGCTGTTGATCGTTGCCCGCGCCAGACGTTGCCGACATGCAGTGGTGCTTGCCATTGCGGCGACAGCACGATGCAGGAGCACCTGTTGTCACCGCTAAGGCAAGCGGTGCAACAAGACTCCAGACAAACACGCCGAGTAGGAAACTGGACAGAACCCGCCGCATATCGATTCTGGGAAGCTAGCACATGACAACCCCATGTGACAACAGAGGCCTTCAAAGTCGACCAGTTTGAGGAACGATTGGGTGCCAATCGATGCGCGGGATAAATATC
>JBAWBG010000318.1:0-3116 GCA_049589695.1 Candidatus Sulfotelmatobacter sp. | reverse complement strand
TACTGGAGCGACTGGGTCCGCATTATTTCCGGAATCCTGAGATCCATCAGACTGAGAAGGATAGCTTTGGATACGGACGCGAAATTAGGATGGCTCCTTATTGTTGGCACCGTTCCGGCCGGAATCGTCGGAATTCTATTCCAAAAGCAGGTGCAAGAACTTTTTACCTCGCCCTCCTATGTCGCCTCGTTTCTCGCGTTGAACGGAGTGCTGCTCTACGTCGTTGAGTTCCTGGGAACAAATTCGAAAAACCGAGGCAGCGCTCTCGACGCCGACGAGCGGATCGCTACGGAAGTTTCGTGGCGGCAGTCGACAGGAGTCGGTGTGATGCAGGTTCTTGCACTGCTCCCCGGATTTTCAAGGACGGGATCGACAATTGCGGGAGGACTGATGGTCGGGTTGGCTCATGAAGATGCGCTCAGATTTTCATTCCTTTTGGCAACCCCGATAATCGGAGCTGCTGCTGCCCTCAAGTTACCAGTGCTGCTCGCTTCAAGGGACGCGCCGGCGATCGAATTAGCCCTGGTAGGCGCCAGCTGTGCCGCAGTCGCGTCGTACGTGTCCGTGAAGTTATTGACTAGGTATTTCAAGTCGAGAACGCTCACCCCGTTCGCTGTATATTGTTCCCTCGCGGGATTGATCAGCTTGTTGCTCTTGCACCTACGCTAGCAAAATATGGACATCCACCAGCGATTCAGGTGTCAGTCCAGCGCGGCAAGTGCGTCGAGAAGGGTGCGCCCGAAAGTGCCGCCCGGAGCTCGCTGACGAATTCTCGCGCTGCTTGTCGCCGGTTGGGGAATTGGTCGTTTCGATCCCAGCGCCATGCTGCGACCATCGCAAGCATCAGGACCCGGCATTGGCGGAGCAGCTGTTGATCGGCGCTCCGGTAGAGCACGCTCACCTCTTCGGGCACGTAGGCGAGATCGAACTCGACGGGCCCGCGGCAAAGGGTCTCGAGGTCTATGAACACCAGGCCCTTCTTCGTCCTGAGCACGTTGCCCGGGTGTGGCTCGCCGTGCAGGAGTTGTTCGGGGCGCCCGCGAGCGCTGATCGCCTGCCGCAGACTTCGTAACGTGTTGCTGAGAAGCTCACGGTCCGCGTCAACGAGCTCTGGAGTCTGGTCGCGGCTTCCGATAAGCCGTTGGGCGTCGATGATTCGATCCGTAAAGTGCGGTGTAGGGAAGTCGATCTGCCGCATGCAGTCATGCAGCCGTTCGAGCGCGTGCGCGTAGTCGGCTGGCGCGAACTCTCGGGACGGCACAGGTTCGTAGTAGGTCCACAGCGTGACCACAAAGTCGTCCCGCACGTAGACGCCCGGCGCGCCCCGAGGCTCAAGCGCTGCTACGGGGCTCCGGGTTTCCGCGAGCCGTAAAGCAAGCTCGACTTCGAATTCCGCCCAGCGCTTGATGCGCTCCTCCGCGACCCGAGCAAGAACGTCGCACGGCAGCAGGCGCACAGCGAGCTTGTTCGACTCCTGGAGCACGATCGCATCATCGACTGTCAGGCCAAGCGCTGCAGCAGCGCCCATCGCCGCGGCGACCGCACGGTTACGGTTACTCATCATCGACGAGGCTTTGAGGGTGAGAGAGGATCGCCAGAAATAGAAATACGTCCGGATTTTTGTTCCAGCCGAGCGCCGCCGTTCCTCGGCACGGGATTTTTCAATGCGCTGTCACTCAATTAACTACTTTTGATTGCGGATCGTGGTCAAGCGGCGCGCGACGCACCTCACGCCGACAGTAAGCCCATCAATTTATGTAGGTCAAAGCGACCGCCTGCGGCCCCTGCCGAAGGGCCTCTGATATAGATGGTCATCGCGCGCGCCCGGAGCCTGCAAACCGGCCTGACAGGCCTTTGATATCATTCGGATTTTCTTCAAAACCGACACATAAAGTTACACACTTTCACATGTCGGACTATGAAAAACGAATCAATTCGCATGGTCACAATCAAAATTAAGGGACTTAAAATTCTCAGGAGGGCAACCTCTGTGCGGGTTCGAGTCCCGCCCCCGGCACCATGAAGATCATCCCTGCCAGAGCCGACGAGTGGCGCGCTCATCCGCAGGGCGCCTCCGGCAGGGCCCGACCGATTGCTCTACGGCACGGACGCGAGATATGGGTATCTCACTCGCCGCAGTCAAAAACGGGACCTCCGGTTGGAACGTAAGCTCACCGCCATTCTCTGTGCAGATGTGCACGGTTACAGCCGCCTCATGGGAGATGACGAAGAGGCAACTTTCCGCACTCTCGCCGCGCACCGCAAAGTCATCGACGGACTGATCGAATTCCACCACGGGAGATTCGTCGGTTCCGCCGGCGACAGCGTGCTCGCCGAGTTCGCCAGCGTGGTGAACGCAGTCGAGTGCGCGCGCGAAATACAATCCACACTCAAGGCCGAGAATGCGAGTCTGCCACCCGAGCGGCGGATGGAGTTCCGCATCGGCATCAATCTCGGTGACGTAATCGTAGATGGGCAGCAGATCTACGGCGACGGAGTCAACGTCGCGGCACGTTTGGAGAGCCTGGCGGAACCGGGCGGCATCTGTATTTCGGGCACCGTCAAGGAGCAGATTGGCAACAAGCTGGCGTTGAACTACGACGATTTCGGCGAGCAGGCTGTCAAAAATATCACCAAGCCCGTGCGAGTGTTTCGGGTGTTGACGGAGTCCGCGGATTCCGGTCCCGCACGCAGTGGAAAGAACAGATCGCCGCGGCAAGGTATATATCTGCGACGAGGCGCATTCTCCGTCGCAGGGCTGGCAATAATCGTCGGGACCGCGGTGCTCATAAAGCATCTCTCGTTGCGCCTTCCCGCCACCTCCGCTTCTATTGGCCCGGTGCAGAGTCAGGCGCTGACCTTGCCGGACAAGCCCTCCATTGTAGTGCTCCCCTTCACCAACCTGAGCGGAGATCGTGAGCAGGAGTACTTGAGCGACGGTATCACGACTGACCTAATCACCGACCTTTCGAGACTGCCGGACCTGTTTGTCATCGATCGCAACTCCGCGTTCACTTACAAGGGGAAGACCGTGAAGGTGGAAGAGGTGGGTCGGGAATTAGGAGTGAAGTATGTGCTCGAAGGCGGGTTGCAGAAGGCGGGCGACCAGATACGGA
>JBAWBG010000317.1:0-4370 GCA_049589695.1 Candidatus Sulfotelmatobacter sp. | reverse complement strand
CCGGTGGGAGTGCCATTGATGCTCGCACGACGCACCACGCCGGATATGCCATCAGTCAGAGGAAAAGGAAACGCGTTGAAGAGTGCTTCGGCTGGCTGAAAACGATCGCGCTGTTGCGGAAAGTTCGGCACCGTGGAATCTTCAAGGTGGGATGGGTCTTCACCTTCGCGGCCGCAGCCTACAACTTAGTCCGAATGAGGAATCTGGCGATTCAATCGACGTAAGCCGAGGTTGCTGTGCGTTCGCAGGCCCGAAATGAATCCACGGGACACCAGCGGATGCAGCCAAAACGGCTCCCGAATCACAAAATCACGGGAACTGCAGAGAATCTAAGTCGCGGAGTCCATTTTTCCGCAGCCTGCTAGAATATTGTTGGCGACACCAGCGAGCATATCTTAAAACGGCAAGATAGTTGGCGTAGCAACCGGGCTGGTCCACCTTATTGTTTTATTGTCGGTACCACGGCTGAGGCGGCCCCAGCCTTCCGCGTTCAGTTCGTGGAAATAGTGAAATTGACGGTGATCTTGGCTTCGGTTTCGACTGCTTCGGCGCCTTCGAGGTGAGGTTTGAAGTGCCACTGGCGGACGGCGTCCTGAGCGGCGGAAGCGAGGATGTGTGGGCCACTTACCACGCGCAGATTCTGGATGATTCCGTCCTTGCCGATCAGGGCTTGCAGAATCACGGAGCCTTGCACTTTCATCTGACGTGCCAGCAGCGGATAGTTCGGCCTTACGGAACGGCTGACGATGGCCGACGTATCGGATGACATCTGCACACGCTCGGCGGCATTGCTGGTGAGGTTCGCGGCGATTTCGGTGTCGCGTGCGGGGGCTTCGGGAGCGGGCTGTGGAGGCGAGCCTGGCTGCAAATCTACACGTACGGAACTGCTGCTGCCCGGGCGGATCATGCGATGGTTATCGCCGGCAACCACTTCCACTTCGAGCGGTGGCAGCACGGTGCGGGCTATGACTGGAGAAGCCGGTGGCGTGGCAGGAGGCGTTGTTGTGTTCGCAGTTTCTTTTTTTACTAAAGCATGGACAGCCTTGTGATTTGCTTTTGTGGCCGACGCCAGTTTGGCGACCGGCGCGGATTCCCGAGCCGGAACCGTTTTGGCGGCGGGGGAATTTTCCACGGGCTCATCGGTATCCGCCGCTTCGGGAGAATCCGGGAACCAGAAATCGCGATCACGCCAGAGAACGATGCTCAGGGCCAATAATAGAAGGCAGAGCGAGCCAACCATTAGCCTGCGCTGGCGGAGGTCTTCGTCCGCACGGACCGGAGCGCGGCGCGGCTGTGCCATTAAAGTATCTTCGGGTTTTGGCAAAATGGTTCTCAGCTCAGACATCAGGATTTGCGCCCTTATAGGTATGTTTATTGCACCCGATAGTATGCCTCGAAAACGTTTGAAAGGCTAGTAAAAGGTGCGCCGGGCGGGATGGCGGGAGGTTATGATTCTCGAACTGGGCTTTGAACCTGGCTCTCGAACTGGGTGAGGTGCGAAACTTTCCGCTCGTCTTGTGAATCCCATCCCTGGGGGCCCTGGCAGGATTAATTCATGAACAAGAATGATGGCAAGGATATCGAACGCAGAATGGACGAGAAAAAATTTCGGCAGATCAGCCGCCGGGAAGTATTGAAGCTGACGCCGGTGCTGGCTTTGGGCGCATTCGCCATTCCGAAATTGCAGGAGGGGCTGCTGAAGGAGGGGCTGGGCTTCAGCGATTGGGCTTCGGCGCGGCTTTTTCGGCCTGGCCATTTGGCGACGACCTTTGACAACTCCGCGTTGACTCCGCCGCCGAAGTTTCCGATCAACGGATATGACGTGGACGATCCGGGCGTGGATTTGGAGAACTGGACGTTGAGCGTGAGCGGGGCGGTGCAGAAGCCCGGACAATATAAATTGTCGCAGTTTCAGGCGCTGCCGCGGGTGCGGCAGAATACGCGGCATATTTGCGTGGAAGGCTGGGATGTGATTGGGAGATTTGGCGGGGCGCGGCTGTCGGATTTTTTGAACATGGTGGGCGCGGATCCGACGGCGAGGTTCATCACGGTGAATTGCGCGGATGATTATTACGAGTCGCTGGATATGGCGACCGCCCGGCATCCGCAGACTTTGCTTTGTTATGAGATGTATGAACAGCCGCTGACGCGGGGGCACGGAGCGCCACTGCGGCTGCAGATTCCGACGAAGATTGGCTACAAGCAGGCGAAGTATTTGATGGAGATGAAAGTGACGCACGTTCTGGACAAAGTGGGGTACTGGGAAGATCAGGGGTATTCGTGGTTTTACGGGTTGTAGTTTTTTGTAGCGCTGGCATCTAGCCAGCTTTGATGAGCTTGTTGGGAGGCTGGGCATGGGCGGGAGCGTTATTGAAATTGTTCAACCGGCGGGGAAAGACGAAGAGCCGGTGGTGGTTGCACGGGCGGTTTACGAGCATCCGTTTATTGTGCGGCTGTGCCATTGGGTGAATACGGTTGCGCTGTTTGTGATGGTAGGAAGCGGGCTGCAGATTTTTCGGGCATTTCCCAGCTTCGGGGCGAAGATTCCGCAGAAAGATTTGCTGCATTGGCCGAAAGCGTTTGCGATTGGCGGGTGGCTGGGCGGGGCGCTGCAGTGGCACCTGACATTCATGTGGATCTACATGGGAACGGGGGCTTTGTATTTGGGGTATCAGTTGTTCAGCGGGAACTATAAGCAGGTCTTGTTCGTGCCGCGCGATATCGCGGGCGTGTGGCCGATGGTGAAATTTTACTTTTTATTCGGAGAAAAGCCGCCGGTGCGGGAAGCTTACAACCCGCTCCAGAAGCAGGCTTACACCGCGGCGATTATTCTCGGAGTTCTCTCGGTGCTGACCGGCCTGGCGGTGTGGAAGCCGATCCAGTTCTCTTGGCTGGCGTGGATGATGGGAGGATTTCATTACGCGCGTATCTGGCACTTTGCGGTGATGTGGGCGATTTTGTTTTTTGTGCTGGGGCATCTGGTGATGGTGATTCTGCATGGGTGGAATAATTTTGTTTCCATGCTGACGGGGTGGAAGAAGGATCCGGAGTATTGATGGTGGCGGGAAAATCATCCACCACAGAGGGCACGGGGTTCACGGGGTAGATAATTTCTTCGTGAACCTCCGCTAAGGTTTCTGATCAAAGTATTCGCTCGCGTGGAAAGAGATGCCGGAAACAAGAATGGTCTCGAACATCGCCGTCGACAATTCGGGCCAGGCGGGCGGGACGCGCGAGCAGGATCTTATTGCGAGAGTGCAGCGCGGACAGCGGGAATTGTTTTACGAGTTGGTCCGTCCTTATGAGCGGCGGGTGTATGCGGCGGCACTGGCGATTCTGCGCAACGAGCAGGATGCGGAGGATACGGCGCAGGAGGCGATGCTGAAGGCGTTCAAGAATGTTCAGCAATTCCGTGCGGAGGCTCGATTCAGCACGTGGCTGATTCAGATCACGGTGAATGAGGCATTGATGCGGCGCCGAAGGGATCGGAGTGTGCCCATGGAGGGCCTTGATGACCGCCGTGACGAAGAGAGTGAATATGCACCGCGGGATTTTGCGGACTGGCGGGAAATTCCCTCGGAGGCGCTGGAGCGCAAAGAGGTGCGGCAGCGGCTGGCGCAGGCGCTGGGCACGCTGGACAGGAAATATCGCGAAGTTTTCGTGCTGCGCGATATGGAGCATTTGAATATTCAGGAGACGGCGGAGGCGCTGGGAATAACGGTTGCTTCGGTGAAGACGCGGCTGTTGCGGGCGCGGCTGATGCTGCGCGATCTGCTGGCGGCTGGATGGGAGCAGGGCTGGTTCAGCCGGCTGCCATTCGAGAAGGGGACGAAGCCATGGTAAACGGGGCAAATACGAATCACGAAGCGGTGAATTGCGAGAAGGTATGGAGAGAGATTTCGAATTACGTGGATGGAGAAGTGGACGCGGGACTGCGCGCCGGGATGGATGAACATTTTCGCACGTGTAAGCGATGCGCGTCGGTGCTGGCGGGGACGCGGAATGTGGTTGCGCTGTATGGCGATGAGCGGATGCTGGAGGTGCCGGCGGGATTTGGGCAGCGGCTGGAGAAGCGGCTGGGGCGGGTGGAGAAGAGTCCAGCTTCGAGTGGATCGAGGTGGTCGAGTTTGTCTGCGTGGTTAGTTCCGTTGGCGGCGATTGCGTTATTCACGGGAGCGTTGGCGTTGGTAAATCAGCTTTCGTTCAAGCCGCCTGCGAAGTCGATACTGGCGGAGCCGGGGCGGGACATTCCTCCGGACATGCTGGTGGTGGTTTCGGACGGATCGAAAGTGTTTCACGTGGCGGGATGTCCTTTCATTCATGACAAAGCTACGGAGCGGACGATTACGGCTAAACAGGCGATGCATGAC
>JBAWBG010000316.1:0-3697 GCA_049589695.1 Candidatus Sulfotelmatobacter sp. | reverse complement strand
CTTGAGCGCCACGTGCTGTTTAAAGTGCGCGACCTCGCGCTCCAGGCAGAGTGCTTCCAGTTCGCGATGCGCAGCGATCAACAGCGTTCCGCCCGGCGTCTCATAACATCCGCGCGACTTCATCCCCACAAAGCGGTTTTCCACCAGGTCGACGCGGCCGATCGCATTGCGCGATCCAATTTCGTTCAGCAATTCGAGCAACGAAACCGGGTCCAGCTTCATCCCGTTTACCGAGACGGGATTCCCTTTCTCAAAGCCAATCGTTACTTGCTCTTCTTTATCCGGAGCCTCTTGTGGCGACCGTGTCATCTGCCACGTAGTCGCCAGCGGAGCATTCGCGGCATCTTCCAGCTCTCCACCTTCATGACTGAGGTGCCACAGATTCCGATCGCGGCTATGAATTTTCTCGCGGCTCGCCGCTACTGGAATGCCGTGCTGTTCAGCGTAATCGAGACAGTCTTCCCGCGATTTCAAAGACCACTCCCGCCACGGCGCGACCACTTTCAACTCCGGTGAAAGTGCCTGATAGGTCAATTCAAAGCGAACCTGATCGTTACCCTTGCCGGTGCATCCATGCGCCACGGCCGTCGCACCCTCGCGCAATGCCACTTCCACCTGATGTTTCGCAATCACCGGACGCGCCAGCGACGTGCCCAGCAAATACTTATGCTCGTACACAGCTCCCGCTCGCAGCGCCGGAAAAACGTATCCGGTCAAGAACTCTTCGCGCAAATCCTCGACCACGACCTTGCTCGCGCCCGTGGCATAAGCCTTCTCGACCACAGCCTCAATGTCATCGCCCTGGCCCACGTCGCCCACCATCGCAATGACGTTGTACGCGTAATTTTCCTTGAGCCATGGAATGATGATCGATGTATCGAGTCCACCAGAATAAGCAAGAACAATTTTTTCAGGCATGAGCACTCCTCGCGGGCAGACGATCGCCGCCGCCCAGCAGTAAATAAAGAATAGCCTTTTGTACGTGCAGCCGGTTTTCCGCCTGCTCAAAGATCACAGACTGTTCCGAATCCATCACCTCGTCTGTCACTTCCAGACCGCGGTGCGCCGGAAGACAGTGCATGAACACCGCGTGCGGCGCAGCTTCCGCCATGAGTTCGGCGTTCACCTGATACGGCGGAAAAATTCGTGCCCGCTCCGATTCTTCTTCTTCCTGGCCCATGCTGACCCACGCGTCCGTATAAACCGCATCGGCCCCCGCCACTGCCTCATGCACATCGTTCAACAACAAAATCTCCGCGCCGGTTTCCTCCGCAATCTCCCGCGCGTCCGCAACGATCTGCGGATCAGGCTCATATCCTGGCGGCGTGGCAACGCGAATCGACGACCCCAAACAAGCGCATGTAAGCAGCAACGAATTCGCCACGTTGTTTCCATCGCCCACATACGCAAGGCGACGGTCCTTCATATCTCCGAACCGCTCCACCAAGGTTAAATAATCCGCCAGCGCCTGGCAGGGATGCTCTCGATCGCTGAGTGCGTTAATCACTGGAACCCGCGCGTACTTCGCCATCCCCTCGATCGTCTGCTGCGAAAACGTGCGCAGCACAATCACATCCACCCACCGCTCCAGGTTGTGCGCCACGTCACTCAACGTCTCGCGCGCATCAAGCCGCTCCTGCCTCTGGTCGACAAACATGGCCGTCCCGCCCAGGCCCGCCATGCCCGCCTCGAACGTCAACCGGGTGCGCAGAGAAGGCTTTTCGAAAAACATCACCATCTGCCTTCCACTCAGCGCTTTTCGAAAATCAGCCGGACGCGCCTTCATCACTCCCGCGAGATTCAAAACCGCCTCGACTCCGGCAGCGCCCAAATCGCGCGTCGAAACCAAATCCGGACACCAGAAAACTTGCGGCGCTCTCGCGGAAGCGGTCGCCACTCTACCTTGCACATGACTATTCAACTTTGTCTCCTCTTTTTGTACCTGTGTATTCGTCCCTCGCACCTTCGGACGGGCCGCAGTTGGTGAACTCATGAATATGTGACCTCCGTACCGCACGAAAGCTTGGTCAAATAAAACTGCGGCAGCACTTCCACCTCCGCCGCCGGCAAAATCCGCACTCGTCCCACCCCTTGTTTCAGCGCCACGCTGCATGCGTGCAGCTTGGGCAACATGCCGCCGCTGATAATCGAACTAGCCTCTAGTTCGGCCGCTTTCTTCGTACTGAGCCAAGGCATCACAATTCCGGACGCATCTCTCACCCCGGGCACATCGGTCAGAAAGATCAGCGTGTTGGCATGGCAAGCCGCCGCGCATGCCGCTGCCATTTCATCCGCATTCACGTTGTAATATTGGCCGTCCGCTCCGAGGGCCAGCGAAGCCATCACCGGAATTCCTCCCTGATGCCACAGCGCTTCGATCCAGCACGGCTCCGCAAAACAAATCTCGCCCACAAATCCCAGGTCTTTTCCATGAACATATTTCTTCCGCGCACGGAACGTCATGCCATCTCCGCCGCAGAATCCGATCGCCGGCATGCCCGCCGCCTGAATCGCCGCCACCAGGTTCTTGTTGACGATTCCGCCGAGCACCATCAGCGCCATATCCCGCGTCTCCGCATCGGTTATGCGCAGCCCTTCTACGAATTCGCTTTTCTTCCCCAGCCGCTCCAGCATGCGAGTGAGCGCGCCACCGCCGCCATGCACCACGGCCACGCGGTGACCATCCTGAGCCAATTCCGCAATCGACTGCGCGCACTTGCGCAGTGTCGCAGCATCGTCAATCGCCGCTCCGCCAACTTTCACCACAATGGTCACTGCAATCCCTCCCGCTCTTCCCAGCCATACATCAGGTTCATGTTCTGCACTGCCTGTCCCGCCGCGCCTTTCAGCAAGTTGTCCACGCAGGAAATCAGCACCAGACGCTGTCCATCCTCCGCCAGACAAAACCCAAGGTCGCAATAATTCGTATGCAGAGAAAACTGGAGCTGTGGCAACTGCGGCGTCGCAAACACCCGCACCCAATGCTTGCCGGAATAAAAGTCACGCAGGCACGCCTCCACTTCCGCCGCTTTCATTGCCCGCTTCAGCCGGACATAGATGGTGGACAAAATTCCGCGGGGAATCGGCAGCAGATGCGGCGTGAAAGTAAGTTCCGCGTCGTCGAGCCCCAACTGCTCCACCATCTCTCCCAGATGCCGGTGATTGAACACTGCGTAAGCGGAAAAATTATCGGCCACAGAAACGAAATGAGTACGCGACGTCGGCGACTTGCCCGCTCCCGATACTCCCGACTTTGAGTCAGAAATAATTCCGCTCCCGCGATCGATAAGGCCGTCCCGCAGCAGCGGCGCCAACGCCAGAATCACTGAGGTCGCATAGCAACCCGGATTCGCCACCAACTGCGCCTTCGCAAGACAATCGCTATTCAGTTCCGGCAAGCCGTATACCGCCTTCGCCATCAACTCCGCGGCCGTCGCCGCATCCGCATCCTGAAAGGAATAGATCGCGCGATGCTGCGCCTCTTTCAGCCTCCACGCCCCGCTCAGGTCGATCACCCGCAATCCTTGCGCAATCGCCTCCGGCACAAGCGATCGCGAGGCTTCATGCGGCGTAGCCAGAAAAAGCAATTCCACGCCTTGACGTTTCAGCTCCGCCCACGACAACGCTCGCAACGGATAACCTCCATTGCCAGACAATTCAGGAAAAACCTCCGTTAAATCCGCCGGACCTTCCCCAC
>JBAWBG010000315.1:0-1662 GCA_049589695.1 Candidatus Sulfotelmatobacter sp. | reverse complement strand
GGTGTGCATGAAGTGCAGAGGCTGCAGAAAATCTAAACCGGTCTCGCCTTGAATCTCACAGCGGAATATTGCCATGCTTCTTCGGCGGGTTCTTGTCGCGTTTGGTCTCTAGCATGGCCAAAGCCTGAATCAATTTCTTCCGCGTCTCTCTCGGCTGGATAATCGCATCCACAAATCCGCGGTCGGCGGCCACGTAAGGGCTGGCAAAGCGGTCGCGGAATTCTTCGATCTTAGTCTGCCTTAGTGCCTCACGATTCTCCACGCCGTCGAGTTCGCGTTTGTAAACAATATCCACCGCGCCCTCCGGGCCCATGACGGCAATCTCGGCGGTTGGCCAAGCGTAGTTCACATCAGTACGAATGTGTTTCGAAGCCATTACACAATAGGCGCCGCCGTAGGCTTTGCGCGTAATCACGGTGATCTTCGGCACAGTCGCCTCGGCAAAGGCATAGAGCAGCTTCGCGCCGTGCTTGATAATGCCGCCATATTCCTGCGCCGTGCCTGGCAGAAATCCTGGGACATCTTCAAATGTAATCAGTGGGATATTGAAGCAGTCGCAAAAGCGTACGAACCGTGCGCCCTTCACCGAGGCGTTGATATCGAGCGTTCCCGCCAGCATCGCCGGATTGTTGGCAACAATTCCCACGGAACGGCCGTCCAGACGCGCAAATCCGACGACGATATTCTTCGCGAAGTGCTCCTGCACCTCGAAAAAGTAGGCGTCATCGACCACAGCATGAATCACATCTTTCATGTCATACGGCAAATTCGATTGCGCTGGCACGATCTTGTCGAGAGCGGCATCCGCACGGTCGACAGGATCGCTGCACGCTTTCCGCGGCGGATCATCCAAATTGTTCGATGGCACGAAGCTCAACAACTCGCGCACCATCGACAAACATTCGGCATCATCGTGCGCCAGAAAGTGCGCCACGCCTGAGGTTTCGTTATGAGTCATGGCGCCGCCAAGCTGCTCCTTGCTAACTTCTTCATGAGTAACGGTCTTAATCACGTCCGGGCCAGTGATGAACATGTAAGAAGTTCTGTCGACCATGAGGACGAAGTCAGTAATCGCCGGCGAATACACCGCACCTCCCGCGCACGGGCCCATGATGGCTGAAATCTGCGGCACCACCCCGCTATACAAAGTGTTGCGTAGAAAAATGTCAGCGTACCCGGCTAGGGATGCAACGCCTTCCTGAATCCGCGCTCCTCCGGAATCGTTCAATCCGATCAGAGGGGCTCCCATCTTCGCCGCAAGATCCATGATCTTGACGATCTTTCCCGCGTTCGTTTCCGAAAGCGACCCGCCGAACACGGTGAAATCCTGCGCGAACACGTAAACCAGCCGGCCCTCGATGTGGCCGTATCCCGTGATGAAGCCGTCGCCGTAAAACTTCTGTTCCGCCATTCCAAAATCGTTGCAACGGTGCGTGACCAGCTTGTCGGTTTCCTCGAAGGTGCCGTCGTCGAGCAGGAACTCGATACGCTCCCGCGCCGACATTTTCCCTTCCTTACGCTGGCGCTCGCGCCGCTTCTCGCCTCCGCCCGTTTCCGCCAGGCGGTTGCGCCGTTTGAGTTCTGCAACTTTTTCTTCGAGATTCATGGCGGATGGATTATACCGGGTGAGAGAACATGCAACTGGTGCCATCGCGCTCACCC
>JBAWBG010000314.1:0-3991 GCA_049589695.1 Candidatus Sulfotelmatobacter sp. | reverse complement strand
GGGTTAACCATGCGTTTGGTGAACGAGCCGGAGTGGACCAGTTCGTTCAGAGACGTGGCGAAGTGGCCGTACTGCTTCTGAAAGCGGTGCTGGGCACGGAGTACGACGCGCATGTAAGCGAGAGCGGCGGCTTCGGAATCAGAGCGGGCGGGGTCGCCGGGAAACTTTGGTTGATAGGTTGAGGTGGAAGATTGGGCGGCGAGCGGGGGAGCCAGCACAAAATTGGTTAACATTAATGCAATACCGATCGTTAGGGCTAACAAAGAAGTCGAACATTTTCCCATGCTGATTCTTCTCCGCAAATGACTCGTGCAAGAAATAACCGCCAATTTCGGCGGTGAAACATTCCTTTTGGGACGCCGTTTCATGTTACTCCCGTAATTCGACTTCGGTCACGTTCTCTTTGCATTGCGAGGAATTGCCGCTATGCTTTTGCTACGTAACTACGCCCAACAGGGAAACCTAATGAAAGCAGCCGTAGCGAGAAAACCGATTATCAAGATTGCCGTGGTGGAAAGCGATCCACTGCGGTTTGTGGGATTCCGCGCCTTGTTTGACACCGAGCCTGAGTTCGAACTGATCTCGGCAGGCCTGCCTGAGATTTCCACATTGCAAGATGTGGACCTGATCCTGCTCGGAAACCGCTCCGGCCAGAACCTGTTTGACGTGATGGCGAGCCTCAAGGCGACGCGCCCGGATTTGCGGATTATTGTGACCGGGTCGGGAGTGGACGAAGAAACCATTCTTAAGGCGATCGCGTCTGGAGCCAAGGGTTATGTGGACGAAGCGGCTTCGCCGGCGGAATTCGCACAGGCGATACGCATCGTGAGCCAGGGATCGGTGTGGGCTCCGCGCAGGGTGCTATCGATGTTCATCGAGCGGGTATCGTCCGCGCCAGGTAGGATTTTCCCCGCAGGCCGCGTGACGTTTACGGATCGGGAAAAAGAAGTGCTGGAGATGTTGGTGGCGGGACGCTCCAACAAAGAGATTGGCGCTCAGTTGGGCATTGAAGAGCGTACGGTGAAAGCTCATGTAGCGAAGTTGATGCGCAAGGTGGGCGTGCAGAATCGGATTGCGCTGTCTGTGCATGCGATTACGCACTCGCTGGTGGCCGCGAAGTAAGCAGCTTCTACCTGCTGACTACGCTTCTGGCTTGGTAACTTTGGAGCCGTGACCTCGGTAATCTTGTAAGGAAATTGATTGAGCAGCATACTCGCTTCACCTACCACAGAACCTGGGAGACGGGGTTGAGAGTGGCGATTAGGGTCACTGCTTTCAGCCCCGATTTTTTTGTCTTCCCAGAATCTCATCGTTTTCTGGACTTGATTCCTTCCTGACTCGATCCTTCCTAGTTAAGCGTTCCTGACACGCAGGGGCGAGGTTCGTTTACAATCCAAAGCAACAGATCCCAGAAAATTTTGTGTGGCGAGGAACCATGAAAAAGTTCTTGTTGCTTGCTGTGATTGTTTCTCTCTGTTCTTTCTCTTTTGCGGCCGATGAGGATACGAAGGTTTCGGACCGCGTAGAAGCAGCCGCGCAGGTGCTGAACGACATTCAAGGTGCGCCAGACAAAGGAATACCGCAAGAAGTGTTGAGTTCGGCGGAGTGCGTGGCGGTAGTGCCGTCGATGCTGAAAGGCGGATTTATTGTGGGCGCGAAGTATGGGCGCGGGCTTGCCAGTTGCCGCACCCCGAAGGGATGGAGCGCTCCGGCATTTTTCGTTGTGACCGGGGGAAGTTTCGGATTCCAGATTGGTGGGCAGGCGGTAGATCTGGTGATGCTGATCATGAACAAGGATGGGATGAGGCATTTGCTTTCGAGCCAATTTGCGCTGGGTGCGGACGCTTCAGTTGCTGCCGGGCCGGTGGGACGCCATGCCGAAGGGAACACGGATTGGAAGATGCGAGCCGAGGTATTGACCTATTCGCGCGCCCGCGGGCTATTCGCTGGCGTGAGTCTGAATGGAGCTGTGATCAAGCAGGACAAAGACAGCACACGGGATTTTTACGGGCGTATGGTCCCGTTTAAGACGGCGCTGACTGGAGAAATTGAGCCGCCGCCGGGATCGAATGCATTTTTGAGATCTCTGGCGCAGTGGGCGCAGGAGGCGGCGAAGTAGGGAAGCGCTCGAATCGGGCGTTCTTGGCTCGAACTAAAATCTTTAACACAGGGAATACAGAGGGACACAGGGTGAACCTTGGGTCCGATCAACCTCTAAATTTGCAAATAATTTTTGACGGTGCTACCGTCACGCTTCCCCCGAATGCGGCAGCGACTTGAGTACGCGGCAGCCTGGCCGTTCATTAAAATCCTCGGTAGTTTGCCACGGCCTTTGGCGCGGGTCATTGGCATTGGGCTGGCGTGGGGCGTTTATCTTCTGCACGTGCGATTGCGGCAGGTGGGCATGCGCAATCTCGCCATGGCATTTCCCGAAAAAAGTGAAGCGGAGCGAGCACGGATTCTGCGCGGGGAATTTGCTTCGCTGGGACGTCAACTGGCGGAGGTCTGCCACTTTCCGAAATACACGCTGGAAAATGTTGAACAGGTTGTGGTGTATGACGGGCTGGAAAACTACCAGCAGGCGCATGCGCGGGGCAAGGGAGTGCTGTTTCTTACGGCGCATTTCGGCGGGTGGGAGCTTTCGGCGTTTATGCATTCAATGCACGGGCACTGGATGTATGTAGTGATGCGGGCGCTGGACAACCAATATCTCGATCGACTGATCCGCGAGTATCGCACCATGCACGGCAATAAGACCGTGGACAAAGATAATTTCGTGCGCGGGCTGCTTTCGGCGATGCATGCGGGAGAAGTGGTGGGCATGTTAATGGATACGAATATGACTCCGCCGCAGGGGATCTTTGTGGATTTCTTCGGGATCCCGGCATGCACGGCGAGCGGGCTGGCGCGGATTGCGCTGCGCACCGATGCGGCCGTGGTACCGACGTTCACCATCTGGGACGCGGAGCTGCGGAAATACCGGCTACGGTTCGATCCGGCAGTGGAACTGGTGCGCACGGGCGATTTGGAGGCCGACATCCAGGCCAACACGCAGAAATTTACCTCGATTATTGAAAAGTATGTGCGGACGTATCCGGAACAGTGGTTGTGGGTGCACCGGAGGTGGAAGACGCGGCCAACCGGGGAGGAGTCATTGTATTAAGCATGCTCTCGGCTTTCACAATCGCGACGATCGCCGCGCGCGTGTTCCGAGTTCGTTAGGCTGCTTTTCCGAGTTCCCGCCGCGCTGTTTCCACGTCTTCGCTGCCGTTCTGGCGAAAGACCTCGCGCACGGTCGAGATTTCCTGGCCGCTTCGCACATCGGCGAGCACCAAAGAGTGCCCACTGCGCAGCAGTTCATGGTAGAACTGGACCTGGTTTTTTGAAGCTCCCGTATCCGCGGTTCGTTCAATTACGTCGCCCACTTTGGCTCCAGCCGCCGCTCCACCCAGCCCCAGGGCGGCAGCTGCGCCTAAGCCGATGGCGGTGATTAAACCCAGACCCGGAACCATCAGGCTAGCCACCGCCGCTCCCCCGGCCAATCCCGCGCTGCCTCCTGCGAAAGCGCCCAGCACCGATCCCATAGTCTTGCCTCCGCCGGTCGGTTCAGAGCCAGTCGTACGAACTTCATCGAGCGCTTTTTCGGGTACTGCGCGATTTTCGCCTTTCTGAAAGGCCTCTTTACTGACAAAGACAATGGCATTCTCGGGTATGCCCCGGCTGATCAAGTCTCTAACCGCCTGCATCGCCGGACCGATCGAATGAAATATCCCTACTATGTTCTCCATTGACTCCTCCACGAGGATTTCATAATTCCTATGTTAAAGGGTGCCGATAAACGGGAAAGGGTTGCCCTACTTAGCCGTGGAGTCTCAGCCCCGGCGAAGCAGCGCCAAAGCCGGGATGAGTGGCCACCCGCGCCGAATCATTTTGCGGGTTCCCAGCCCTCGGGGAGCATATCGAATGCGAGCGTGTCACGGTAGGCGAATTG
>JBAWBG010000313.1:0-6508 GCA_049589695.1 Candidatus Sulfotelmatobacter sp. | reverse complement strand
TCCCTGCACTTGGCACTTGGCACTTGGCACTTGGCACTTGGCACTTGGCACTTGGCACTTGGCACTTGGCACTTGGCACTTGGCACTTGGCACTTGGCACTTGGCACTTGGCACTTGGCACTTGGCACTCAGTACCCTGCAATTGGCCTGGGTGCCCCATGTCTCGCCTCTTTTGCGAGACATGGGATCCCCTAACCTTTCCTCAACGCCCGCCCCGCAATATCCCTCCGATAATGCGCCCCATCAAATCGTATTCGCCCACAAGCCTCGTAAGCCCGCCCCACAGCGGTCCCCAACTCCCCAGCCCGCGCCGTCACGCCCAGCACCCGCCCGCCACTCGTATAAAATTCCCCAGCCCGCTTCGCCGTCCCAGCATGAAACACCTTCACCCCCTCAACCGCCGCAGCCTCAGCAAGTCCCGTTATTTTCTTCCCAGTATCAAAACTCCCCGGATACCCGCCCGAACTCATCACCACGCAAACCGACGCATCCGTCGACCACTTGAAATCGCCCTCGCTCACCCGCCCCGCAATCGACGCCTCCAGCGCATCCACCAGATCGCTCTCCAGCCGCATCAGAATCGGCTGCGTCTCCGGATCTCCAAACCGGCAATTAAACTCCAACACCATCGGCCCCCTCGCCGTCATCATCAACCCGCAATAAAGCACGCCCTTGTATTCCGCACCCTCCGCCTTCATTCCCTCCACCACAGGACGCGCAATATGATTCACCAGCCAGTCGCGCATGCTGTCATCCACAATGTCAGCCGTCGAATAAGCTCCCATCCCTCCCGTATTCGGCCCCGTATCGCCATCACCCACGCGCTTATGATCCTGTGCCGCCACCAGCGGCGCCACTCGCTCGCCATCGCTCAGCACCAGAAACGATAATTCGTCTCCCTTCAAAAATTCTTCCAGCACCACTCGCGCGCCCGCCTCACCCACCATCTTCCCGCTTAACATTTCTGCGGCCGCCGTCGCGGCCTCTTCCTTGTTCGCCGCAATTACCACGCCCTTGCCCGCCGCCAGCCCATCCGCTTTCACCACCACAGGCGCATGAAAATGCGTCAAAGCATCCCGCACTTCCTCCATCGAATCACAAGTTGCATAAGCCGCCGTCGGAATGTGATACCTCTGCAGAAATTCTTTCGCGAAACTCTTGCTCGCCTCCAGCTGCGCCGCGGCTTTCGTAGGCCCAAACACCGGCCAACCGCGCCGCGTAAATTCATCCACAACTCCCAACGTCAGCGGCAATTCCGGACCAACCACCGTCAAGTCCGGACGTAACTGTTGACCCAAAGCAACCATCGCTTCCAGACTCGTTAAGTCCACAGGCAAGCATTCCGCCTCGTCCGCAATCCCCCCATTCCCCGGCGCGCAATACACCTTCGACACCCGCGCCGACTGCCGCAGCTTCCACACCAGCGCGTGTTCCCGCCCGCCACTCCCTAGAACAAGAATCTTCATAAAAAGAAATTCAAGGTTAGGGGAGAGCCGTAACCCTGTCAAACACAAGCCATCACGAACGCGACATCCCGGGTTACCCTGTGTTCCTCTGTGTCCCCCCGTGTTAAAGATTTTGTCTTCCACCCTCACCATTAACTATACTTAACTCGATCGTGCAATCTCCCTCAATGATCTCCGTCTCCAAAGAGGACTACCTCAAAGCCATCCTCGAAGCCGAATGCGAGGGAGAATCCGTGATCTCCGCACGCCTCGCCGATTGGCTCAAAGTCTCCGCCCCAGCTGTCACCATGGCCCTCCGTCGCCTCAAAAAAGACGGCCTGGTACGCGTTCTCTCCGACGGACACGTTAGCCTCACCGCCGCCGGCCGCAAGATCGCCCGCAAGCTTACTCTCCGCCACCACCTCATCGAACGCATGTTAGCCGAACTCTTCGGAATGGAATGGTGGAAGGTTCACGACGAAGCCGAGCGCCTCGAACACGCCGTCTCGCCCGATTTCGAAGCCAAACTCCTGGCCAAGCTCGGCAAGGGCGGAATCTGCCCCCACGGCAACATGAGCGAGATGGAGAGTCCCGCCAGTCGCCGTCATCGCGGATTGCTCCTGCTGGCCGACGCCCAACCCGGCGGCACTTACACCGTCAGCGGAATCTACGAACGCGACCGCCGCCTTCTCGAATTCCTCGAGGCCCGCGGCATCCGGCCTGCCGCAAAATTGCGAATCATCGAACGCAACTACGATCAAACCCTCACTCTATCCACCACATCGGGCAACCTCTCCCTCGGCCGCGCCGCCGCCGAGCGCGTCTGGCTCACCCCGGACAATCGCTCCAAGTAGTAGCACTTGTCATCCTGAGCGAAGTGGATGGATCGCGAAGCGAGCCATCTGCGAAGTCGAAGGATCCCTTGCATCCTTGCGCCACCCTGAGGCTTCGCTGGGCATTTCGATCGACGCTGAAGCAGGAACGACGTAGCGCAGTTGTAGAGGTTCTTGGTAGGCGTGCCACCGAAGACGGCTGAGGCACGCTGAGGAGGGAAGAATAATTCAGAATAACCCAAAACAGCCCATTATCCACAGAGCGATCTCCTTAACCATGGTTTATCCCCTCGTGTATACTTACGCTAATCCGCAAGCTCCCATCCGATGAAGCCCGTCGCCACTCAAACCGAAGCCGAACTAGTAATCACCCACGAAGATGTCGACCGCGCCTACGACCGCTCCCGCGTCTCCGCAGCCCGCGCCCGCCGTGGCTTTTCTTCGAAAGCTCGTCTCCTCTGGCTTCTCGCCGGTCCCGGCGTCCTCGTCATGCTCGGCGAGAACGACGGCCCCAGCATGGTCACGTACGCCGCCACCGGAGCCAAGTTCGGCATCGGATTCTTCCTTCCCTTCGTCGTCCTCACCTTTTGCATGGCCATTGTCGTTCAGGAAATGACCGTCCGCCTCGGCGCCGCGACTCATCGCGGCCACGCCGAACTGATCTTCGATCGCTTCGGCCCTTTCTGGGGATGGTTTTCCATGATGGACCTCGGCATCGGCAATTTCCTCACTCTGATTACCGAGTTCATCGCCGTCCGCGCCGGCCTCGGCTTCTTCGGGGTTCGCCCCTGGATTGCAATCCTCATTGCTCTCGTAATCCTCTACGGTGCTCTCCTCTCTCACCGCTACTGGACATGGGAACGCATCACCCTCGCCGCCGCAATTTTCAATCTCATCTTTATTCCCGTCGCCCTCATGACCCACCCCGCCTGGCACGCAGTCGGCCACGCCTTCATCACCTGGCACCCTCTTCCCGGTTTCAATAAAGATGTTCTCTTGCTGCTCCTCGCCGACATCGGTGCGACCGTCACCCCCTGGATGCTCTTCTTTCAGCAGAGCACCACTGTCGATAAGGGCATGACCACAAAAGATATCCGCTTCGGCCGCATCGACACTGTCCTCGGCGCCGCGCTGGCCGCCGCCGCCGCCATCGCCACCATCCTCGCCACCGCACCTTTATTCGCTCATCAAATGACCGCCGACAATTTCCAGGCCGCCCAATTCGCTCAAGCTCTCCAACCCATCATCGGCCGCTTCGGCGCATCTCTCTTCGCTCTCGGTATGGTTGAAGCTGGCATCGTTGCCGCCATCACCATCTCGACTTCTTCGGCATACGCCTTCGGCGAAGTCACCCACAAACCTCACAGCCTCAATCTCCCGATGGGAGAAGGCAAATCCTTTTACGCGGTTCTCACGCTCTGCGCCGCCGCCGCCGCTGGCATCGTCCTAATCCCCGGACTGCCGCTGGTCTACGTCGTCCTCATCGTCAACGTTGTCGCGGTCCTCGCCATGCCTCCGGCGCTGGTATTTCTCTTCATGCT
This sequence comes from Candidatus Sulfotelmatobacter sp., assembly GCA_049589695.1. Lineage (GTDB taxonomy): Bacteria > Acidobacteriota > Terriglobia > Terriglobales > Acidobacteriaceae > Sulfotelmatobacter. The sequence goes on along the minus strand of JBAWBG010000313.1, from coordinate 2,689 downwards.
GGTAAACGACAAAGAGATCATGGGCAATCTCGTCAGCCCGCCGTGGGCCAATGTCTTAGCCTTCGCCGTCGTATTCATTCTGACGGCCGCCGGCATCCTCTTCGGCATCAGCATCATCGCTCCCAACATTTTCGCCGCGCTGGGAGGAACCTAGCCATGAATCTCCCCCGCGAAAATATAAACGCAAAATATAAAAGATATAAATGTGGGGACAGCCGCCCTCGGCTGTCCAGTCGAGCGCAGCTCGAAGTCTTCTCGCCCACCTCTGACCCGACGTTTGTCATTCCCAAGGCCGTCTTTCAGCCTGAGGAACCTGCTTTTGCTTGGAGCTCATCAACCAGTGGGAGAACTGCATGACGAACAAATCTAACCACAATACGCGCTCCGTTTCTCCCGCCGACCAGACCTTAGTTTTATCCTCCCTCGAGCCAGACCAGCTGGTCGCCGCCAAAAAACACCACATCCCGCGCCGCCACTTCAATGGATCCGAACTGGCCGTCATCTGGTCCCTTCGCCTCTATCTGATATTCATGATGGCGGTCGTCATCTACCAAGTCTGTACCGCAGCCAGATAAACGTGGATTTGAAGCGATCAGGAGCGCACGACGTTGGAAGCGGGGTTTTTTGCTATTCTTGAAACGAACGTTTCACTTATAATACATTTCAAATGAGCCGAACGGCGAATAAGCAACGCCCCGCGGAACTCCGCACTGCCATCGTCCAGTATCTGGTCAAGCACGGCATTGCTGACCTTTCGCTGAGGCCATTGGCGAAAGCCGTTGGCTCCAGTCCCCGTGTTCTGCTCTATTACTTCGGCTCAAAAGAAAAAATGGTAGTCAAAGTTCTGGCGGAGATCCGCGATCGCCAGCGCAACACCTACGGCCAGATGGATGCGCCCACCTTCGAACAGGCCTGCCGCACCATTTGGAGGCACATGAGCGCGCCCGAATCTCAGCCGGTTTTCCGTCTTTTCTTCGAGGCCTACGGACTCGCTCTACGTCACCCAAAACGCTACAAAGATTTCCTCAATTGCACCGTCGAAGACTGGTTGAGGTTCGTCGCTGCCCCACTGGTTCGCGAAGGTTACAAGCGCAAGCACGCCCGCGCCTTCGCAACTTTGATCCTCTCCGGACTGCGAGGCTTCATGCTCGACTACTGTGCGACGGGGGACCGCAAGCGTCTGGACCGAGCCGTGGCACTCTGGCTGCCCACTCTGGATCCAGCTTTGCTAAACGCGAAGGAGGCAAAGCATTGAAAAATCCAAAGCGACTTCCGGAAACTATCGCGAAAGCGAGCCTGGCTCTGCTCGCCGTCGGCCTGTTGTTCACAGTCTCGCCCGCACGTTCGCAAGTGCTGTCCGGGTCCATGGACGTTCACTGGAACGAAGGAGCATCCGACTGCGCCGCAAATCCGCAACCTCCACTGCAACTGCATTCCTACAACCCCACGACTTTTATTGTCCGCGAGAACCCGTGCGCTACTGCCGAAGCGCCTTTCATGTATCTGCTGATAGGCTCGACCAAAGCTCTCCTCATTGACACCGGCGATGTTTCTGACCCAAAGAAAATGCCGCTGGCGCAAACCGTGCTGGCCTTACTCAGCCGTCCAGACCACTCGCAGCTACCGCTCCTTATCGTTCACACCCACGGCCATCTCGACCACCGCCTCGGTGACTTGCAATTCGCACATCTTTCAAACGTTCAAATTGTTGGCACCGATCTCCCTCATGTCCGCCAATACTTCGGCTTTCCCGATTGGCCCAATGGTCTTGCTCAAATCGATCTCGGCGGCCGAATCATCGATGTGATTCCAACTCCAGGCCACTATCCGTCCCACGTCTCCTACTACGATCGCCAAACCGCGCTCTTCTTTTCCGGTGATTTCTTCTTGCCCGGACACCTCATCATCGACGACGCCAAAGCCGATCTCGCCAGCGCCAACCGGGTCGCGGATTTCATCCGCAATCGTCCCGTCGCCTACGTCCTCGGCGGCCACATCGAACTCAACTCCGCTGGCGAAATGCTTCCGCTCGGCTCGCACTACCACCCCGGCGAGCACGTCCTGCAGCTAACCAAGCAGGACCTTCTCGCGTTGCCCGCCGTAGTAAGTAGCTTCAACGGCTTCTACACCACCAACGGAATGTTTGTTCTCTACAGTCAGACCCGAGTTCTGCTTGCTCTGGCGTTCGCGTTAATAGTCCTCCTTCTAGCCATCGCAATTCTGCTGCGCTGGTATTTGCGCCGTCGCAAACAAAGGCGCGCGATCAAAGTAGGATGATCCGAACAAGATCAAAGTAGGATGATCTGAACAAAACGACCCTGAGCAGAATGAGCAGAAAAATGATCTGAGCAGCAGAATGATCTGAGCGGCGGAATGATCTGAGCAGAACAAGGATGTCATTTCGAATCGGGCGTTAGCCCGGTGAGGAACCTGCTTCCGCTTCTTTGAGTCTAGATAAAGCCGGCTCTCGATCCCCCTACGCATTCCCCGCCAAAACGAATAAACTTGTAGGTTCCACCATCTTGCGTGGGGTGCCCCACGTCTCGCTTCTGTTGCGAGACGTGGGTATTCGAGGCCCAAGAAGGAAATCATGTCTTTAAACAGTTTCAACTCCCGCTCTTCTCTTAAAGTCGGCAATAAGGATTACGAAATTTATCGCCTCGACGCCCTCGACAAACAAGGCATCTCC
>JBAWBG010000312.1:0-10196 GCA_049589695.1 Candidatus Sulfotelmatobacter sp. | reverse complement strand
CGGTGAAGCGGGCACTGGCCATTGTTGCGCGGGCGCCGCTGCGACTGGCGGCCTTGCTTTTAAGACGGGCTGAGCTTGAGGAACCGGTTCGGGGACGGGAGCATCTTTGAGGAAGTCGTCGCCCAGCGAAGCTTCGAGATCGGCTACGAATTCACCAATGACCTCGTTTTGCGGCACTCCGAAAGTAGTGGGAGTGGCATTGCCAACCGGCTCAAGTTCGGGCTGAGCGGTGTGGTGTGGTTGTGGAGCGTGAGTGGAGGCAGCCTCAACCGCATGCGCGGGCTCATGCGGGACGGCTCCGGGCAGAAAACTATCGCCGAGAGAAGATTCAAGATCGGAGACGAATTCCTGGAGTACGCCGGGCGCCGATGCGATTGCGGGCTCAACCGCAGGAGGCTCGGGCGCAACAGGCTGAATGTGGCGTGCAGCGGGACGTTCCACGGGCACGGCTTCCACTGGAGGAAGCGGAGCAGGCGGTTCAACCGGGAGCTGCTCGACCGCGACAGGCTCATCGAGAGCGGCGGACGGAACTTCGTCGATAACTTCGTCGACAGTAAATTCGGCAGCAGGTTCGTCGGTTGCGAAATTCGAAACCGGCTCGAGCGCGGGGACCCCTTCGACCCCGGAGGCAGGATGAGATGCAGCCTCAATCTCAGATCGAAGCGCGTTCAGTACAGATTCGTCAGATGTGAGGGCTTGAAGTTTTTCGAAAGCAGTCGCAGCCTGCTCGGGCATGCCGTGCTCGAGATAGAAACGAATCTCTTCGATGCTTTCGGCGGTCTTTTCCTGGCTGGCCTGCGCAGGGTGAGCCTTAGCGTCTTCAGCGTGGGCGGCGGTTGCCGCAGGCTTGGCGACGGCACTCGAAATTTCTATTTCGGCGACTTCAGCTGCCGGTTCCTCGGCTTCGATGGTAATGGCATCGTCCCACTCGGAGGATAGATCGATCTCGGCGGGCTCGGCGTGAGATTCGATGGCGGCTGGCGCTTCGGCGGCAGGTTGACGATCCAGAGTTTCCTGATTTTGATCTTCCTGATTCGGGTCTTCCTGATTTTGATCGTGGTGTTGGTCTTGGCCCGGATCGGCGACCACAGAGAATTCAAGTTCGTCCGCAGGCTGACTCGGAGCGGCAGGCCAGGGAGCGGAGACTGCGGCTACATTCGAAATCTCATGTGAAGATGTTTCCTGCGGGAGAGTGGGCAAGTCGATGGCGGAGTCTGGAGCGGCGGAAAGTGCCGAACGCTGTTCGTAGCGGTCGGCCAGTTCGCCGTAGCGTGTGGCTTCTTCGGGATATCCAGCTTCGGAGTAGACGCTCTGCAAGGTACGGCAGCAGACGCCAGCCTCAGCAAAACGTTCGGCGCGAGTGTGCAGCGCGGCTAGCCTCTGGTTCAGGCGAAGATCGCTGGGAGCCTGCGGCAAAGTGGCCATGAGCGGGGCCAAGGCTTTGGCGGGCATGTTGTAGGAAATAAAAAGTTCCGCATCAGTAAGGGCGGAGCGAACGGCCAGCGCCACGGCATCGGGATAATGCTGATGAACGGCGGGAGAAGTGGCTTCCAGTTCGTCGACGATGACGGCAGCTTCTTCCGCGGAAATTAATTTTTCGGCGGAGGGTCCACCGAGCTGGCTGACCATCTGCTGATAATTATTCAGATGCAGGGGATTGCCAGGCTCCATGGTGGCGAGTTTCTGATAGAGATCGCGCGCACGGGCCAGATCGCCGGATTGCACCGAGGCGTGCGCCAGCAACTCGATGACTTCGGTGATGTGAGTGGACTCGCCAGCTTTCTGGAAAAGATCGAGAAGCTTCTCGAGCGAAGCCGGATTGTCGCGCACATGGCCGATGACGGAGTGCAGATTTTTTAAGACTTTGTCGGAATCTTCAGCGAGCAGGCGGTCGGCATGCTGGTCGTAGACTTGCAGCGCATTCTCGTACTGGCCGGCCTGCATGAGGGCGTCGGCAAACGTAGAGATGGCGGCGAGGTCGTTGTGGACGCTGAGAAGTTTGCCGGCCAGCGTGCCGGCATCTGAGAGGCGTCCATTTTTCAGGTACGCCTTGAGCAGATCGCGCAGGCCTTCTGGATTGGAATCGAGATCGGGAACCTTTTGCAGAGATTCGATGGCGGCTTCGGCATCGCCTGCCTCGAGCAGATTGCGTCCCTGCATGAGCAGCGCGTAGCCGTTGCCAGGATCAAGCGTGAGCATGCGCTGCAAAACTTCTTCAGCGCCGGGCAGGTTGCCTTTGGAACGGAGAGTTTCGGCGGCGGCAGAAAAAATCTGCCACGCATCATTTTTCTTGCCGAGGCGGACGTACACTTCCGCCAGGCGCACGCGCATGGTGGTGTTTTCCGGATCCATCTCCAGAATTTTCTGGAAGATGCGGACGGCGTTCTCGAGCTCGCCGGATTTCAGGAATTCTTCGGCGACCTGCAGGTACTGGGCGCGGGCATCGTTGAAGAGCCCTTGCTGGGTGTAGAGTTCCGCCAGTTTCAGCACGCTCTCAAGCGAGGGCTTGAGCTTGCTGATTTTTTTGTACATGGCGATGGCTTTGACCGTGAAACCCTGGGTGGCATAAGCATCGCCTACGGTTTTGAAACATTCGGTGGCTTTATCGGCATCGCCCAGGCGGGAGTAGAGGTCGCCGACCGTGTTGGTGACGGTGAGGTCTTTGGGGTCGGCCTTGATGACCTTTTCGTACTCAACGATGGCATTTTGCATCTTGCCCTGCTGGACATATTTCTCCGCAGCGCTGAGTACCTTCTGTTTGTTGAACCCGAAACCGAACGCCATAAGGTTACGAACTCCAGCCCTGGTTGCGAACGACGGTTGTGCGAATGACCTTCCTGGGAGTGATGCCCGGGAAACGTCAACTTGGCCAAACTCCTTTTTGGAGATGGCCGGTTGGAACAAGTGCAATTGTACGGCTGGAGGAGTGGAATCGCATGGTTACCAAGGGTTACCAAAAGGGAGTGTACAAGTGGGTTACCTTGGGAATCAGGGGCAGAACGGGCGGTTAGGGGCCGTCTCTAGTGCAAAAGCGCTATTTGGCGGCGCGGGAGCAGAGTGTAATCTTCCGGCTGCGCTTTGGAGGGAAGTGGGTTCGAGGTGCGCCGTTAGCGCCCTTTCAAACCTCGACCGGGATGGAGGAAGAGTCGATCTATGACATGGATTAAAACCGTACCGTTGGCGGAAGTGGACGAGAAGCTGCGTAGCGCGATGGAGGGGCAGCGGGCGTTGTATCCCGTGGAATATGCCACGCCAGTGCATCCGGATGAGTCGGGCGGGTCATCTATTGTTGGGTCGCACACGCTGATTCCGGAGGCGCTCTACCACGCCTTCGGAACCTTTGGCGCGCTGATGTCGCCGGAGTTGCCGTTGAGCCGGCGGCAGCATGAAATGATTGCCACCATGGTCTCGGTGACCAACCGGTGCGTCTATTGAATCGAGTCGCACGCAGAGTTTCTGCGCAGGGTGACGCTCGACCGGGAGCTGGTTGAGGCGCTGGAGAAGGATTACACGACCGCCCCGATCGCGCCGCAGGAGCGGGTGATGGTGGATTATGTAGTCAAGTTGACTCGGGATGCTACAAAGTGTTCGAAGGACGATATTGAGAAGCTGCGCGGGGCCGGGTTTGATGATCGCGGGATTTTGCAAATTACGTTGATTGCGTCGTGGTTTAACTATATTAATCGGGTGGCGGATGCGTTGGGGGTGGGGCGGAAGTGAAATCCGTTAGTGTGACGCCCGAGCTACAGTGAACACGATAGTAGGACTTTGGAACGCGGCGCCTTTCCAACTCACCTTGTTCGAACCATTCGCGAGGAAATATTGCGCGATAGGAAGCGCCACCCCAAACTCGTAGGTCTCCCCCGGCCTTAGCATTCGATATCCGCCTTCTGGCTCCGGCCCGTTCCCTAAGAGGACTCCCGAGTTACTCAGCTCTTCGCCGTTGACCACTATTTTCCACGAGCTGGCTTCGACGTCAACCGCCGTTTCCGAATCATTCAGCAAAAAGAACGACAGCATCACGCTAGGGGTGTTGATGGCATTCTCAGGGATGATCTGTGCGCGGATTCCGGCATGGAGGCCGTGACAGTCGCTTGACGAGCTGCCTCCCGTCCCGGCAGTCTTCTGTGCAGTAACTGGTTGGCTGAGGGACAGCGCGACGACTACTAGTAACGTGACTACAACACACAGGATTGGGTTGTATGCATTGTGACTCGGCATGCCAACCTCCTTCCGGCCCGACGACACGTCTGGTAGGAGAAGAGCATATACCAGTCAGGCGCAATTGTTTCAGCGGGCCAGAGCGGTGCATGTACGATTGTTCCTTCACTCCAATGTTCGAATCATTAGCAGAGTTTTTCCTGACGAACTTTCAGGCGCATCGCGATGAACGTGCCTACGGGCAGCGGCGTGGGTACCGGATGGAATGGTTTACCTATGGGCAAGTATTGGAGATGGCGACTCGCTTTGCGGAAGAGCTGGAGACGCGCGGGATCTGCAAGGGCAAGCGGGTGATGTTGTGGGGCGAGAACTGCGCGGAGTGGGTTGCGGCGTTTTTTGGATGTGCTTTGCGCGGTGTGGTTGTGGTGCCGATGGATGATGCGGCGTCTGCGGAGTTTGCGATGCGGGTGGCGCGGCAGGTTGAGGCGAGGCTTTGGGTTTGTTCGCGGAGGCATGCGGCGGAGAGTGGTGCTGGCGGAGTTCCTGTGATGGTTCTTGATGAGATCAAAATCCCCGTCCTGTCTCTCCAAAGAACGGAGAGACAAGGACGGGGCACCCGCGTCCCTTTCCCGGATGTTGCCATCGGCCGCGATGACACTTTGCAGATTGTTTTTACTTCGGGGACTACGGCGGAGCCTAAGGGCGTGATGATCACGCACGGGAATGTGCTGGCGAACATCGATCCGCTGGAGCGGGCGATGCAGCCTTATTTGAAATATGAGCGGTGGGTGCATCCGGTGCGGTTTTTTAATTTGCTGCCGTTGAGTCATGTCTTCGGACAGTTTTTGGGAATGTTCTTGCCTCCACTGCTTGGCGGGACGGTGATTTTTCAGGAGGAGATGAAACCTTCGGAAATTGTGAGCACGATTCGGCGGGAGAGAGTGTCGGTGCTGGTGAGCGTGCCGAGGGTTTTGCAATCGTTGAAGCAAAAAGTTGAGCGCGATCTGGAGGATCGTGGAAAGATCGAGGATTTCAGGCGGAGGTTTCGCACTTCGGAAGGAAAACATTTCCTGCGGCGGTGGTGGACTTTCCGCGGGATTCGGCGACAGTTTGGGTGGAAGTTCTGGGCGTTTATTTGTGGAGGCGCTGCGCTGGATGCGGAGACCGAACAGTTCTGGGACCGGCTGGGCTACGCGGCCATTCAGGGTTATGGGCTGACGGAGACGACGTCGCTGATCAGCGTGAATCATCCGTTCAAGTTGGGAAAGGGTTCGATTGGGAAGGTGCTGCCGGGACGGGATGTGAAACTTGCCGAGGATGGAGAGATTTTGATCCGTGGAGGTGGAGTGGCGGCGGGATATTGGGGAGCGAGTGAGGCGGATGGAGCCGGTGACGAGGTTACTGATAAAGAAGGCTGGTATCACACGGGAGACGTGGGCGCGCTGGATGAGGCGGGGAACCTTTATTTCAAAGGCCGGAAGAAAGAAGTAATTGTGACTCCGGCGGGGCTGAATATTTATCCGGAAGATTTGGAAACGGCGTTGCGGCGGCAGCCGGAGGTAGAAGATTGCGTGGTTGTGGGAATTGAGCGTGGGGGAAATGCGGAGCCGTGTGCAGTGGTGATTCTGCGGGGCGACGCGAAAGTGGATGAAGTGGTGGGGCGCGCAAATGAGTCACTGGCGGAATTTCAGCGCATGCGGATGTGGGTGGAATGGCCGCAGAAAGATTTTCCTCGGACGAGCACGGAGAAGCCGCGGCGGAATGTGATCGCGGAATTTGCAACGAAACAGGTTTCGCAAGGTTCTCGGCAGGAGGTTGCGAATGATAATCCCATCGCCGAAATGATCGGGCGCATCACGGGGCGAAAGCCGGCAGCGGCGAATGCGGAAGCGAAGCTCGACTCGGATTTGGGATTAAGTTCCTTGGATCGCGTGGAGTTAATCAGTGCGCTTGAAGATCGATACCAGATAGACCTGAGCGAGACCAGCTTCAGTGCGGCGCGAACCGTGGGCGATGTAGAAAAAATGTTACGCGGCGAAGTGAAACAGCATGTTGAGTTTCATTATCCCGGCTGGGTATTGCGATGGCCGGTGACGTGGGTGCGATGGCTGGCGCAATACTTACTGATGATGCCGGCAGTCATGTTGCTCGGCTGGCCGCGCATCGAGGGCCGAAACAATTTGCAAGGCTGGAATGGGCCACTGCTGGTGGTTTGCAATCATATTGGTGACGTTGATCCCGGTTTTGTGCAGGCGGCTTTGCCGGCACGATTGCGGAGCCGGATTGCGACTGCAACGGGTGGCGAGGCTTTGGAGGCGCTGCACTCGCCGGTCGTGGGCAGAGAATTCTTCGGCAGAATTTACGATTGGATGAAATGGGTATTGGGAGTTTCTCTGCTCAATCTTTTTCCTTTGCCGCGCGAGGCTGGCTTCCGGCAGAGTTTTGCTTATGCGGGGCGCGCGGTGGATCGCGGTTATAGTGTGTTGGTGTTTCCTGAAGGGCGGCATACGGTGGACGGGAAGATCAATCCGTTTCGCGCGGGGATTGGGCTGCTGGCTAATAATTTAGATATTCCAGTACTGCCCATGAAGATTGTGGGATTGTTTGAAGTGAAGCGAGCGGGGAGAAAATTTGGCAGGCCGGGAGAGATTAGAGTTCGCATTGGACAGCCGATGCGGTTCGCGGCGGATAGCGATCCTGAGCGGATTGCGCGGGAGTTGCAGAGTGCGGTGGAAGCATTGTGACTTCCAGGAAGCCAGTCCACTGGCGGCGTTTTGCAGCGGCTAAAGCCGGAATGCTTTGAAAGCGTACGCGGCACTGAAGCGCCGCTCTTCCACGGTGCTGCGCGCGTTCGTGGCGCTTGCGAGTTGTGGTGCTTACAATTGTGGGGCTTACAATTTGCGGCGCTGCAGGCGACATCAGAGGATCATTCTTCGTCCATGCCGCCTTCATCTTTGTGCGCGTCGACGTCAATCTTGATTTCCGGCAGGTTTGCGCTGCCGAGAGAGTGATTCAGTGCGGGGAGATCTGTCGTCCGAAACGCATCCCAGCGCTTCATTACTTCCGCGGCGTCCCGCTCGATCGCGACGAAAGATTCCGATTGCGAACTGGTAGGCTCGGCATCCACTTGCCATATCTGGCCGTATAAAACTGCGATTTGACTGTTGGTTCTGGTGAGACTGTTTTCGTTGGCCGGTGGAGCGAGGAAACCGGCGGGAGCACCCAGAAGCGCGGTGAGCTTGTTTTGAAATGTTTGAAGAGAATCGCGCATGGATCCAGTCGCTTGCTGGCTCAGCTTTTGTAGCGGATCGCGAATCGATCCGGCCTGCTGCACGGCTTGCGATGTCTGGCTTAAGAGTGATGCCAGGCGCGTTTCCAATTGGAATTTTCTCTCTAGGCCCGCGGTCGATGTTTTTACGCGCGGGTCCATCTTCAGGACAAACGATGCGGTGTAATTTTTGCCATCCGCAGTGAGGCGCGCAGTGTAGGTTCCCGGCAGAGCCGTGGGACCGAGAGGCAGACGAGGAGTGTCGCCGGGAATCGCGGAGATGGGATATTCGTGACGCGTGGAATCGGGCGCGGGATAGTGCAGATCCCAGACCCAGCGGTGCATGCCGGCATCGGAAGACAGAGCGTGAAATGGACGCAACCAGTAGAGGGGGATGAGTTGCTTTTTTAATTCCTCTTCAGTCACGTCCGGCTTGTCGGTGCTGGAAAACTTGCGAACAAGTTGGCCGCGAGCGTCGAGGATTTCCAACGTGACCGGAGAAGAAGCGTGAGGCAGATAATAATCGAGGATGGCGCCGTCGGGCGGATTGGCGGCGAAGGGTTCGTCGGGAGGAAGCGGCGTATCGGTATAAGTGTCGCGCTGGATGCGGAAGGCGGGAGCTGGCGTGAATAAATGCGCTTCGCTGGTGGATAGATTTTTTACTTCGCGTAGCGCGGTGATGTCGTCGAGAATCCAGAAGGAACGGCCGTGGGTGCCGGCGATGAGATCGTTGTCGTGAATCCAGAGATCGCGCACGGACGTGTGCGGCAGGTTGAGTTGCAGAGATTGCCAGTGGTCGCCATCGTCGAATGAAATCCAAACGGAATTTTCAGTTCCAGCGAACAACAAGCCTTTGCGAATGGGATCTTCGCGGACTGTGTCGACGGGGCCGAAGTCGGGAAGGCCGGCGGTGATCAATGCCCACTTCTTGCCGCCATCGTGAGTGCGATAGATGTAAGGACGATTATCGTTGATACGGAAGCGGCTCACAGATGCGTAGGCAGTTTCTTCGTCGAAGTGCGAGGCGCTGATCTGCGTGACCTTGCTCCACGGCGTCAGATCTTTGGGAGAGATGTCATTCCAGTTTTTGCCGCCGTCTCGCGTTTGCCAGATCAAGCCATCGTCGGTGCCGGCCCAGAGCGTATTGATGTTCTTGAAGGAAGGCGCGAGAGCGTAGATGGCGCCGCGTTGTTTGTCGGCTCCTTTGGGAACAAGGTTGCCGACGCTGGCTGGAACGCCAGGATTTTCGCGAGTGAGATCTTTACTGATGGTCTGCCATGAGACTCCGCCGTCTGTGGTCTTAAAGAGCACATTGCTCGCGTAATAAAGGATGTGCGGATCGACGGGCGAGAACATGGTGGGCTCGGTGCGGTCGGTGCGGTATTTCGAGGTCCGCAGCGGGATCGGAGTTACGTTCTGCACCTGACCGGTTGACCAGTGAAATTTTGAGACTTCGCTTCTGCCGCCGCCATAAATAATGTCGGTATCGAGCGGGTCGGGCGCGACATAGCCGTATTCGATCACGCCGACGGGATGCCACTCGCGATAAGTGATGGCGCCGTCGTTGCCGCGGCTGGAGATGCAGACGGAACCACTCTCCTGCTGGCCGCCGCAGACGCGATAAGGAAACGTGGGGCTGATGGAGACGTGATAAATCTGCGCGGTGGGCTGGTTGTACCAGGAACTCCAGGATGCGCCGCCGTTGACTGTGACGAGAGCGCCCTGGTCGCTGACCAGAAGAATAATGTTGGGATCGTTGGGATTGATCCACAGATTTTGATAGTCGTCGCCGCCGGGAGCGCCGCGAAAGCCGAACCAGGTCTTGCCGCCGTCGGTGGACTTCATGGTCACCGTGCTCGCGCAATAAACCACGTCTGCATTTTTCGAATCCACCCGGGGGATGGAGAGATCGCCGCCACCGATGCGGCCGGAGGGACGAGGATCATCCGTAGGCCTGGTCCAGGTTTCGCCGGCGTCGTCTGAGCGATAAAACGCGAGCGACCCCGACGCCGCGCCGATCGTGGCGTAAAGACGATGCGAATCGCTGGGGGCAATGGCGACGTAGATCTGGGAAAGATCTTTCGGCAGGCCATTGGTTAACTGGTGCCAGGTGTTTCCACCATCGGTGGATTTGAATAATCCACCGCCGGTTCCGTTGAATTCGTTGCCATCTTCCCAGGGACCTTCGCGAACTTCCCACATTGAGGCATAGATCACGTCGGGATTCGAGGGATCGATTTCTACGTCAGAGGCGCCGGTGTTCTCGTCCTTGTAGATAACTTTTTGCCAGGACTGGCCGCCATCGTTGGAGCGGAAGAGGCCGCGCTCTTCATTCGGGCCATAGGGATGGCCAAGAACGGCGGCGAAAACTCGATTGGGATTGCGCGGGTCGACGGCGAGTGCGGGAAGTTGCTCACCATCACGCAGGCCGAGGTGAGTCCAGGTTTTTCCGGCGTCGGTGGATTTGTAGATTCCATTGCCGACCGAGAGATCGGGGCGATGCAGGCCTTCGCCGCTGGCGACATAAATAATGTTGGGATCGGAAGCGGCGACGGCGATGGCGCCGACCGACTGAGTCGATTCGTGGTCAAAGATAGCACTCCAGGTGCGGCCGTAGTCGTTTGATCTCCAAACTCCGCCGTTGACCTGGCCCATGTAGAAAACATTTGGTTGGGTGGGAACGACGGTGGCGGCGCGTGTTCGGCCTCCAAGAAACGGACCGATCATGCGCCAGTGCAGGTCCTGGTAGGTATTCTCGGGAATTTGT
>JBAWBG010000311.1:0-8449 GCA_049589695.1 Candidatus Sulfotelmatobacter sp. | reverse complement strand
ACGTCGGGCGGATTCTTCTCCGCGACGAATTCCTTCAAATCCTTCTTGGCCTTGGTCGTGTCCAATTCATTCAGGAACGTCGGCGTTTTGAAACTGTAGCTTCGCTTGGTGCCAGAGCCGTTGCCGTTCGTGGTCTCCTCAGCGGCGTCATCAGCTTCAACCTCTTCTTCCGCGACTTCGACGGGCTGCTCAACTTCCTCAGCGTCCACAGTCGTTGTACCTGTTGCCTTTGCACTTAGCGCAGGCTTCGAAACCAACGCTGGAGGCAGAACCGTGCTGCGCGAGATGGACGCTGAGAGTTCCCTGATTGCCTTGAAACCCTCGGCCATCACTTCATCGCTGCCCTCCATATCGAAGCCAGCGACAAACATCTTCAAGCGGCTCTTGCCGCTCCCGTTCAACTTCGCCTTCTGTTCGTCCTTCTTAGCCATACTGATCCTTCAGACTCAATGCTCCAGAGCCATGAAAACGCTCCTTTTGCAAGATGGGAACGCTCCAGTTTAACACGACAACCAACCTTCTGTCTGCGATTGAGCATCGAAACGCAGCCGCTGCGCATGCAGTCAGGAGTTTTGGAGGGCGAAGGATCATGAAGATCAGAGCTGAAGGGAAGGATCACGTCGTAGGAGACAAGGGTTGTTCCGGCTGCCAGAGTCCTGAGGGTCAAGAGTTTCCGCAACCGCATGGCGACTCGGTGGTGTCGTGTTCAGGATTAGTTCATGCTGAGATATTCGCGGATGGGCCAGTGGCGGCTGGCGAAACTGTGCTCTACCGTTGCGACGTATGTGGCGAATCCATTTGAAACCCAGCCATCGCCGCAGTCCTTTTTCCCCTTCTTGGGCGTCCGATTCGAGCGTTTTGCATCCTTTTTCAGGCCAGAAACGTCAGGCAGGATGCATATCTATATGCAGACGCTGAAAATCGCGTACTGTGTAGGCTGTGGGCGACGACAGGTTCGTATTCTAAGCACCTTGCTGGTTTCGTTTCCTACCTGAGGAGCCATTCTTTGGTTCGTTCCTGCCCCATCTTCATTAAATATTGTTGCAAAGATTTCTTAGTCGCTCAGCGGCGAATTCTGGAGTGATGTCGCGTTGGGGAGTGCCGAGCAGCTCGAAGCCGACCATGAATTTTCGTATGCTCGCGGAGCGCAAGAGCGGCGGGAAAAAATGCGCGTGCAGATGCCACTCGTCGTGAAGCGGGCCATCCGTGGGTTGCTGATGGAAACCCATGGAGTACGGAAAGGGCGTGTCGAATAAGCGGTCATAACAGGAAGTGAGCTTTTGCAATACGTCGGCGAGTTGTTCGCTCTGTTCGAGGGTTAGCCGGGAAAGATCGGCCATGTGCTGGCGGGGCAGAATTAAAGTTTCGAATGGCCAGACCGCCCAGAAGGGCACGAGGACGACGAAATGTTCGTTCTCGAATATCAGGCGGTCGCCGCAGGATGTCTCGACGCGCAAATATTCGCAGAGCAGGCATTGCTGGTGGGATTGCAGGTAATTGAGCTGCGAAGTTTGTTCCTTGGCCGGCTCATTGGGCCGGGAGTTGGTTCCCCAAATCTGGCAATGCGGATGAGAATTGCTGGCGCCCATCATAGCGCCACGGTTTTCGAAAATCTGTACGTAGTTGATGAAGTCGCGGCCCCCAAGATCGGCGAATTGCTGACGCCACATTTCGATGACTGCGACGATTTCTTTTTGGTTCATGCCCGCCAGGGTGAGATCGTGGCGCGGAGAAAAACATCCCACGCGGCAGATGCCTGGTTCTGGTTGCGAAACAATTAGCTCGCTCTGCGGGACTTGTTCTTTTACCGAGTGAGGACGAAGAGCGGGGTAGTCGTTGTCGAAGACGAAAATGGAGGAATACGCGGGATTGCGTTCGCCGCCCGCCCGGGTGTTTCCTGGACAAAGATAACAGGCGGGATCGTAAGCCGGCTCGCGGCGCTGCAGGACGGTTTCCACTTGACCTTGCCAGGGGCGTTGCGCGCGATGCGGCGACACCAGGACCCATTCGCCGGTGAGGATATTCAGGCGGCGATGGGAGGAGCCGGTAGATGGCGATATTATTTCGGTCACGAGTTATATCTTTTGTGGTGCGATGTTAGATTGGCAAAAGCTTCGAGCATGATACGACGACGGGGGCTAAAGCCCAGATTCGTTTTACGGTTGACGCGGCGCTAAAGCGCCGCTCTTCCACGGTTGCACTTGCGTTCGTTAATCGCTCGGTGTTGCAATGTGGCACTCCTCACCCGCGCGTAGGTTGCCGATTTGGTTCGCAGGAACGTAGTTTGCAGCATCACTTCTCAACTTTCTTTCGCAGTCATCCTGCAGATTCCTTTTACGACCTTATTCTATTCAAGCGCAGGACCGGCGCCGGGCGCAGCGTGCGTGATATAAATTTCCGCACGGATTTGAGTTGCGTGCTGATAGGCCTCGACGATTCGCTCGCTGAACGGCAAAGCTTCGCTGCGCTCCACGAAATTGATGGTGCAGCCGCCAAAGCCGCCGCCGGTCATACGAGCGCCATGGACACCGGGAAGCTCGCGAGCCAGTTCGACCATGATGTCCAGTTCCGTGCAACTGACTTCGAAATCATCCTTGAGGCTGCGATGCGATTCGTACATCAGTTGACCGAGGCGCTTGAGGTTGCCGGATTCGAGCGCGGCCGCGGCAGCGAGGACGCGCGCATTCTCTGTGACTACATGTCTGCAACGCCGGAGCAATACATCCGAAAGTCCGCTGGCGAACTGGCACAAATCATCTTCGGTGACGTCGCGTAGCGCTTTCACAGTTTTTCGATGCTGAGCGAAATAGCGAACGCACTCTTCACATTCCGCGCGGCGGACGTTGTACTCACCGTGCGCGATTGAATGCTTCACCATGGTGTTGCAGATCACGAGGCTGACATTCCCCGGCAGGGGAAGGGAACGAGTGTCCAGAGAGCGGCAGTCCAGCAGCAATGCGCTTCCGTCGCGGCCGTGCAGCGAAGCGAATTGATCCATGATGCCGCAGCGGGAACCGACGAATTCGTTTTCCGCACGCTGGCAAAATTTAGCGATGGCGGCGGATCCCGTGGAATGATTCGAAAAGCTCAGGAGAGCCAGGGCTGTCGCGACCTCGAGAGCTGCCGATGAGCTTAGACCGGCGCCGATGGGGACTTGTCCATCAACCAGAAGATTTGCGCCGGGGATGGAGAGGCCATCGTGTTCCAGTTGAATGAGAACGCCGCGAACGTAATCAGTCCAGTTGTGTGCGGGCTGAGGGTTCGATTCGTGAACGGGGAACGTGGCGGCTTGTGGATCCTGCAGCGACTGGATCGATATATCGCCGCTATTGGTTTCAGCGCAGGCTACGAAAGTGTCGAAGGCGATTGCGGCGGGCATTACATATCCGTCGTTATAGTCGGTGTGTTCGCCGATCAAGTTGACGCGGCCGGGGGCGCGGAAGATGGTGCAAGGAGTGCCAAAGCGTTTTTCGAATTCAGATCGGAGATTTTCGGCTGGCATAAAAATCTTGCGATGCGGGATTTACCGAAGCATATTCATATAGGAGTAGCGGTTTGATTACAACCGCAGTCTTCGCACGAAGTTCGTTTCCCGCCTCCCACGCTACCAGCTCAAAGCGCCAAGGTCTTCGATGTGCATGAGCATGTCGGCGGGATCGTTGTAAACGCGAAAGGCACCGGCGCGCTCGAGTTCTTCTTGAGAATAGCCGCCACAGAGTAGGCCAACCGGAAGAGCGCGCTTGCGGCCTGCAGCGAGAACGTCCCAGATACTGTCGCCTGTGACGATGCAGTCAGCGATGGGTACGCGGAGGTGGCGGGCAGCCAGGACGAAAACGTCTGGGGAAGGTTTGGCATTGGCTACGTCGTCTCCAGTGACGAGTGGTAGTTTTTTCGGAATACTTAAATTCTTCAGTAGGCGTTGGGTTTGCTTCTTACCGCCGGTGGTGGCGATTGCCCACTTGATGCCGCGACGAGTGAGATATTCGAGCAACTCATTTGCACCGGGAAGTGGTTTGGGATGAGGATTGGCTCTCCGAAACTCGGCGTCGTGTTTCTTTTCCAGCGCTTCAATATCAATTTTCCTCGGAACGTTTTTCAGTTCGCGAACCAACTGATGGACGAGGGACTCTCCATTCATACCGATGCGGCGATGAATTTTCCACTTGGGAACGATGATGCCGGCGCTGGTGAGGGTCGCAGACCATGCGGTTACGTGATCGTAAACCGTGTCGATGAGGGTTCCGTCCAGGTCGAACAGAATGGCAGGACTGTCAGATTGTCGAGATTTATGAGGGGAAGACATTTTCTTGACTGGTCAATCTATTTTCGAATTAAAATTTGGATGCGATTGGACGCGAGTATGTGGTGCAGAAACTTGTTGGCGCGGCGATGGTGCGGGAGGGGTGACCGACAACCTCGCCGGGGATACGCTCATCTGAATGCTGGGCCAAAGGTTCTGCTCGCGAGAGCGTTGTCGATATTGGCCGTCATCGGGCGTAGTCGACCAGGAACGGCGCGCTCCAGTGGCTAAAGCCCGCCTTCGGACGGGCATTTCGGCACGAGTGAACTCCTACCCTTCCCGATCGTGGTGCTTACGGTCGTGTTGCTTTTGGTCGCGGTCTGGAGACGCGGTTGTCACAGCATTAGTTGCGTAGTCACGGTGCAGGTACGGTCGTCACAGGAAAGGATGATCACGATGAAAGCTGTTACTGGAGTATTTGGATCCGCGGCGGATGCGAAACGTGCAAGTGAACAGTTGTGTTCAACTGGTGTGCCAGAAGAGCGAATTACTTTACTAACTCCGGGAAGCGACGACGCGAAGTTGCAATCCGTGCCCACGATTGCGGCCGAGCAACCGGGGATGGGTAAGGCGATCGGAGCGTTGGTGGGCGGAGCTGCGGGATTATCGGCGGGTCCACTGGTAGTGGCGGTGCTGATACCGGGAGTGGGGCCGATCACAGCAATTGGACTGTTGGCCGGAGCATTTGCGGGCGCAGCAGGGGCGGGGATTGGCGCGGCGGCGGGCGGAAAAGCAGAAAATTTTATGACCGATGGACTGCCGGAAGATGAGGTGTTTGTTTACGAGGATGCGTTGCGCAAGGGACGCAGTGTGCTAATCGTGATGGCAGAGGATGAAGCGCAGGCTGCGCTGGCTCGCGAGTTGTTGAAGGCCGAAGGCGCGGAGGAGGTCGATGCGGCGCGCGAACAATGGTGGGTGGGTTTACGGGAGACGGAGCAGGAGCACTATTCCTCGGAAGGCAGGAAATTTGATGAGAATGAAAAGTTCTATCGCATGGGGTTCGAGGCGGCACTGCACGCGCGCACACGCTGCAAAGAATACGATCAAGTGTTAGGGGAAATGACGGCGCAGATTGAAGAACTCGAGCGTCAGTATCCGGCTGAAAAGGTGGACGAACCGTTTCGCAGCGGGTACGAGCGAGGGCGCGACTACTATCAGCAGTTGTGTGATGAACGTAAGGTGGCGTAAGGTCCGCTGCGCATGACGCTGTGTTCGTCGTAGATTTTGGTGTGAGCCCTGTTTGTTCTATTTTTCCCTGGCTATTTTTTCGCCGGTCTTATTTTTTCCGGTTCCGTAGGCAACGCTTTTTCGATCGGCTTCTCGGTTCCGGGGGAGGGTTTTGCGGGAGTGGTGCCCTCAAGTTTTTTCTCTTCGGCTGTTGCAGGAGGCTTCGCAGCTTCCTGGTCAGGATCTTTCGTGGTGTATTGCACGATGAGAGAGACGCGGCGGTTGGAGGGATCAAGCGGGTCCTCAGGTTTACGCAATCGCTGATCGGCGAATCCACGCACCTGGGAGATCTGCCCGTGTGCAATTCCGTTGTCCTGCATCAGGCGGCGGGCGGCGTTGGCGCGATCGGTGGAAAGCTCCCAGTTGGTGTAGTTGCCGGAGGTGGCGTAAGGCTTGGAATCGGTATGCCCTTCAATGGAAATTTTGTTGGGTAGCTTACTGAGTTCCTGTGCGAGGGTGATCAGCAGATCGCGTCCGTCGGCGTTGAGTTTGGGGCTACCGCTGTCGAAGAAGGTGCCGGAAGCGGATTCCATGAGTTCAATCCGCAAGCCTTCGCTAGTGATGGTCATTTCTACATGGCTCTTGAGTTTTTCGAAGTCATTCATTTCGCGAATTTTTTGCTCGAGCTGATCTTTGAGCTTGGGCATGTCATCTTTTGAGAGAACGAAATTCTCTCCCGCTCCGACGTTGATCGATCCTTTTTTTTCGGCGGTACCGCTGGGATCGCGGAAATAGCCGCCGACGGCCTCCTGCACTGGTTTGCTGCTGCTGAGCAGCCAGAGCACGATGAAAAGAGACATCATGGCAGTGACGAAATCGGCATAGGCGACCTTCCACGCGCCGCCGTGATGGCCGCCGTGGCTTCCTTTTTTCTTGATGATGATGATGGGACTGGATTTATCCATAGGATGGTCTGTGATTTCTATCCGCCGGCCGCGGCGGCTGCGGCCTCCGGCGTAGCAGCTTCGGCGCCTTTGTTGCGGCAGGCTGCTTCCAATTCTTTAAATGAAGGACGGACATGGCCGGGGACGGCGCGACGGGCCACTTCCACCGCCATGATAGGGGCGGTGCCCTTTAAAAACGAGATCATCAAAACGCGCAAGACGTAGAGATAAGCGTGTTCATCGGCGGCAACTTTCACCATATTGGCCGCAATGGGACCGACCAAGCCGTAACACAGAAGAATTCCGAGGAATGTTCCTACCAGAGCGGCGGCGACTTTCTTGCCGATTTCTTCGGGAGGCCCTCCCATGGCGCTCATGGTGATCACGATGCCAAGCACGGCAGCGACAATGCCGAGACCGGGCAATGAGTCGGCTACGTTGGAGAGCGCGGCGGTGGGCTGCTCGGCGTCATGGTGATGAACCTCCAAGTCGAGATCGAGCGTGCTGTCCAGATCGAAAGCGTCGACGCCGGTGATGGCCATGCGAAGCGAATCGCAGACAAAATCGCGGATGTGGTGGTTTTTAAAAAGCGCGGGGCCTTTGGAAAAGATGGGACTTTTATCGGGCTCTTCGACGTCGTTTTCGAGAGACATGAGGCCATCTTTGCGGGCCTTGTTGAGCAGGTCGTACATCATTTTCAGAGAATCCACATACGCTTGCCTGGTGAATTTGGAACCGCCAAAG
Organism: Candidatus Sulfotelmatobacter sp.; assembly: GCA_049589695.1. Lineage (GTDB taxonomy): Bacteria > Acidobacteriota > Terriglobia > Terriglobales > Acidobacteriaceae > Sulfotelmatobacter. The sequence continues at coordinate 1,294 of JBAWBG010000311.1, read as the reverse complement.
ACTCCGCCGATGCCTCCGGCAATCTGTTTGAGAATGTGAAGCGGATTGGCGATGAGGATGGTGCCGATGGCGGCCCCGCCGATGGTGACGAGTTCGGCGGGCTGGAGGAGCACGCGGAGATTGCCATGCTCCATGAGATAGCCGCCAACCACGCAACCGAAGACAACGACGATGCCGATAATTGCAAACATGTTTAAGCCGTTTACTTAGCCTGTCGATGATGAGGTGCCCGGGGAGGCGCCAGAGGCTGCGCCGCGATTTTGTCTGAGTGATTCCTCGGCGCGGCGCAAGAGCGATTCGACGTCGTCGCCCGGCAACGTCCCCGTGCTTCCGATCAAAACTGGAACAGACAATTCCTCTCCCCACCACTTGATGGTGGCGCGAAGCATCATCTTCAAAATGCGCTGACAGACGGCGTGCAGCGCTTGGCCGTAGCAACCGGCCAGGACCACGAGAAAACGGTCTTCGCTCCAGCGGCCGACGAAGTCGGTGGGCCATATCGTGTTTCGCAAGGTGCGAGCCAGAACGCGGAGAATCGATGCGGTTGCCTCCTGCCCATAGCGGGCGCGAAATCCGCTGAGTTCAGGCACCTCCACACAAAGTACGCCGAAGGGGATGTGAAGATTGGAAAACGTTCCAAGCATTTCGCGCAGGTGCGACTGCATCATGGCGTGGTTGGGCAGTTCGGTGGCGTAATCGAGGCAGCCACGTTCTTTTATGCTGCGATCGTTGGGGCTGGGACCTTGCACGGCGAATTCGTTTTGAAAAGTCTGGATGATGCCAATGATGGAACCGTGTTTGTCGCGCAGAGGGATGGCCCAGATGTGTACGGGAGTCCAGTAGCCTGAGCGGTGATGGATGGAACTCATGGCTTCGGCCGGGTTGCCGCCGTGCAACGCGGCTGCCATGGGGCAACTTCCGGCGCACATTTCGCAGCTATTGAGATTGCAATGGAGAAGAATATTTTCCGCGCAGGCGTGGCCGAGGACATCGATGCGGGCAAAGCCGGTTATTTTTTCCGCACCGTCACTCCAGAAGACTATTTTCTTTTGCAGATCAAGTACGCTGACCCCGATCTGCAGGCAGTCGAGGATGTCGCGGTAAATTTCCGGATCCTGAAAGGAAGGCATGGGGCGGCATCAGATTCAGGTGCTGCTGGGTTTATCGGCAGAGAAGCTTTCCGACTTAAGCGATCGGACTTGAGCGTGCCAATACTTTCGGCGCACCAAAGGGAACGGCTCGATGGAGTTACCAAAAGGTTTTGGAGTTTCAAGGGCTTAGGCCACTCCCGGCC